>NZ_CP096016.1:2091000-2408000 GCF_023650515.1 Alkalimarinus coralli
ACCGTCTAAATCAAAGTTTAGCTGAGCAATGCTGCCTTCGATCTCTTTAACCGTGATGGCTTTACCTTCGTAAATCATCAACTGTTCTCCAAGCTATTAGTAAGCACTGGCAATTAACATTCATTCACCCCCTTTTGGGAAGATTAAGAATGCAATTTAACCAGCATTGGATTAAAACGGCCCGTTTCAGTGTGTCGAAAAAAGCGTATTTTGCTACAAGAGTGCTAATTCGATTACACAAATATGTAACAATCTATAGCTATTATTCGCCACCGTAATTGGGCGCTCGATTCAAAATTCATACGCTCGTTTGAATCTGGAGCGCACACCATGGAAAAAAATCGACCATTTGTCAATCGTTTCTACAGATTTATACATTCTAGTTGCAATCTGACGTTATTGATAATGTTTAAAAAATATATTTATTAACCTTTATAATCAGTAGGTTATTTAAATATATTAATTAAGATAATTAAAACATCACGCTAACCAGTGCTGAAATTTATTTTAAGATGAAACATTAATTAACAAAAAATTCTTGCAAGGCCTTTGCGCTTGCTTTAGCCTCGGCGATTAAGTATTTGTAACAACTCAATAAAATACTACAATAAAAACTATGTCTGACTTAATGGCAGACTAAATAAATAAATCAGAGTAGCTTTACCTGAAGTCTATTTGATGACGCACCCCGCTCAGGTTTCTCTGCTCAGTGACTAAAATAATAAGACGGAGAGTGTCAATGAAGCTATTCGCCGAATACTTTACGACGACTTATCGGCATTTAGCCAATACCTTTTTTTCAATCGCTCTATTATCAGTGGTAGCAACTGCCAGCGCACAAGAAAATGAAGAGGCAGCCAACCTTCTGAAAGGTTTCCACCAAGCCCAGATACAGTCCTACTTCACCATAAACGCCTTTTATAACTTTAGCGCCAACGACGGAGACAAAGCCCTGTTAGGCGATATTAATGAAGCAATCAATGAAGTTAACACAATACTCAACGCCCTCGAAGCATACCAGTCGGTTGGTTATGTCAAAGAAGACATCTCTATAGCCACTGAAAAGTGGCAACTTTATAAAACCACACTCAATACCATCATCAATGACATTCTTGATCAAGGCTATGCCGACTTACGCTTAATGTCAGATCTTGCACTTCAAAATCAGGATTTCACCAATCAGCTCGCATCGGCTTATGAGAAGGTTCTGCGAGAAACAAACTATAAACCCAACGAAGTTTCATCAAAAAGCCGAACATCAGCCCTGCTAATGGCCAGAATGATGACCAAGTATTCTGCTCGTACAACCTCAAATGTCAGCCAGGTTTTTCAGGGCAGCGAAACAGAAAAGACGATCGACGTACTGGCATCTGACCTAGATCAGCTACTTAAGTCATTGCTGTCAGTCAGCCAAGCCGAACAAAAGGATACAATAAACTCTGTTTTGACTAAATGGGATTTCATAAAGAGCTCGTATATCAATTACAACGAAAAGAACGTTAATTACGTTGTTAACCTTTACTCTAAACGCATTATTGATTCACTCGCAGATACATCAGACCTGTAAACACAGATATACAACTGGATGGCAGAAAAACAACATACTGCCATCCAGCATTTCCAGCTCCTACTTAGACCAAGCCCCTGCCTGCACTAGTTAAACCAAGTTAAACCAAGCTTCTGGCAGCCCCAAGCTCTTAAACCATCGCATGATTTACTCGGTCAAGGGCAAGTTTGATTTTTTCAACGTCTTCAGGCTCACCCGCTTCATTCCAAAATACCGAAGCACTTCCAGTCGTCAGCATTGCAAGACCACATGACGCAGGCAGAACCTGCATGGCTTGAAACACTGCCTCTCGGTCAACACCCGCCGGCACAGATTGATCGGTGAACACCCAAGAGCCACCCTCCTCTTTAAGAATATATAAAGCGCCTTGAAACGCCGTTCTGCGCTTCGAGAAGCTCAAGCTCTCATACAGCATCGTACCCAAAACGATATCTTCATACCTTACCAAGCGCTCTTTAAGCGCCTTATCAGGAACCCTTACCTTCAACCCTTCACGCATAGCCAGCTGTCTTAGCCGCATCCTCTGCCGATCTCTAGCGCTCGGCACTATCCAGAAAACAGAGCCCATTAGAGCCAGCACGACAAGTACTACAATCCATGAAGCCACAAAAACACCTTAATATTAAAAAATTGATGGCGAACAATAATAGTCTAAAAGAAGTTTGCAATCTGCCTTCCCCCCATTAAAGTTATACACATGCAGCAGATAAACCATTAAGAAGGGACATAGATGATGGAATACACCAAAATTTTAGCCGCAATTGACCTTACAGAGGAGTCCACCCAGGTTCTTGATCGAGCAAGCAGCTTAGCCAAGCTATATAGCAGCCAACTTGACATAGTGCACATCATTGAGCCTCTAGGGTACGCATACGGTGGAGACATCCCAATGGACTTAACAGAGGTGCAAACACAGCTGGAAGAGCACGCAAAGGCCTTTCTGGAGGGCGTTGGAAAGAAATATAGCATCCCCAGTGAAAACCAGCATGTCGTGATTGGCAGACCAGAAACAGAAATTCATCGCCTCGCCGAAGACAGCGCGAGCGACCTGGTGGTGGTCGGTAGCCATGGGCGGCATGGCATTCAGCTTTTACTGGGGTCAACGGCCAACGGCATTCTTCACGGTGCAAAGTGTGATGTACTAGCCGTTAGGATTCAGTAACTGGGGCAGGCTCTGCGATTAGGCTCGCCTGATTGCCTAATCGCAAACATATTCAATTGTTATCACCATCCAGAACCGTTTTCAATTTTTGCATTTGACTCTCTAAAGAAAAGCTAACACTAGAGGCCATGGAGAAAAAGCTTAGAAGCGCCTTAAGATTCGAGTCCCCTTCACAAACCGTGTGAATCCTTTGCCACAACGCCTGGTTTACCAGCTGTAACCGCTTATTTCTATCGACAAGGCCTTTCATAGCCCAATCAGGCTCCCGACCACTGCGCATTTCAAAATGCTGCTGAATGAGATATATAGAGACATTTCTCAAAATAAACTCATCGCTTGAGGCAAATGGCATATGGTGCTGTGCCATAGGCTTTAATTCAGACAAAATAGGACACTTGCTGGTAGCCAGCACCAACCCCATGAGCGATCGTAACCCTTCTTCCAACCCAGCATGCTTTGAATAGTTTCTTTCTGGCGTGGTGACTTTTACATCAACCTTTTGAAATGCTGGCTGAGACTTAAAATCTGCTACCAATCGCTGTATATCTAACGCGGCCGGACAATATTTTTCGCTCTTTGCTAACGGGCAATTTGCACACTGGCAGTGCTCTAATCTAGTCCACTCCTCTGCATTTTCATCTGCCCACTCATCAGTTATCTGAGGTCGCTCAATATCAACCTGATAAGCTAGCTGAGTGCTATCACTAAATTCAAAAACATAGTCAATTTTCATTCGCCACTAACACCACTTATAACGATTCCTTAAAAACAAAATAGATCACTCTCTTACCCT
This sequence comes from Alkalimarinus coralli, assembly GCF_023650515.1. NCBI lineage: Bacteria > Pseudomonadati > Pseudomonadota > Gammaproteobacteria > Alteromonadales > Alteromonadaceae > Alkalimarinus > Alkalimarinus coralli. Next base: position 2,094,523 of record NZ_CP096016.1, read on the forward strand.
TGGGTGTATTTAATCACCGTGGTTTATTTATAGCTTATGTTCAGAATAAACACACCCATCTAATTGATTTATTTTACAATTATTTTATTTTTTAAAGATATTTTATGTAACAGCGTACAACAACTATGAGCCCGACATAGCCTCCAGCTCCACCCAGCGCTCCATTGCGTCATTTAGCTCGCTCTCCACAGACTCAAGCTCAGCTAATTTTGCACTGACCAGCTCATGATCCTGACTATAAAACCCAGAATCGCTCGTTTCGTTTTGAAGCTCATCCAGCTTAGCTTCAAGCTGTTCTATTTTTGCCGGGAGCTTCTCTAATTCCAACTTATGTTTGTAGCTTAGCTTTTTACCTTTAGCAACGTCATTCTTAGTCGTTACTGATGACGACTCAGGCTTCTCGTCACGCCCTTCGGATGAATCCGCCAGTTTTTTGTTTCCGGCCTCCTTACCCAGCTCATCAAAACCTCCAGTATATGAAACCCAGTCAGAATACCCCCCTATATACTCTTGAACCCTCCCTTCTTTTTCAAATACCAAGGTGCTTGTTACTACATTGTCTAAAAAATAGCGGTCATGGCTTGTGATCAATAACGTGCCTTTAAATGAGGTCAATAACTCTTCAAGCAGCTCCAGGGTATCAACATCCAGGTCGTTGGTGGGCTCATCCATCACTAAAATGTTGGCAGGCTTACTGAACAGTTTAGCCAGTAATAGCCGGTTCGTTTCGCCACCTGAAAGCGCTTTTACAGGGGAGCGAGCCCGAGCAGCGGTAAATAGAAAGTCATTTAGATAGCTAATTATATGCCTATCCTTTCCCGCAATAGAAAGAAACTCCCGTCCTTCTGAGACGTTATCTATCACTGTCTTTTCCGGATCCAGCGCACCACGAAGCTGATCAAAGTAAGCAATATCAAGCTTTGTACCCGTTCTAACTTCTCCCTCCGTGGGTTTCAAACGGCCCAAAAGCAACTTTAACAGCGTTGTTTTACCTGTCCCATTCTCGCCAATTAGTCCTATCCGGTCACCTCTCATGACCGATAGCGACAAGTTCTTAATCAGTGGACTCCCGCCAGGATAGGCAAAACTAATATTCTGAGCCTCTGCCACCAACTTGCCTGAGAGAGAGGCCTCTTCTAGCGAAATTTTAGCTTTGCCTTGCTTCTCTCTTCTTTCCTGTCTAATTTTCCGCAAGCTTTCCAGGTTTCTTACCCGCCCCTCATTTCTTGTTCTTCTCGCCTTGATCCCCTGCCTTATCCAGACCTCTTCTTCTGATAGCTTTTTATCAAACAACGCATTTTGACGAGCCTCATCTTCCAATAGCTTTGCTTTACCCTCTAAATACCCCTCATAGTTGCCAGGCCATGATGTTAAATTTCCTCGGTCAAGTTCAACAATCCTAGTCGCCAAACGCTTTATGAAAGACCTGTCGTGACTAACAAAAAGCAGTGCACCGCGAAAGTCTATCAGTTGCTTTTCAAGCCAGGCAATAGCAGGTATATCCAGGTGGTTGGTTGGCTCATCCAAAATCAGCACATCAGGCTCATTAACCAGCGCTTTAGCTAATAAAACACGCCTGCGCCACCCTCCAGAGAGTGAGTTCATCTTGCTGTCGGGATCTAAGTTGAAGCGTTTAATAAGGTGGTCAACCTTGTTATTTAACGACCATCCATCACATGCTTCGATTTTGGCCTGAACTCTCTCAAGCTCAACAAGACTGGATTCAGTAGACGCATGCTCTATCAACTCATGATACGTTGCTATCCAGCCCCCAACCTCATCCAATCCTTCTGCAACCACCTCAAAAACTGTTTTATCACTCGCGTCAGGGATATCTTGAGGCAGCGTACCAACCGTCACGCCATCCCGAAACCTAATCACCCCTGAGTCCGGAAGTACATCACCCGATACAATTTTTAATAAAGAGGACTTCCCTTCTCCATTGCGCCCTACCAGACAGACACGCTCACCCGCCTCTACCGAAAAATTAACACCATCCAGCAAGGGCTTAAGCCCGAATGCAAGACTTACATCATCAAACCTAACGTTTGACATCAAATAAACTCCAACTTATTTTTTATTCAAGAAATAGGGCTTCTAGTTCGCCAAATATTTAATTTTGTCTATTCTTTAAGTGACTTAAGATCACTTAAAGTTGATGACGTTCAGCCTGAAAGCAGGCTATAACGCAAAATATGAACACAGGTTGACGAGAATATATCCTTCCAACCCAGATGACCAGTATAACCTTTTATCCATTCGCATTGAGGCCAGCATGCAGATAACAACTCCAACCAATCATTCTTTCACAGGAGAGCCGCTTTGACTGATCGCAATTACAGCTCCAGTGCAAACAGTCCCGACCTGGATTGGAGCCAAGTACGCGAGACCATAAATATGCTTACGCTAGCAGTAGCTCAAATTGAAAGCACAATGAAAGAGGGCGAACAATCAGTATCCGAACTTACCGAGTCGTTTACCTATGTCGCTTCAAAGCTGAGCAACCTGGCAGAAAGCGGAAAGTCATTGCAGGCATCCAACACCTCTGACCAGGAAAGTATAATTGAGTCAATCAGAGGTGAATCGGAAGACATTCGCTCGCATGTTTCGAACGCGATAGTAGCATTTCAATTTTATGACCGATTAAGCCAAAGATTGGATCATGTAAAACGAGATCTGATGTGGCTGAGCGATGTAATCAGTACCCCTGATCAACTATACAACCCCTCTGCCTGGAGCAAACTTCAAAAAGATATTGCTTCAAACTATACAATGGAGGCTGAGCGAATAATGTTCGAGCACATTATGAAAGGGGCCACTATTGAGCAAGCCCTGGAGATCTACAAGCATCATTTCAATAAAACCCTGGATGAAAACGGAGACACCTCAGGGGATGATATAGAGCTATTCTGACACCCAGACTCGATGCCAGTGCAGCTTACCTTAAGACTGTCTTTCCAGCACCTCGATAGAATCCCCTACCGTTAAATGCCCCTCTCCCCGATGCACAAGGTTCTGGCCAAAGCAAACCCCATACTCATTTCGCCTATAACCAGCCAGCGTTTTTAACGGCTCTTTTCCATGTTTTAGCGTATTTTCGTCGATGGTTGTCATGATACACCGTGAACAAGGCTTCACCACATCAAACTCAATACCTCCCACGCGTATTTTTTTCCAGCGATCTTCTTCATAGGCGTCGCAGCCGGAGACCACCAAATTAGGCCTAAATCTGGACATACCAACCGGGTTATCAAGCCGCGTGTTTAAATCATTAAGGGAGGCTTCTGAGATTAATAAAAAGGGAAAACCATCGGCAAAACTGACTCGCTGATTATAATCTGCATACTCTCTATCCACCTGTCGAAATGACCGATCAGGCATATATACAAGACGGACTTTTTTGTTCAATATCCCGGAGAACCAGTCCCCAACCTCAGAATGAGCCGCTAATACAGAAACCTCATCCCCCCATACTTTAACGCTGCACGTCTCGGTAAAGTCATTAGGGGACACGCTTAATTCCTGATTACATGAGCTCTTAAATGCTAAAAGCCCATCGGCATCCTGAACCCCAATCGTCCCCATAACAGGGTGCTTACGCTGACTGATAAACGTGCCATCCTCGTCAACCAACATCCAGCGCCGATCATTTTTAATACCAAAATCATCTACAACAGCACTGCTAAGCGACACACCTTTTAGCGACTTAACGGGGAATTTATTGATAGCGGTTAATTTCATTATATTCTCGAGTAAAAGAGCTCAAAAGAAGCAAAGTATAAAATTAAGAGGGGGACTACGATAAGTAGCACGACAATAATTGTGATAGTGAATGTAATGTAGAAAGGTGATTTAACGCAAGCCCCTTATTTAGAGGCCATTAACTTGAAACGCTCTTTAATCTATCTTGCACAACAACAGCTAACTCATCTGGCTGAAACTTCGATAGAAACCCATCACAACCAACCTTTTCCACCATCGCCTGATTAAAGCTGCCACTCAAAGAGGTATGCAGCACTACATAAATATCCTTTAAGCGCTCATCTTGCCTTATCGCCGTGGTCAACATATAACCGTCCATTTCGGGCATTTCTGCATCGGTAATCACCATTAACAGGCTGTCAATCTCTCCCTTCTCCGCCCACTCCTTAAGCATATTGTGCGCCTCAAGCCCGTTTGTCGCGCAAACAACTTCGAGCCCTAACTTCTCGACCGTGCTTCTGGCCTGCCCTATGGCAACTGGCGAGTCATCAACAATAAGAACCCTTCGCCCAACCGCATTTGAGAGCACTTCATGATCTAATATATCTTCCGATATATCAGTGTTGTAAGGCACGATCTCAGCCAATACCTTTTCAACGTCAATAATTTCGACCAGCTTATCTTCATAACGCGTAATCGCGGTAAGGTAATGGTTTCGCCCAGCCCCTTTGGGTGGCGGCAGGATATCTCCCCAGTTCATATTAACAATTCTGTCCACTCCACCGATAAGAAATCCTTGAACCGTCCTATTGTATTCAGTGACGATGATAGTCGAATCGCTTGTAGGCTTTATAGCTGGCATTTTAATGGCCATACTCAAATTTATTATTGGCACTGTCCTGCCACGCAAATGCGTAACACCACATACGGCGGGGTGCTCATGAGGCATTTGTGTCAAGCTCGTCAACTTAAGCACCTCTTGAATTTTAAACACATTAATAGCGAAGGTTTGACGCCCATTTAAGTTGAACATCAGCAACTCTAACCGATTTTCGCCAACTAACTGGGTTCGCTGATTAACAGAGTCTAAAACCCCGGCCATGCACACCTCCAGGAAAACACAATAGATAAAACATCTGATTTATAAACACTTATCATCAAGTGTAGATCAAAATAGTTACTTATATGAACGTTGATTAAATAAAATAGCGACAGGTAGATGTAACTAAAGGGACTTTTTAAGATTAGTAATCTATAAAATATAGATACTAGGGATGTAAAATAATATTTGGAGCGGGAAACGAGATTCGAACTCGCGACCCCAACCTTGGCAAGGTTGTGCTCTACCAACTGAGCTATTCCCGCTTAATAGAATTGGTTTCTGATTTGAACTTAGTATCAGCTAGATAATACCGACGAAACCATCTTTCAACTTCCAGCCGAATCAACAAGTTATAAAACTTAAAGCCCGTAATCTCGAAGTGGTGCGTATTATAGGGAGGTGAATTTTATGTTGCAAGCCCTATGTTAGTTTTTTTAGCAGCGAGCTTTTACTATCAGGAATAAGGCAGAAAGGTAGCACGGCTATTTTCATCGCCTACCTTTCAAGCCCAAAGGGTTTGGATCTATGGTTGCATTAATATATGAATGGCTCGCTTTAGGATTGCGCGAGTTTTTACTTCATCTATATCACCGTCACTCACAATCCCCTCATAAAGAAGGCCTTGAACAGAGCTTATAATAAACATGGCGTCTTCTTTCGGAGCTGGCGCATTCGCGGCACTTAAAAAGTCGATGAGCCGACTGTACCAGACCCCTCGATACTCTCTTGCCAGCGGCTTAAGGCGCTCATCTCTGACCGCCTCAAGTAAAAACGCCATCTCTGCAAGCAAATCTTCTTTTCTGAACTTAACTTGCGCCCTGATATAGGTGACCCCCATATCAATCAGGTCGTTGGAAAATTTCTCTCTTACTTCAGTACTTTCGTGAATTTTCTTTACATCGTACTGACTCACCAGCTTATTCAGCTCACCATAAAACAGGTCGAGAACCTGAAGGCTTTTTTCAGCAAATAGCATAAACGAATCACTAATAAGCTCTTCAATATCCTTAAAATAATAAGTCGTAGATGCGAGTGGCACATTCGCTTCTTTAGCTACAGCCCTGTGCTTAACACCCCTGATCCCTTCGCGTGAAACAATTCTCAGTGCAGCCTCTAAGATCTCTTTGCGCCGATGCTCACTCTTGGCTCTGGCAGCTTTTCGCCCCTGGTACTGAATAGAGCTTTTTAATGACTCAAACTCGTTCGTCGTTACAGCTGTTTCGGTATTCATGATTTAATATCCAACTTACCTGCGTTGAGAAAAAATTCTACTGATTTGTTTTTTTCTTTTTAACAGCAGAATGACTAAAATTTGTTCCATTCTATCAAAATACCAGCAGTCACAACATTGACTTATTCCCGTTTTCACTGGTTTTTCGAATTTGTTACATTTATAGAGACCTCTGCACGACGTTATGAGCGAATCAAAGACAAGGAAAAACATGACGAAAAAGCGCAGTTTATATGTAATAAGTCCCGGTCGACCCAGGAGAGCGCACCATTTTGAGTCATTTTTTAACGCTGTATTTGTAAGCGCAGTAGTCGTGCAACAGTCTCTTATATACCTATATCTGCTTAATTAGGCAGGCATTTTTATTCTACCTGCTCAAAAAAATAAATCTGCCCGCCCTCCTCTAATCAGCCTATTGGTTCGCAATAAAAAAAATATATAGTGGCAGATGTGCAAAATACCGTGTTAAATAAACCTATTGCTTTATAGATCTCGTTCTTGATTTGCTGTCTGTCTAACCTATTATCAGCAAAGTCACTGTACTTAACGCCATAGCCAAATTTAAATGACGCTTTTTTATACAACCAGACACATCTTCCAAGTAAAAAACGCTATCGCATCTGTGTTGGCACTCTTTCTTTCACTGCAAGCGACCGCAGTTGCCGATGAAACCAAACACAGTTACCAGTCATGTACCGTAATTACCACCGAGCTCCTTACTACAGCCCAGTTATACGGAAGAGGAATACCTTTAGAGTCACTGATAGAAAGCCTCCCTGACCTGACTCCCGAAGGTGAGAAAAAAGTAAAATCAACATACAGTTTGATCAATAAATCCGACCTAATTTCTACCTATTCGGCCATCAACTCGGATTATGCGAAGTGCGCAAAAAAAGTCTATTCACACCAAGGAAAGCCAGCATACAAAACGCGCGAGTATGGTTATTATTATTGCTCAGGCGAGAACAAACTAAGGTACGAGATCATCTTAGCCATATTCCTTAAGCGAACAAGAGAAGAGGTGATTCCACAAATACCAACCTCAAGACAACGAATTGCTGCGCATTATTTTGATGTCGCAGAACGAGACGGCCTAGAGGCTGTTTTTGACCTAATGGCTAGCAGCTTAAAACACTGTGTGACTCAAATTGCCCCTCTTTAGTATTGAAATACAGCTAGAACAAACCTACTCCCCCCAACATGCCATTTAAATATTACTCAGCTTTTATAATACTGTGCTTTTATAATACCCGGAATTTATAATGCATAGTTGTTGACATAGCAGAATGGCCAACATAGAATACGCGCCACCTTGACGAGGCAAACTTTGCGTCCCCTTCGTCTAGAGGCCTAGGACACCGCCCTTTCACGGCGGTAACAGGGGTTCGACTCCCCTAGGGGACGCCACTTATTCCAAAAGCCCGTGTAATTAATTACACGGGCTTTTTTTATTTTTTAAGCCTTAAACCTCTGTTTCAAAAAATCCCACCTCCTCCTTTATATTTATACCCTATACTGAGATAAGTCCGTTCTTTTAGAACCGCATACCATAATAATAACCTTTCAGAGATCAATAAATGACTGACCAAAGTGTATTACTGGCAAGACAGCCTATTTATGATACTCAACAAAACCTCTTCGCTTACGAACTCCTTTTTCGTCCGGAAGACAAAGGCGACATGCCTGACTTTGACGGAAATATAGCGACATCTCGCGTACTGCTTAATGCCTTTACAGAAGGCGATATAGAAAAAATATCCGGCGGGCTCCCTGCATTTATTAACTTTACAAAAGAACTACTTCTCTCTCCCCCCCATTTAATCCAGAGCATATCGTAGTTGAGGTATTAGAGGATATTGTTATCGATGATGATGTGGTAATCGCCATAAAAAACCTGAAACGACAAGGATACCGTATCGCTTTAGATGATTTTGTAATGGAAGAGCGCTACAAGCCGCTATTGCCATTGGCAGACATTATCAAACTTGAACTACCCGCAATGAGCGCTGCTGAACTTAAAGGAACGATCACGCACCTAAAGACATTTTCGGCATCACTTTTGGCAGAAAAAATTGAGACTATGGCGGAGTATAAGCTTTGTAAAGATCTTGGCTGCGACCTCTTTCAGGGGTATTTTTTAAGCAAGCCCGAAATAGTAAAGGGCCGAAAGCTGCCACAAAACAAATTAGCCGTACTTCAGCTCATAGGAGAGCTTCAAAACCCGGCGGTCAATGTCACCCAGCTTAATGAAATAATTTCCAAAGACCCCACTCTGAGCTTTAAACTCCTTAAATTGGTCAACTCCGCAGCATACCGACGGGCAAGAACAATTGAGTCGATTCATATGGCCGTGATGATGCTAGGTATTAGCAAGATAAAGAGCTGGTCCAGCTTGCTGGCACTAAGCAAAATGGAAGATAAGCCAATCGCGTTGAGGCAAATTTCACTAGCCCGTGCGAAACTATGTGAGCTTTTATCTGCCAAGCTATCACCAGAGCAAAGCGACCTGTATTTTACTACGGGGCTGCTTTCGAGTCTTGATGTTTACTTTGATACGCCGTTAAAAGAGCTGTTACTATCAATTCCATTAGAGGGAACCATATCCGATGCACTGATTCATTATCGAGGAAAAGCCGGTCTTGCACTTCACACCGCAAAACACTATGAGCAATCAAAGTGGCAGGCCATTCACTGGAATTTACTGGAGAAATTTAACATATCAAAGCTGGAGCTGAATCAGCTTTATATAGAAAGTGCAGTTTGGGCAGGCGAGCACGCAGAGGAATAATGCCGTCATACCAAGCCTGCATGGCGGCAATGATTAAATATATGAAACCGCGTCCAAGTACGCTAAAACGTTCTTTACACTCACTTGTGCAGTTTGCTTCTCTTTTTTGCATCCTTAACAAAAAAGTATGCTAGCCCGGCCATAAAAGCCACCATTAGACCCACAGTACCCACACCCGCTAGAACAACAACATCTGTATACATGTCACACCCCTCAACCCACCAAAGCTTTATTTAAAATGCATAGAACGACTTAATCGATAAAAACAATATAACTATTTAGAGGTACTCATATTGACATTAATCAAAATAAATGGGCTTGTTGACAATGAATTAACAAATTCGAAGGAAAAAACAAACTAATAATAAATTAAACAATAAAGGTGTCGTTTTTTCAGCAAGTTGCAAAATGCTAGTCTATTATTCAAGAGTAACGTATCTCAGTAGACTTAATAGCTGCCTTGATCTAATCATGACAATAGAGCCTGAGACCTCGGTGGCATTTGAATACTATGTTATTAGCAAACAAGAGAACCAGTTCATCTAACATGCCTAACCTCTTACAGCGCTTCAGCCACTTTAAAGCGAGCTCACCCCTTTCATATAAGATGCTCACGTATATACTTATATGCAGCTCTCTTTTTACACTTATTACCGCCGGTATTCAGGTTTATGCCGACTATAGAGAAGAAGTCTCTATGGTAGATGAAAGAATGTCTGTCATCGAAACAAGTTATATGAGCAGCCTTTCAAGGAGTTTATGGTCTCTTGACCAGAAACTACTTCATGTCCAAATGCAGGGCATTCTGAACCTTCCCGATATCATTAAACTCAGACTAAAAGTATATCCAGACTCAGAAATTGAACTGGGAGAACTAAACCCAAACATCTCAACGCTGACCCACTCTTTTCCGCTTATTCATGAAAGCGAAGAGGTTTACACGTTAGGGGAGCTGACAATTATCGCAAGCATGGAAGATATATACAAAAACCTTAAGCGGAAAGTATTTATCATCCTGACCACACAGGCTTTCAAGACGTTCTTTATTTCAATACTGATCCTTTGGATTTTCCAGTATCTGGTTACCAGGCATCTCGGAAAAATGGCCGAGTACGCTCAAGACCTCAATATTAATGCACTGGACAAACCTCTGGTTCTTGACCGGGCTGATACAAAGTTTTCAAGATCCGATGAACTGTCTCAGGTAACCAATGCTATCAACGGCATGCGCCTGACACTGATAGACGACCTCGCCAAACAGAATGAGAACGCCAAGGAGATCAGGAAGCTATCACTGGCCATCGATCAAAGCCCGTCTTCAGTATTGATCTGCGATAAGAGCTGGAAAATTGAGTATGCAAACAATAAGTTCTCTCAGCTAACAGGCCATGAACTAAAAGACATTATCTCTCAACACCCTAAAAGCATCAGCGGCTTGATGTCATCAGAAAACGCTCAGCTTTGGGATAATATTCAACTACAGGTCGAGCGAGTTGGAGTCTGGCAGGGCGAGATCCACAATACCCGAAAAAACGGCGAACGTTTTTGGGAGCAGTCGATTATCACTCCAATCAAGGACGATAGCGGCAAACCTATCCATTACCTCATTCTAGGGGAAGACATCAGTATCCGAAAACGCTATGAACAACAGCTACTAAGGCAAGCCAACTACGATATATTAACAGGCCTGCCAAACCGAATGCTGGCACTTGATCGACTAAAGCTTGCGCTTGCTCAGGCTCGCAGAGACGAGCAGCTCGTAGGCTTGATGTTTCTTGACCTGGATAACTTCAAACATATAAACGACACCATGGGCCACGACAATGGTGACAGCTTGCTGATCGAGGCCTCTCGTCGCATATCCTCCTGCCTGAGAGGTACGAGTACCGTAGCCAGGCTTGGAGGAGATGAATTTCTGGTCATACTCCCCTCTTTGAGCGAGCCATCTTCTGCTGAGCAGGTTGCAGAAAGAATTCTTCAAACCTTTTCCCCTCCATTCATGCTAGCCAATCAGGAGGTGTTTGTTAGTACCAGTATCGGTATCGCTATTTACCCCAGCGATAGCGACAACAGCACGACATTATTGCAACACGCTGACGCCGCGATGTACCAGGCTAAAGACAAAGGAAAGAGCGCATATCAGCGGTTTTCTCCTGAAATGAACCAAGACTCACATGAGCGCTTGCAGATCGAAAGTCGTCTAAGGCGGGCTTTGGAACTCGAAGAGCTTGAGCTGTACTATCAGCCCATTGTTGAAGCATCAACCGGGAAGCTTATTGGTGCGGAAGCCTTAATCAGATGGAACAACCCGGTCATGGGACTTATATCGCCCGATAAATTTATTCCTTTAGCAGAAGAGACGGGGCTTATCATCCCCATCGGTGAATGGGTGCTTAAAACAGCCTGCAACGATATTAAGTCCTGGCAAGAAAAAACCGGGCTAGAGCTAACCGTCGCCGTTAACGTATCCCCTCGACAATTCAGGGATGGCGGCTTTACCAGCACAATAGACAAAATTCTTTCTGAAAGCCAGCTCTCAGCAGAGTACCTCGAACTTGAAATTACTGAACGGCTTATCCTTGATAACTCGATTGAAACATCTGGTATCTTTAAACACCTTGATGACAAAGGCATTAAGCTTTCTATTGATGATTTCGGCACGGGCTACTCTGCTCTCGGCTACTTAAAAAGCTACCCATTTGACACACTTAAGATTGACAAATCATTCGTTCAGGACGTTATCGAATCAAGCGAAGATGCAGCCTTGGTCACAGCCATCATCACAATGGCTCACAGCCTTAGTCTAAAGGTAATAGCTGAAGGAGTTGAAGAGGCACCGCAACTTGAATTTCTCAACCAGCACAACTGCGATTTCGCACAAGGTTATTACTTCAACCGCCCAGTACCCGCTGAAGATTTCACAATCTGGATGAACGATAACATCAGAACAACGGGTAATGAGAAGAGCAATAGAGGTTAATATCGGCTTAATACGCAGAACCAGTATTGCAGAATCCTTTAAAAGTCGCTATTTTGCGCTGTAAATAATCACGACTTAAACTGTGTGTAGTTTTGGATTGTATGTAGCTTTGGATTGTATGTAGCTTTGGATTGTGTATAGCTTTGGTTTGTGTACATCACTGAAAGTTAATTAACTAACATCAAACCTTAACTGTTTAAGCTTTATTAGAATTCGCCCCCTCTACTTCATCAAATCAGTAATTATTATATGAACGACGATACTATTCTTGTTATTAACTGTGGTAGTTCTTCCCTGAAATTCGCCCTCTTTTCGGCGCAACAACTCAACTGTATTGCCTCTGGGTTAGCCGAAAAACTAGGCACCAAAGATGCTGTATTATCGGTCAAGAGCGGTGATGAGAAGTCGTCTTACTGTTTGGATGATGCAGACCACCATATTGCAATCAACCACGTAATTAACACACTTCAAGCGCTCAAGCTGCTAGTTAAAGACCCACTGGGTATCGGCCATAGAGTCGTGCATGGAGGCGAGTCTTTCAGCGACTCTGTGCTGATCGATGAAACGGTCCTTGCTGAAATAGAAAAGTGCTCAGCACTCGCGCCTCTGCACAACCCGGCAAACCTGCTTGGTATTCAACTAATGGCAGAACGCTACCCCTCAACACCTCAAGTAGCCGTTTTTGATACAGCATTCCATCAAACACTGCCTGAAACCTCATATTTATATCCGATCCCCTACGAACTGTATACTGAGCATGGAATAAGGCGCTATGGATTTCATGGAACAAGCCATAAGTATGTAGCGGAAGTCGCAGCTAAACAGCTTAACAAACCGCTTGCGGTCTGCAACTTTATTACTGCCCACCTAGGTAATGGCTGCAGTGTAACGGCAATAAAGAACGGCCTCAGTGTGGATACCAGTATGGGGTTAACTCCTCTCGAGGGGTTGATGATGGGAACCCGTAGTGGAGATATTGATCCAGGCTTATTCGAGTTTTTAAATAAAATTGGAATGGATAGCGAACGTATCAGCCAGATGTTGAACAAGGAAAGCGGGTTAAAAGGACTATCAGGCCAAACCAATGATATGCGTACTTTATTTGACCTGGCAGATAAAGGTGATGAAAAAGCGGCATTGGCGATTGAGGTATTTTGCTTTAAGCTCGCAAAATATATTGCTGCCATGGCAGCATCACTGCCGTCCATTGATGCACTCATATTCACCGGCGGAATTGGTGAAAACGCCAGCCGTGTAAGATCCGCTGCACTTGAGAAATTAGCGATTCTCGGTTTTGAAGTATCCCACTCTCTGAATAACTCAAACGGGAGAGAGTCAGAGGGACGAATTACTGAGCCTGATAGTACATTATCGTTAGTTATTCCAACTAATGAAGAGCTGGTTATTGCCAGAGACACACTGAACAATGCTGTTAAGTGAACAAATGCGCTGGTTCTCGCTAGTCAACGTAAATACGGCTGTAACAATTTTTACATAGCGTAAAGCCTTTCTAAATATGAAAGCATTAACGATCTATATCAAAACGATTTATACCAAAGGTGACATGTGCCAAAAACATTCTTTATAGCGCCGACCGCACTAAATTCAGGCTTAACCTCAATATGTTTAGGCTTGGTTAGGGCTCTGGATAACGTAGGTATAAGAGTTAGCTTTTTTAAGCCTGTAGCTCAAAGCCACTCGAGCGAGAAAATTGCAGTCGAGTCCATAGATAAGTCTGTGCAGTTTGTGCGAGCAAAAACCAACTTACTGCCCCCTCAACCTATCAGTCTGAAATATGCCCAAACATTAGTCAGTCAAAATAAAACCGGACGACTGATGGAAGAAATAATCGCGCTATATCAGCAAACGACAGTCGATGCAGATGTCGTTATCGTAGAAGGGCTTGTTCCAGACAGAAGTGAACCCTACACCGCTCGTTTAAATGCAGAAATAGCCCGTAATTTGGACGCAGAAGTACTGCTAGTTGCCTCTCCAAAAAATATGACGCCAGCAGAGCTGGATGAACACCTGGAACTTTCTGCTCGACTTTACGCCGCACCGGAAGACCCGGATGTTATTGGCTGTATTCTTAACAAGGTCAATGCACCTGAAACTTCTGATCGCTCCACTTCATATAACTATGATAGAGAGCAAGGCCTCGGGCGTCAGGGCGGAACAGATTATGTTAACCAATATGAAGCACAGTGTAAGATTTTCAACGAAGACTCTTTCAAGCTCGTAGGCTCAATTCCATGGAGGTATGACCTATTAGCACCGAGAACCAGCGATATCGCTAAACAGCTCGATGCGATCTTTATCAACAAAGGGGATATTGAAAACCGTAGGGTTTCATTTATCTCTGTGTGCGCCAGAACGATCCCGAATATGGTTGACCAGTTGTCTCCAGGTACCCTTGTTGTAACACCCGGCGATAGAGAAGATATAATCATTGCAACGTGCATGGCAGCACTTAATGGAGTGCCTCTTGCCGGGCTGGTATTAACCGGCAACCTGCAACCTGACCCAAGAACCCTGAAGCTCTGTAATCGTGCGCTAGAAGCAGGCTTGCCGATGTTATCAGCCCGTTCGGACACATTTGAAGCAGCAAACAGGCTCTCTGAAATGAGTGGAGAAGTCCCTGTAGATGACCTTGATCGCATTGAGCGTGTAATGGAGGCTGTTGCAAACGCACTCGAAATAGACTGGCTTCGATCAAGACTCAACCTGGCCAGAGAACCTCGCCTCTCACCGCCAGCATTCAGATATCAGCTTTCCGAGAGAGCAAGGTCAGCCAACAAGCGAATTGTGCTTCCTGAAGGTAACGAACCCAGAACAATACAGGCTGCCGTTATTTGTCACCAACGGGGACTTGCCCAATGTATATTGATCGGTAAGGAAGCTGAAATCCATACTGTTGCTGAAGCACAAGGCGTTATCATTCCGCCTGACATCACTATTATTGACCCTGATGAGGTGCGAGAGAACTACGTCCAACCAATGGTACAACTTCGCAAACACAAGGGTCTGGCCCCAGATATGGCCCAGGCGCAGCTCGAAGACAATGTTGTGCTGGCGACAATGATGGTTGCGTTAGACGAAGTAGACGGCCTGGTATCAGGCGCAGTACACACAACTGCCAACACTATTCGCCCGGCTCTCCAGCTCATAAAAACTCATCCGGAAGCACGCGTTGTTTCATCAGTGTTTTTCATGTGCCTGCCTGAACAAGTGTTGGTTTATGGAGATTGCGCGGTCAACCCTGACCCCAATGCGCAGCAGCTTGCAGATATAGCCATACAAAGTGCCAACTCAGCAAAAACGTTTGGCGTTACGCCTCGTGTTGCCATGATAAGTTACAGCACAGGAAGCTCGGGATCAGGCGACGATGTTGATAAAGTACGGGAAGCAACTCGCATCGCTAAAGAACAACGCCCAGACCTGATTATTGATGGACCTCTTCAGTACGATGCAGCCGCTATTGAGAGCGTGGCCCGCAGCAAAGCGCCCAATAGCCCTGTTGCAGGTAAAGCAACCGTATTTGTATTTCCAGATTTAAATACCGGCAATACGACATACAAAGCCGTTCAGCGAAGTGCAAACGTGATAAGTATCGGGCCAATGCTTCAAGGTCTTAACAAACCAGTCAACGACCTGTCCAGAGGCGCTCTGGTTGAGGATATTGTATTTACAATTGCCCTAACCGCCGTTCAGGCAACACAAACAAAAAACTAAGCTGTGGGGCCTAAGAACGCCCTTTCCATGAAAGGCGTTCTTAGGCCTGGCTCAAACGATTGAAACACTAATGATGGAGGGGCGCACTTAAGTTGAAAATTAGCAGGCTATTGAGTTCTGCCCTTCTTCTTAAATGTTTTCTTGGTCTTTTGCTGTGGTTTTCCCTTAACGCGGGCTGCATTCTTGGATTTACTCGCAACAATTCGATTTCCAGCATCACTTTTATTCGCAAATGGGTTTTCACCCGACCTGAACTCAAATCGAATAGGCGTGCCAGAAACCTTCAGCACGCGCCTGAACGTGTTCTCAAGATAGCGTTTGTAACTGGCCAGAAGGGATTTGGTTTTGTTTCCGTGAACAACAATGACAGGTGGGTTTGACCCACCCTGATGCGCGTACCTTAGCTTAATTCTATTGCCACCAACCATGGGAGGTTGGTGCTCGGATACACAGTCTTCAAGAATGCTTGTTAGCTGGTTCGTCGACCATTTAGCCATAGCCGAGCTATAACCTGCATCAATAGACTCGTAAAGGTCACCAACGCCAGTGCCATGAAGCGCAGAAATCATATGAGTATTGGCATAGTTCAAAAAGGTCAAGCGCCTATCCAGCTCTCGTCGAACCGCATCCCTCTCACTTTGAGTCATGCCATCCCATTTGTTTACTGCCAAAACGAGCGCACGACCTGAATCAATCGCAAATCCGATCAAATGAAGATCTTGCTCCACAATACCGTCACGGGCATCAATGACGATGACAACCACATTAGAGTCTTCGATCGCTTTAAGGGTTTTAATAATAGAAAATTTTTCTACCGCTTCCTTGATATTCTTTCTTCGTCTCACACCTGCCGTGTCTATAAGTGTATAAGGTTTCCCCCTACGCTCATAAGGGATATAAATACTGTCCCTTGTCGTACCCGGCATGTCATAAACAATAACCCGCTCTTCCCCAAGCAGCCTGTTGACCAGTGTTGATTTACCAACATTTGGGCGGCCTATAATACCAATTCTCACCCCTTTGGAGGCTTGGTCTGCACTTTCTTCCGTTTCGTCAACAGGGTGGTTTTCGAGAACTTCCTCTATTAGAGAGCGCATCCCTCTGTTGTGAGAGGCTGCCGTCAAGCGAATATCACTCATACCCAATGAATAGAAATCCAGCGTCGCGACATCAGGATCAATGCCATCTATCTTATTAATAACAAGCCAGGTTTTTTTATCCTTTACCCGTAGGTGCTTGGCGATCATCTCGTCGGCACCCGTTAGGCCCGCTCTTGCATCAACAACGAAAAAGACTATATCGGCCTCTTCAATTGCAAGCATAGATTGCTCAGCCATTACCGCATCAATACCCGCTTCATCACCTGAAATTCCACCTGTATCAATGACAATGAAACGCCGCTCTTCCAGCTGCCCCTCACCATACTTTCTATCACGGGTCAGCCCCGGCAAATCAGCGACGATAGCATCTCTAGATCGAGTCAAACGGTTAAATATGGTTGACTTACCAACATTAGGTCGCCCAACTAAAGCAATAACGGGTACCATTAAATAAAGCCTCTAAAGTGCAATCTTGTAAGCAGCTAAGTCGCCACTGTTACTATAAATAAAAAGCATGTCATCACTGATCAGCATAGGCGTTCTCACACCATCACTATCCAGATGAACCCTACCCATAAAACGACCATCAATTTGCGACAAAAAGTGTACGTAACCTTCGAAGTCAGCAACAACCGTTGTACTTCCAAACGCCTTGGGAGCAGTTAGCTGGCGAAACTTCAAGTTTTCCTGTCTCCAGACTTCAGTCCGTGTTGACTGACTATATGCAACCACAACATCTTTTGCTGTAGACACATAAACGTTGCCGAATCCCAAGTCTACAGCCCTGTAGCTAGACTGTTGCTTCGACCAGATTTCTTTTCCGGTGGGCAAGTGTATTGCTGAGAGTTTACCTTGATACGACACGCTGTAAACGACGTCATCCTCAATAACAGGCTGGCCATCAATATCCACGAGTCTTTCTAACTCAGTACGTCCTTTTGGGGTGCCTATCGAGTTGCTCCATACAGGAGCCCCGGTAATGTTTTGGAAAGCTACCAACTCACCATTGGCAAAACCAGTTACCGTGAACTCATCCGTTATAACCGGGCTGGCAGTCCCCCGAATAGACAACACAGGGGCGTTACTATCATAACGCCACATCAGTTTACCACTCTGTGCATTTAGGCTGACTACTTTACCATCAATCGACTGCACCACGACCTGGCGGCCATTGCTAACCGGCTGAGATAACACTTCGCTTGTTAACGCTACACGCCACTGCTCCATACCGCCGTTGCGGTCAACAGCAACAATTTCACCATGATAGGTTGCAAAGTATAGCTGGCTATCGTCTCCACCGAGGCCACCACTTACGGGCTCATCATACTCAACTTCCCATAACTCTTCACCATCCGACTTATTAAGCGCTAGCAACTCTCCTGCATGGTCTATTGCGTAAATAGTTTCGCCAATAATAATCGGTGTCAGCGTAAGGAATTGTTCATCATGACCATCACCGATAGACTCATCCCAGACCTTGATAATCTCAATTTCTTCATCAAAGTCTTCAAGCTCCATAGGCTCTTCTTCGACATCATCAGAGCTACAGCCAACCATTAAAAGCGCCGAAAGCGATAACAGTAAAACAACCAGCTTTTTGTACGCACTAGATGCGTGCATTAAGCATCCTCCTCAGAGATCCCAAGATCAGCCATTTTAAGCGTCAACATGGGACGCTGAACATCAGAGGCCTTCATTGCTTTATAGGCTTCAATATATGACTGCTTTGCTTTATCCATATCACCCGCCCGGTAATAGATATCCCCTTTAACTTCAAGATATAAAGCAGAATATGTCCCTGCATCTTTCGCATCAAGCAGTGCTAAAGCTTCTTGTTGCTCACCCTGACGATCAAGCACTCTGGCTAAACGCGCTTTGACCAATGGAATTAATGATGAGTCAGAGTTGTTGGCCAATATCCATTGAAGCTCTGCCTCAGCGCCTTCTAAATCCTTTTTACCAATAGCGCTTTTAGCAAGAAAAAGAGCCGAGTAAGTTGCATATTCCGTATCTTCAAATTCAGTTTTAAGCTTTTTAGCGATAAATTCTACTGTAGAGGCCGATTCGTCATTCTCAGCAGGTTCAAGAGCCACTTCCAATAGCTGCTGGTAAAGTGAAGACGCCGCATTCTTTGTATTTTCAACACTCTGTTGATACATTTTCCAGCCAAACACAAGCGCCAGCGCTAACCCAACACCTATCATTAAAGAGTTACCGTTGTCTTTCCACCACTGTTTTAGTGCTGCAACCTGCTCTTCTTCTGTTCTATGCTCCACCCTATTCCCCCTAAATATGCTTACTTGAATCTAAAATTTTAGTGATGTAGTTTTTCTAAACTGTTTTTTTGAAACTGCTGCTCTGAAAATATCGCTACGCTAAGTAGCCTTCAATAACATTGAGAAAGTCTGAAACAGGCACTTCAACCTGCTGTCTATTATTTTCAGCGCTCTCTTCAGTCATCGATAGCCCTCGCAGCGGCTTTACCACAACCGTTTTATTCTGTATTTCATTTTCGCCAATAATCAATGCGACTGGCGCACCGCTTTTATCTGCTTTTTTCATTTGGCTTTTAAAACTACCGCCACCACAATGAGTCACAACCCTCAGAGTAAGAAACTCATTTCTCAAGACTTCAGCCAGCTTAAAAGCTTCTATTTGAGTTCCCTCTCCAACCGCAACGATAAACACATCAGCCGCGTTATTAATAGTTGCTGGAATCTTATCTAAGCTTTCAAGCATCAAGATAAGTCGTTCAACACCCATTGCAAAGCCAACGCCTGGCGTAGAGCGCCCACCCAGTTGCTCCACCAAGCCATCATAGCGCCCGCCTGCGCACACGGTCCCCTGAGCACCAAGGTCATCAGTAACCCATTCAAACACCGTCTTGCTGTAGTAATCCAGCCCTCGAACCAAACGGCTGTTTACCTCATAAGCAACGTCACTCGCGTCTAACAGACCCAATAGCTGCTCAAAGTGCTCCTTCGACTCCTGATCAAGATAGTCTGCAAAATCAGGCGCATCATCAAGCACACGTTGCGTGCTCTCATTTTTACTATCAAGAATGCGCAAAGGGTTCGACTCCAGACGCCTTTTGCTGTCTTCGTCCAGAGCATCCAAATTGTTACTTAAATACTCTACAAGTGCTTTTTTATACTCGGCGCGCGCCTCACTGGTTCCCAGTGAGTTGATTTGCAACGTCACATTTTCCAAAAGACCCAAAGCCTTCCAGAAACGAGCTGTCATGATAATCATTTCAGCATCAATATCAGGGCCCTGCATCCCAAAACATTCAACACCAATTTGGTTAAATTGGCGATACCTGCCTTTTTGGGGACGCTCGTGCCTGAACATCGGCCCGCAGTACCATAACTTTTGCGTCTGATTAAACAGTAGTCCATGTTGTTCGGCAGCTCTTACGCAGCATGCTGTACCCTCCGGACGCAACGTCAGGCTATCGCCGTTTCTGTCTTCGAAGGTGTACATTTCTTTTTCTACAATGTCAGTAACTTCACCAATAGAGCGTTTGAACAGTTCCGTTTGCTCTACTATAGGCATTCTAATTTCGCTATACCCATAAGACTGAAGCACCCGACGAACAGTGTCTTCTAAATACTGCCATTTAGGCGTTTGTTCTGGCAGGATATCATTCATCCCACGAATAGCCTGAATTTTAGACAAAATTCTAATCCTATCTGTTTACTTTTATTTATATCGACGCCAACTTGTCACTGCAAGGCCATCCGTACAGCAACCAAAAATGACACCTAAATGAGTTGAGGCTTAATTGTTAGCCTTTAACGATAATTTGTTCTGACTTGTCATCGGCACTAGCCGCATCGCGCTGAGCAATTTTATCTCTTATGGTTCGCTCAAGGTTATCAACAAGGCTTTCATTCTCTAACTTATGGTCAGGGACGCCATCCAGATAAAGCAAGTTTGCAGGAGACCCGCCAGTCAAGCCAATATCAGCTTCTCTGGCTTCTCCAGGCCCATTTACGATGCAACCGATTATAGCGACATCTAGGGGAGTGGTGACATCATCAAGCCTGGCTTCGAGATCATTCATTGTTTGAACAACGTCGAAGTTCTGTCTAGAGCAACTTGGGCAGGCTATAAAATTGATACCTTTTGCTCGCAGTTTGAGGCTCTTTAAAATATCAAACCCGACTTTCACTTCCTGAACCGGGTCTGCAGCCAGTGATATCCGAATCGTATCACCAATGCCATCCATCAACAGCATACCAAGTCCCACAGACGATTTAACTGTACCAGATCTCAGCCCACCCGCTTCAGTGATGCCTAAATGCAGTGGCTGTTCGATTTGGTTAGCAATCTTGCGGTAAGCGGCAACCGTCATAAACACATCAGATGCTTTAAGACTTACTTTGTAGTCCTGAAAATCATAACGATCAAGAATATCAATGTGGCGCATTGCAGACTCTACAAGCGCATCCGGGGTCGGTTCACCATATTTTTTTTGAAGATCTTTTTCCAGTGAGCCAGCGTTAACACCTATTCTGATAGGTACCCCGCTATCACGAGCGGCATTTATTACAGCACTGATTCGATCTTCACGACCAATATTTCCGGGATTTATCCGTAAACAATCAACGCCTAGCTCTGCCACCTTTAGCGCAATTTTGTAGTCGAAGTGAATGTCTGCAACAAGAGGAACATTAACCTGCTGACGAATTTTGGCAAATGTCTCAGCCGCCTCAAGGGAAGGAACCGAAACCCTAACAATATCCGCCCCGGCATCCTGTAGCTGAGTGACTTGCTTTACCGTCGCGTCAACATCCAGGGTATCTGTGTTTGTCATGCTTTGAACAGCGATGGGCGCATCGCCGCCAACCGGAACATTTCCTACCCATATCTGTCTTGATTTACGGCGCTGTATTGGAGATTCAAACTTCATAAGATCACTGACTTTACTTTATATTTAATGGGTTAACTCAAGTGAGGCGCGATTATTTCGTATTCGAACCGTGGAAAAATCAACGGCTTTGTCTTCAAAATACATTGAAACTTCACTAACTGCGCCAACAACCACGCTAAACGGTAATGGCCCTGAGTAATTGATTTCGTCGCCCGCTTGTTTTAATGCTGCGAAGACGGTTCTACCTTCACCATTTTTCAAAGTGAACCAACACTCACCTGAGAATATCACTTTAATTGTGCCCCGCTCCAACTCGATTACAGGCACGGTCGCTTCTGAAGTTTCAGCTTCGCTCTCAACCACCTGTTCTTCAACATTTGAGCTGTTAGAAGGGGTAATGTCACCTCGTTCTTCTATCTCGGTTACGCTCTGCTCGAGGCCTGCTTCCTGGTTCGTTGATAACTCGCTGGAAGATTCAGCTAAACCATCAGCTATTGAAGAAACTTGATCACTGTCGCTGTCATTTTCTGTAACGATTGTCTCTGGTTGAGAAAGCACTTCTACTGCACTTGACTCAAGTTCTACTTGATTCTCATGCTCTGTTTGACTTTCATGTTCCAGCGCTTCTGGCCCTAGTAATGGAGCGGTCGCTTCAAGCGGTGTTTCAGCCGCTTCTTCAGAATCTCTCTCAGTTACAGCATCATTGTCTTGGTGATCTTCCAGAGTCGTTTTATCTTCGGTTCCAGTGTTATCTATATCCTCAACAACGGGCGCATCCATGTTCGTAGTCTCACCGCGATCAGGGCCTGCTTCCTCTGGTTGACTCTCAAGAGGAAATATATCGGGCATACCATTTCCAAGTTTTTCACTCCAAAAATAAAACCCGGCCCCTAATAGAGTTGAAATTAACAGCAATAACAGCGCATGCTTAGATCGTTTTTTCCGTTTCGCTTTGCCTTTCGCCTGCTTTTCATTGGCATCAAGGCTCGCCTCATAAGTCAGCTGCTGTTCAAGCAATCCAACCATATCATCTTCATTTAGCCCTACCAGCCTTGAGTAGCTTCGTATATAACCTTTTAAGAATATTTCGCCTGGCAACAGTTCATAGCTTTCTTCCTCAATTGCAGTGACAATTGAAGGTCTCAAATGAAGTTCGTCTGCAACACGCTCTACAGTGTAGCTTTTGCTCTCTCGCCCTTGCTTAAGAGCAAGCCCTAGCCCCGAGGCCTGAGTTGCCTGAGATACACCCTCTATATTTTCACTCATTTGATGTCAGAGCCCTGTATTGTTTGTATTCTTGGGATTCTGGGTAAAGCCTTTTCAGAAGTACCGCATAGCTTGATTCTTGAGTGCTATTATTGAAGTGGCGTGCCAACTCTATACCCAACCACAAACTGTTAGCAGAGTGGGTCATACCGCTGCTCTTAATGATATTCAGCATTCGATTATAGTATCGCTGCGCCTTTAAGTACTCCCCCTCGTCAACCAGCAATTGGGTTATCCCGATAAGAGCCTGGGGTTGCGAGTGATCTAATGCCAGCGTTTTCTCATATGCCTTCACTGCTTGTTTATTTTGACCCAGCCTTAAGTGGCATTGAGCAATATTGATAAAAATGACTGCTCGACCATTATAATCGGTGTCATTGCCCGCCAACTGAAATTGCGTCAGCGCTTCTTCATAACGTTCAAGTCGGTATAGGAATGCGGCGTAAAACGTTCGACCTCGGGTATTTTTATCATCCAACGATAAGGCTGTCTTAAAGTGCTCTTCCGCCAAGGTGTTTTCTGCTTCTTGTTGATAAAGCAGGCCTAATGCGGCATAAGCTTCAGAGCTATCAGAGTCAATTTCCAGGGCACGCCCCAGGTTTAATCTTGCCCTCTCAAAATCGCTTCGCTGAATATAGGCAAGCCCTAACTGAATATAATTTTGCAGGGCTTTAGCTTCATCAGCTTTACGCGTAAATGCACTCTCGGTTGTGGTGACACAACCAGAAAGAAGGAGCACTAGAAAAGCGATTAAATAAAACTTCATATACCCTCAAACAGCTACAACGACACTTATAAATCAAAGATAGTTTTTTGTATTTACTACACTTTAGCGTAAATTTACCGATCAGTTTAACCCGAGTGCTGTTTAAGTGGAATATACTTTTCACTTCTTCTGGTTCGGTCTGTGACCTTACCTACCAGTTGACCACAAGCTGCATCAATGTCATCGCCTCGGGTAGAACGAATAGTGGTAACATACCCCCCCTCTACCAGCACATCCTGAAACCGGTGAACGGCGTTTCCAGATGGCTTTTTGTAGTCACTTTGAGGGAATGGGTTAAACGGAATAAGGTTGATTTTGCAGGGTAAATCTTTCAATAAATCAACGAGTTGGTGAGCGAGCTCTAGCTGATCGTTAACGCCTTCAATCAGGGTATATTCAATCGTTGCTTTACGCTTATCTGACAAGGAACCCAAGTAACCCTGTACCGCATCAAGCAGTTCACTAATAGGGTACTTCTGATTAATCGGCACCAATTGATCTCGAAGCTCATCATTGGGTGCGTGCAATGAAATTGCTATGGAAGCATCAGTTAACCCGGTGAGTTTCTTAATTGCTGGCACAACCCCGGCCGTACTTAACGTTAAACGTCGCTTTGAAATGCTATAGGCAAAGTCATCCATCATCAGATCCATCGCATCTATGACATTATCAAAGTTAAGCAACGGCTCTCCCATCCCCATCATAACTACGTTGGTAACAGGTCGCTCTTTCTCTGGGTCAATATCTTCGAAGGATTTTACTGCAACCCATACTTGCCCAATAATTTCAGCGGCTGACAAGTTTCGATTAAACCCCTGCTTTCCTGTTGAGCAGAAACTGCAGTCAAGCGCACAGCCTATCTGTGAAGAGACACAAAGCGTCCCTCTATTGCCATCGGGGATCAGCACTGTTTCTATACTGCTCCCCCCCTCCATTTGCATCACCCACTTTCGAGTGCCATCTGAAGAGATATCATGGTACGTAACCTCTGGAACTTTAACCTCTGCAATACTTGCCAACTTGGTACGCAACACCTTGCTGATATTGGTCATTTGATCAAAGTCCGAAACACCGAACTGGTGTATCCACTGCATAACCTGCTTGGCTCTAAAAGGCTTTTCGCCCATATCGGCAAAAAACTGCTCCATTTTGGAGCGCGTTAAACCAAGTAGATTTACTTTTTTTACTGTGCTCATCGTATTTTCAATACTCAAATATATTTTTACTACAACTTACGTAACTAAACTGCATAAACGAATCTGGACAAACTAACCACAGCAGCCCTACTGTAACGCCCGCTGCAAACACTATTTCCTCTCAACTATTCAATTTAACACCATCTGTTCGCTATAAGGTCAAACAAACCTGACGGCAAAAGGAGTTAACCATTACGCACCAGCATAATAGTTGAGAGGAAATAGTATTTTTCGCCCTTCATGACGCAGAAAAGCAGGCGTCCATCAAGACAACCTGCTTTCCACTCAAATGCTGTGAGAAATTAGCTTCTTGGGCAAATTTCATCATCAGAGAAGAAGTATGCAATTTCACGCTCGGCAGATGCTAACGCATCAGAACCGTGAACAGCATTAGCATCAATTGAGTCAGCAAAATCACGGCGAATAGTTCCTTCTGCTGCTTCTTTAGGGTTAGTCGCTCCCATAAGATCGCGGTTTGCTAAAACTGCATTTTCACCTTCTAATACCTGAACCATGACTGGGCCAGAGGTCATGAAAGCAACCAAGTCAGCAAAGAACGGACGCTCTTTGTGCTCTGCGTAGAAACCTTCTGCTTTTTCTTGAGAAAGGTGCAGCATTTTTGAAGCAACAATCTTTAGACCTGCCTCTTCAAATCGAGTGTATATCTGACCAATAACATTTTTAGCAACAGCATCAGGCTTAACAATTGAAAAGGTGCGCTCGATCGCCATTCAAATTCTCCAAATAGTATAAAAAATATTCACCCGCCCTTGTTTACAGCAAGCAAGGCAGGTTCGCAATAAACGCGCGAATTATACGCGTGTTGTTTCCAAAATCATACTGCTTCCGAAAGTGCGAACAATAAGTAGTTTCCCCTTCAGCACTCTCCAACAGCTCCCTCACCTCAAAACAGTGAGGAAACCTCGAGTATTGATCAACCATAACTACTTAGGCCATGTCGGCGATATCTCTCTTAGTTTTTCAACTTTTTCAGTAATTAGGGTAAGCGTCCTTTCAACATCATCGGCAGTAGTGAAACGCCCGAGAGAAATCCTGATAGAAGCATGAGCCAACTCATCACTCACCCCAATACCTTTGAGCACATAGGAAGGGTCTAAACTAGCCGAGGCACAAGCTGAGCCAGATGAAACCGCAATATCTTTCAATGCAAGCATAAGAGACTCGCCATCAACACCTTCAAACGCCACGTTTAAATTTCCCGCTACCCGGTTATCGGCCTCGCCGTTAATGCTGACACCTTCAAGCTGGCTTAGTCCTGTCCAAAGCTTATCTCTTAACTGCTTTATACGCTCGCATTCCGCATTCATCTCCTGACTGGCAATATGAAAAGCCTCCCCCATACCGACAATCTGATGTGTTGGCAAAGTACCTGACCGCATGCCTCGTTCATGCCCGCCGCCATGAATCTGAGCCTGTAAGCTAACACCCGGCCGACGCCTTACGAAAAGCGCCCCAATCCCCTTTGGCCCATAAATTTTATGAGCAGAGAATGACATTAAATCAACCTTCATTTTTTTGAGATCAATTTCAACCTTCCCGGCGCTTTGAGCAGCATCTACATGAAAAACAACTCCTTTTTCATGGGTAATATCGGCCACCTTTTCGATGTCCGTTATCACGCCTATTTCGTTGTTCACATGCATCAACGAAACAAGAATTGTATCCTCCCTCAGAGCCTCCCTCACTTGATCAGGCGTGATCACCCCGTCCTTACCGGGCTTCAAATAGGTCACATCATATCCTTGAGACTCAAGAAATGCACAGCTATCAAGCACGGCTTTGTGCTCAATTGCAGAAGTCACAATATGCATTCCTTTATCACGATACGCTTCAGCAACACCTTTAATGGCCAGGTTATCAGACTCGGTTGCACCTGATGTCCAAACAACCTCTCTCGGGTCACAGTTTATCAACTCAGAAACCTGCTTCCTTGCTGATTCAACAAATGATTCCGCTTGCCAACCATAAATATGAGATCGTGAAGCCGGATTCCCAAACACGCCGTCAATACTCAGGCAGTTCATCATTTTTTCAGCAACACGGGGGTCAACAGGTGTAGTTGCGGCATAGTCTAGATAGATGGGCAAGCTCATATAACAAGAGATTCCAAAATTTGATTAGCAAGAGTGATGTATTTTAGGTTACTGAAAAGGTAGACTCAATCAGCACGTTTAATGCAAAAACGAGGAAGGTAGGTTACGCACAAAGAGCTGAGCGTCACGACTCGGTTTGAATGATGTTTCCCTGAGTGAGATCCTGCCTATTAGCAATCACCTGAACATCTCTTTTTTTCATAAGATCATCCAAACTGATACCGCTCAAAAACTCATGGATCTGTAAACTCAAGTCTGACCACAAATGATGCGTAAGGCATTTTTCACCATTTTGGCAGTCGCCTTTTTGCTTACACTTCGTTGTATCAATGGATTCGTTTACCGCATCAACAATCTGGGCAATAAAGATGGCAGACTCCGCGCCTCCTAAACAGTAGCCGCCGCCTGGCCCTCTCACACTTTTTACAAGTTGTGCTCTACGGAGCTTTGCAAATAACTGCTCCAGATACGACAGAGATATACCCTGCCTAGCGGATATATCGGACAGGCTAACCGGGCCATCACATGCATGAAGGGCCAAATCCAGCATTGCGGTCACAGCGTATCGACCCTTCGTCGTTAATCTCATCTAATACCCAACTTTGAAAACAGTTTAGTCTGATGGCAAAATTATCCTTTAACCCACTAAAGCAGTCAAGTATTAGACAGCCTACAAAAAACCTCTAACACGAGGTGACTTAGGACACACTGTTAGCGCAGCCTTTATCGGCCTTCGTCCCTAACTCCTTTAAAATCATCATCATTCAAGGGCGGCATTACACTATTTTGATACTCGGAGTCCAGGTTCTGAAGTGTTTTGCACATGGCCTCCATTCTTTCATCAACCGCATGCATATGGTCAAGCATACTCCTGATCGAACGCGCGACCGGGTCTGGCATCTCTTCACTTACCCCATAGGCATCAAAACCAATCTTTTCAGCCATCTTTTTACGTCGTTGCTCATCATCAGGCGATGCGACGATAATACGACCGGGAATTCCCACTACCGTAGCCCCTTCTGGCACCTGCTTCGTGACCACAGCATTTGACCCGATCTTCGCGTTGTCTCCCACCTCAAATGGCCCTAAGACCTTTGCCCCAGCACCTACTACCACGTTATTCCCGAGGGTTGGGTGGCGCTTTCCTTTATTCCAGGATGTTCCTCCGAGTGTCACCCCTTGATAAAGCGTGACATCATCACCGATGATGGTCGTCTCACCAATGACCACCCCCATACCATGATCGATGAAAAACCGGCGACCTATACGAGCCCCAGGGTGTATTTCTATACCAGTCAACCAACGGCTAAACGTTGACACAATTCGAGCCAACCACATCAACCCACTATTCCACAAGGCATGAGCTAAACGATGAAATAGCAAGGCATGGAGGCCAGGATAATTGGTCAACACCTCAAAGGTATTACGAGCAGCCGGGTCACGCTCAAATACACTTTCAATATCCTCTTTGATTCCACTAAACATTTGCATTTACCATTAAAATTTAAATATACGTCAATTCGTCAATAGCAAGAGATAACAAAGTGACTTAGCGCTTATCCTTTATTGCCTTCAAAACGGTGTTTAGAAACCCCCGCATGATATTCACTTCTATCTTATCCATCCTGCTGCGCTGAAACAATCGCCGCAATCGGGGTATCAGTTGCCTTGGGTTATCAGGGTCATAAAATTCCGTTTTTATCATTACCTGTTCAAGATGCCCCATTAACCCCTCTACCTCTTCTGAGGTGGCGATCACCTCATCCCACCCTTCATCTTCTGGAGACAAAGTACTTGACGTCTGCTTGCCATCACCCAAACCAGAATATAGAAGGTAATCCATTCTTAGTTCGTAAACGACAACCTGCAGCGCCATTGCAACATTCAAAGAACCGTACTCAGGGTTCGTTGGGATATGAACATGATAGTTACAGCGCTGCAACTCTTCATTTGAAAGCCCTCTGTCTTCCTGACCAAAAACAATGGCTACTTTGTTCTGGTTTTCCTTACCTATAACTTGCTCGGCCGACAATGCAAACTCTCTAACTTTCTCGGCACAATCCCTCGGATTCATGACTGGCCATGGAATTTTACGCCCTCTTGCACTTGCCCCAATCACTGAAACACAACCTTCAACAGCCTCGTCAAAGGTATCAACCACCTTGGTCGCCGCCAAAATATCTTTGGCTCCTGCTGCACGCCGCTCTGCCACAATATCAGGAAATGACTTAGGAGACACCAGGCACAGTTCTGCTAACCCCATATTTTTCATTGCACGTGCGACTGCACCAATATTTCCGGGGTGGGACGTGTTCATCATTACAATGCGAACATTGCTATACATTGACTGTTCCTATTCGTTAATAATTTTCTGAATATGTGGGGGCAGATAATACTACTGCAACCATATGGAAATAAAACGGTTACTAAAGTTAATTTAAACAATCGCTATAAACGAGGAAATTAAATAGTGACACTGAATAAAATTTGCTATTATGGCGGCCTAATTTTTCACCTCGACAGACAGAATTCATATCATGCAACCTGTAATCAACATTGCACTTAGAGCAGCCCGCCAGGCAAACGAATACATACTTCAAACTCTCGATAAGCAACCCGTGAGTTTTTCTGACCCGGAGGCTTGTGCAAAACAGATTAAGAATCTTGAGAACACTACCTACCGTGTATTTTTCGACGCCCTTAAAAAAGCGTACCCCACACATTACATTGGTGAACCAGGCGAGCCTGTTTCAGACCAGCATGAGAATAGCTGGAGCATATCCCTGATTCACAGCCCGGAAAATATATTGCGTCACCTGCCATTTACTGGCTACTCAATTACAAACTACCAGAAAGGCAAAGTTGAGCACGCCCTATTCATTAACCCTATTACTGATGAAGAGTTTTCTGCCAGCAGGGGGCACGGTGCAGCATTAAACGGTAAGCGAATCAGGGTGTCAGACACCAGAAACCTGAATCAGTCACTTCTGACCAGCAACTTGCTGGAAAACGCCCGTAACATGGAAAACGCCCATGTCGGCCTTGAACTAATCTCTGATCTTGCCCAAGCAACCTTCAATGTTAGAGCAACGGGTTGTGAAGCCGCTGATCTTGCTTATGTCGCCGCAGGAAGGTTTGACGCCGCAGTACTTACTGACGTAGATACAAGTGAACTGCCAGCCGTTTTACTTATCTGTCAAGAAGCTGGTGTACTAACTGGCGACTTTAAAGGCGCACCAACATCAAGTGGCACCAAACGCCTGGTTGCAGCAAACGCTAAACTGTTTAAATCTTTAATCCAAAAGATTCATAACTACAACGCCAGGTTTTAATTAGCGCTTAGCTAAAAATCACCAGGCAATAAAAAAGGCGGATAATCCGCCTTTTTTATTGCTGCCAAACTCTAAATAGAAATCAATATTATTGCAGGCCTATGTTGTGAAACGCCCAGTTAAGGCATTTCATCAACTTCTTCTCCTTCGCCCTCTTTCACTGGTACGACAAGATCCTCTTTAGATACACCCAGTGCCAGCAGCACATTACCCGCAACGTAAATCGATGAGTAAGTACCGACCAAAACACCTATCAGCAGCGCCTTAGAGAAGCCATTGATCATTTCACCACCAAACAGGTATAGGGCAACCAATACCAATATAGTCGTTAGAGATGTCACGATGGTTCTGGAAAGGGTTTGGTTCAATGAGACATTTATAATCTCTTCTGACGAGCCTTTACGCATCTTTCTAAAGTTCTCTCTAACCCGATCCGAGACAACAATGGTATCGTTTAGAGAGTAACCAATTACCGCCAAAAGGGCTGCCAGAACAGTCAGGTCAAAATCCCAAGACATCAAAGAGAAAAGCCCGAGAGTTATGATCACGTCGTGCGCAAGCGCTACAACAGCACCAAAAGAAAACTTCAACTGGAATCGCATGGCAACGTAAACCATCACAATACCCAAGGCAAACAGCAGGCCTAAACCACCCTGCTCCCGAAGCTCTTCCCCAACTTGAGCCCCCACAAATTCTGCGCGCTTCAAAGTAACATCATCACCATTCGCCTTAAGGGCCGTAAGAACCTCTTCACCTACAGTATCACTGAAGCCTTGAGCCAAACGAACCAAAACAGCAGTGTCAGCCCCAAAGTTCTGCACCGTTAGTTTTTCATAACCAGAATCAGTGAGTTGAGTCCGCACTTGGTTTAAATCTGGTGCAGTTTTGTACTCGACCTCAACCAGCGTGCCGCCAGTAAAATCAAGCCCAAACACCAACCCTTTGAACGCTAAAGAGCCAATTGCTACTAATACAGCCAGTATAGAAAGGGCAGCCGCAATTTTGCGTTTACCCATAAAATCGATTTGTTTTTCTACATTACTCATTCGAAAGTTCCTATCCCCAGATCAAATCGACAATGTCTTAACATTACGGCTGCCGTAAATCAGGTTAATAATTGCCCTGGTTACAACAATTGCGGTAAACATTGAGGTCAATATACCGATCGACAAAGTCACCGCAAACCCTTTCACAGGGCCTGTTCCTACTGCAAACAAGATCAACGCAACCAATAGTGTGGTTATATTGGCATCAAAAATAGTCACAAATGCACGACTATAACCTGCATGTATTGCCGACTGGGCAGGCAAGCCATTAGCCAACTCCTCCCTTATTCGGGCAAAGATCAACACATTGGCATCTACGGCCATACCAACGGTTAGAACAATACCCGCAATACCAGGCAGTGTCAGCGTGGCCGATAGAATTGACATAAATGCCAACAGCAAGACCATATTAACCGCCAACGCAATATTGGCAACGAGACCAAATACTTTGTAATACACCAGCATGAATAGCAGAACAAGCCCAAACCCTAATAGAACCGATGATAGGCCCGCATCAATATTTTGCTGCCCTAAGCTAGGCCCGACTGTGCGCTCTTCGACAAAATACATCGGCGCAGCCAGCGACCCTGCTCTAAGTAACAAAGCAAGCTCTGATGACTCTGCCACTGAATCTAACCCGGTAATCCTGAAGCTTGCACCAAACGCGCTCTGAATAGTCGCCAGACTTATAATGCTTCTAACTTCTTTATTCTTCCTCTCGATAACCTCTTGACCATCAACCATTTTCTTGATGGTTTTTCCTTTTTGCTCAATAAACAGAACGGCCATTCGTCGCTTGATTGAATTGCGTGTCACACGCCCCATCATCGAGCCGCCCGTACTATCAAGCGTAATATTCACCTGAGGAACGCCATTTTCATCAAATGACGCAGACGCATTGGAAACACTGTTACCCGTTACGATAATATCTTTTTCAAGTATTGCTCTTCTATTCGGGTTACTTCTAAACTCAAACTCATCAGTGGTCGCGCGACCTGCATCAGGTTTGGCTTCTAACCTAAATTCGAGGTTCGCGGTGGCCCCCAAAATACGTTTTGCTGCAACCGTATCCTGCACACCTGGAAGCTCTACCACAATACGGTTACGACCTTGGCGCTGCACCAATGGTTCTGCCACCCCCAACTCATTTACACGATTTCTAAGCGTTGTTAAATTCTGCTTAACCGCATAATCTTCGATTTCCTTAACTTTAGCTTCACTTAAGGTAAGGTGAATGTAGTGGTAGCTATCCTGATCTTCGTCGCGGCGCTGAAACTCCAAATATTCGCTACGAATAAGTGAATTCGCTTTTTGTCTCTCCTCTTCTTTACTAAACTTCAATAGTAATGAGAGATCATCCTCTACTGTAACGCCGCGATAGCGAATTTTTTGCTCTCGCAACTTCGTTTTTATCTCGCTTGCATAAACATCCAAACGCTGGGTTAACGCTTTTTGCATGTCCACTTCCAGCAAGAAGTGAACCCCGCCTCGTAAGTCAAGGCCAAGCTTCATTGGTCCTGCGCCCATAGACGTCAACCAGTCAGGCGTAGTCGGGGCCAGGTTGAGCGCTGCAATATAATTATCACCCAGTGAAGCCTGAATAACAGGTTTTGCAGCCAGTTGGTCATCAGCAGAGTCAAAGCGCAACATCGCATTTTTTTCTGAGACTTCGGCATCCCGGTAAGCAATTCCCGCATTATTAAGCGCACGCTCTGCTCGTTTTACCAATTGATCATCAATAACCGTTGAGCTGCGCGAACCACTTATTTGAAGTGCGTAATCATCGGGATATAAGTTTGGCAGTGCATAAATACACCCCAAACCAATAGCGAGAAGAATTAGGATGTTTTTCCAGAGAGGATACCTATTGAGCATGGTCTGCCCTATTCCTTTTTATTGTCTTAACTTTAATTGAATAAAAAATGCCCCTGGAAAGGGGCATAATGATTAAATGTCTTTCAAGGTGCCTTTTGGCAGCGCAGCAGAAACTGCGGCTTTCTGTACCTTGATTTCTACATTGTCAGCAATCTCAATCGCAACAAAGTCATCCTTAACGTCTCGAATTTTACCTGCAATTCCGCCACCAATGATTACTTCATCACCCTTGCTCAAGCCACCAATTAAGTCGCGGTGCTCTTTTGCTCGCTTTGACTGTGGTCTCCACATCAAAAAGTAGAAAATCAATATAAAGCCGGCAAAGAAAATCAACTGGCCAA
Source organism: Alkalimarinus coralli (assembly GCF_023650515.1). NCBI lineage: Bacteria > Pseudomonadati > Pseudomonadota > Gammaproteobacteria > Alteromonadales > Alteromonadaceae > Alkalimarinus > Alkalimarinus coralli. Next base: position 2,127,970 of record NZ_CP096016.1, read on the forward strand.
TAGCCCCCATTCCTTCTGGTGCAGGAGCCGCTTCAGCAAAGGCTACTGCAGGGAAGATCGCAACCAAAAGCGCAGCTAATTTTGAAAAGTTAAAACCCATCTACATTTTCTCCAACATTCAATTAAATAAATACAACTAAAAATAAATACGATTAGAAATCAAGGTAACGGAGGCACTTCAGACCCTCGTTGAGCATAAAAATCTGCAACAAAGTCGCACAATGTACCTTGTTCAATAGCCTTTCGCAATCCGCTCATCAAATTCTGGTAGTAACGAAGGTTGTGAATGGTATTAAGCTGTGCTCCAAGCATCTCTCCACACTTATCCAAATGATGAAGGTAAGACCGGCTAAAGTTTGAGCAGGTATAACAATCACACTGATCATCTAGTGTTGCAGGGTCATTACGATGCTTGGCATTTCTTATCTTAATGACGCCCTTGGAGGTAAATAAGTGCCCGTTTCGTGCATTCCGGGTAGGCATGACACAGTCAAACATATCAACACCGCGCCTGACCGCCTCAACAATATCTTCCGGTTTACCCACGCCCATTAAATAACGAGGCTTATCCGCTGGCATATCTTCTGCCAATCCATCCAAAACACTCATCATCTCTTCTTTTGGCTCACCAACGGACAAGCCACCAATTGCGTAACCATCAAAACCGATATCCGTTAACCCTTTGAGGGACTCTTGACGCAAGTTATCGTGCATTCCGCCCTGAATGATACCGAACAAAGCAGACGGGCTATCTCCGTGAGCATCTTTGCTTCGTTTAGCCCAGCGCAAAGACAGTTCCATCGACTCCCGCGCAGTTTTCTCGTCTGCGGGGTAAGGCGTGCACTCATCAAAGATCATGACAATGTCAGAGCCTAAGTCTCGCTGTACTTCCATCGAACGCTCAGGTGTTAACTCTACCGGCGAACCGTTTATGGGTGATTGGAACTTAACGCCTTTCTCAGATATTTTCCGCAGCTCACCGAGACTAAACACCTGGAACCCGCCTGAATCAGTCAGTATCGGCCCTTTCCACTGCATAAAGTCATGAAGGTCGCCATGCTCTTTAATGACTTCCGTCCCCGGCCTGAGCATCAAGTGAAAGGTGTTTCCGAGAATAATATCCGCACCGATCTCTTCAATATCCCTCGGTAACATCGCCTTAACCGTGCCGTACGTCCCAACAGGCATAAATGCGGGAGTTTCTACTGCCCCGCGCGGGAAGGTTAATCTGCCACGGCGCGCCTTGCCTGCTTTGCCTGTGACTTCAAAATCCATAAAACATTGCCTGGTCAATTTAAACTCCTACTTCGGATTGCTGACGGTTAATCTTAGGGGTAATAAACATCGCATCACCATAACTAAAAAATCGGTACTTCTCTTTAACCGCCTCATCATATGCGGCCATAACGTTTTGATGGCCTGCAAATGCAGACACTAGCATGATCAACGTCGACTCGGGCAGGTGAAAGTTAGTCACTAGCGCATCAACAGATTTAAACGAGTACCCTGGGTAAATAAAAATATCTGAGTCACCCTTAAATTCGGCCAACTCTCCGCCCTGGCTTGCCGACTCCAAACTCCTGAGGCTGGTCGTTCCAACGGCGACCACTCGGCCTCCTGACGCCCGTATCTTCTTTATCTGATCAACGACACTTTGGTCTACTTCGATATATTCAGAATGCATGTGGTGATCCTGAATTTTGTCGACTTTTACTGGCTGGAAAGTACCTGCTCCTACATGGAGGGTGACATACGCAACTTCAACCCCTTTATCGATAAGCGCATCAATAAATGTTTCATCAAAATGGAGCCCTGCGGTGGGTGCCGCAACTGCGCCCTCTTTTTCAGCATATACAGTTTGATATCGCTCCCGGTCTGAAAGTACATCTTCTCTATCGATATAAGGCGGCAGTGGCATATGCCCGTGTTGATTCAACACATCGATGGCACCTCTATCGGCCGGAAACCCCAGGTGAAACAACGCCCCCTGACGGCCCAGCATGTCGACCTTAACGCCACCTTCCAATATCAATTTGCTACCAGGTTTAGGTGACTTGCTTGATCTTACATGGGCAAGCACTTCATTTTGGTTGAGAATTCGCTCAACCAAAATTTCGATTTTACCGCCGCTTTCCTTTTTACCAAACAACCTGGCAGGAATTACACGGGTATTGTTAAATACCAATAGGTCTCCCTTATTAAGCTTTTCCAATAAATCGGTAAATTGGCCATGCTCAACAACCCCGGTATTACCATCTAAAGAGAGTAGCCGGCTCGCAGTCCTGCTCTCCATCGGAAAGCGCGCGATAAGTTCATCGGGAAGATCAAAGTGAAAATCAGAAACCTGCATAATCTGTAGTACTACAACATGTAAAAAACGGCCGCACAGTTTACCGGAAATACCCTGTAGTTTCTATTAGGCTCATATAGGCTCACACAAAACCCACGCGAGTGAAAAGACATATCAAGGAAGTTCGAAGAGCAGATCTATAATTGCACTGAAATAAAACGAAAAAACCCCGTAATCCATAGGATTACGGGGTTTAAAATAAGTGGTACCGGTGGGCGGACTTGAACCGCCACGCCCGAAGGCAACGGATTTTGAATCCGTCGTGTATACCAATTTCACCACACCGGCACTGCAATGGAGCGGAATTATACGTTAACCGTTTGATACGTCAATAGGGTAAATTTTCTATTTGGCAAAAATAATAAAATTAGTGTGGCAACAGCAGTAAGATATTAAAAATAATGATGATGGTTTATCTAAATCACTCAACACCAATCAATAAAACACTCCCCTACAGGCTACCTTCAACTTATAATGCGTTACTCTCATTTTTATCTACTACACTGATAATTAATATAAATTTAACCTGCACAATGAAGTAGCTATTGTTTATGTCGCTGGATGACTATTCCAAAAAACGTTTTCTAATTGTCGACGAGTTGGATACGTTTCGTTTCTCCACTAAGAAAATGCTTCTGTCACTAGGAATTAAGCTAATCGATACCGCAACATCGGGCCAACAAGTGATTGCCGGGTTTCAAAACGTTAACTATGACGTAATACTCTGCAACTTTGACCTCAGCAAAGGGCAAAACGGGCAGGAGCTGTTAGAAGAGCTGAGAGAAAAGAAGTTATTAAAATATACCAGTCTGTTTTTTATCGTTTCAGCTGAAGTGGCTAAAGATAAGGTCATGGGAACCGTTGAGAACGAGCCCGACGGTTATATCGTAAAACCAATTACAACGGCCGATCTAAAAAAACGTTTAGCTGACAAGCTGGCACAAAAAGAAGCGACAAGAAATGTCTGTCAGGCGATTGATAACGAAGACTATCAGCAGGCCGTCACACTATGTGGTGAACTGATTAAAGGAAAGAGCCGATATACTCAATGGTGCTTGAAAACCAAAGCCTGGTTGCTCTGCAAGTTAGGAAAAGAACAAGAGGCATTGGTTATATATCAACAGGTTGCGAGAGCCTCAAAGAAGGGCTGGGCAATGTTTGGGGAAGCAAAAATTTCAAAGCAGACTCACAACTATGCCCATGCAAAACAGGTCTTGGAATCCCTTATTGAGCAGACACCCAATATGGTCGAAGCCTATGACTTGCTCGCTGAAATAAATATTGAGCAGGGCAACCCAAAAGAAGCAGAAAAAATTCTTGAAAGCGCCATCTCCCATTCACCCAACTCGGTCCTGCGGCAAAACACACTGGCTAATGTGTATATTAAAAACAAACAACCAGAAAAGGCGTTAGATACTTTTCGCAAAGTCGTTAAATTGGCCGATAAATCAGTGCACTGCTCGCCTAACCACTACCTTTCACTTGCGGATTGCCTGGCAACGACGAGTCTGGATGATTTAAGCGCATCCGGTAAACAGCAAGCCAAAGATGCACTGGACTTACTGAGCAAGGCAGAAAAACAGTTTAAAGATAGCCCAGACATAGAAACTAAAACCGCGCTAATCACGGCAAAAGTACATTATTCACAAGGCAACAATGATGAAGCCCATGAGCTGATAGATTCTATTTATAACTCAGATGAACCTCTTTCGAGCGACGTTAAGCTAGTGTTGGCTGATACGCTTTATTTCGTAGGAAGGTCTGATGATGCAGGCAAGATCCTGGACGCTTTAGCAACAAGCCAAGAAAATGACAGGCAGGTCGCGAGTATCGCGGCAGAACTAAGAAGCACTCATACATCCCAGCAAACACTTATAGAGGCGGCCGCATTAAACAAGGAAGGCATTTCGCACCATGCTCACGGCGAGCTGGACAGTGCAATATCAGCCTTTAAAAAAGCAGCCAAACTGACGCCGCATCATATATCGCTGAACCTGAATTTAACTCAACTACTGCTCAAGAAACTTAAAAATAGCTCCGAAAATCGCAGCGACATTATCGGTCAGTGCAATAACGCTTTAATGCAAATCAAGCACATTCAACCAGCCCACAAAGAGTATGAGCGTTACTGCAAGTTAAAGTCGCTGGCATCCAAAGCAGAGAAAACCCAATAACACCGACTATATAAACAGCTTCTTTACAGGCGATCAAACAGCGACAAACTGGTAACTTGAGAATATGTCGAGTATGCAGACTCCAGAATAAACTGCTGCATCGTTAGATTACTAATCGCTTCCGCATAATCTAACTCTTGAAGATCAGCAAGTACTTCTTTGGTCAACAGCTCTACATCCAAGTGCTGCTCTTTTGTTGTTTCAACCGTGTTTAACCGTGCACCAATCTGGCTTCGAGTTTCCAATATCGAAGTTTCTGCATTGTCGAGATTGGTCAGCGTATCTTCCAGTAATGAGTCGAGCACGGCACGACCTTCAGGCGTTGCTTTAAAGTTTTCCAGTCCGTAAACCAGCTTTTCAACCGTTGCCAGAACGCCTTGCTTTTCTGTAGATTGAATCAGAAAGGAGTCGCCTGGCACTGGCGGAACAGCTAGTGGATCACCCGGAAACGGGTCTCCTATCACTTCAAATTGAATTCCTTCTGCGGATATTGCGGCGCCGGAAATATAAGGATTGTTACTGGATAGCACCTTACCACTGGATGCCTCAAGAATATCGTACTCTACGCCTGAGACTCCGGTCTTGAACTGAACAACCATATCTTCTGGATAAAAGGCGTCGTAGACCTCCTGGTCAATCACCTGCCCGGTTGTAATAATCGCCGGCGGGGACGATTGGTTGGTCGGATTTACCTCGGTAAAAAAGGTATTTTTGGCTGCGTCCAAATCCATAAACACAGCCTTACCGTTTTCAGTGGCTGCGATATTGACACTGGCCTCGATCTGCACAAAGCGCCGCCCCTCATCCCCCTGATAGGTGTAAGAGCCGGAAACATTCTTTTGGAAAGGCTCTTCTTTACCCTGAAAGCCCCCAAATACAAATTCGCCACTTGCATCCTGTGAGTTCATCATACCGGCGAGTTGCTCAAGCCGCTCTTCGATTTCAGCGGAAATAAACTTCAAGTCATCGCCGTTTAAGGCACCATTACCCGCATTAATCGTTAATTCACGAATGCGCTGAACAACATCATTGATACTGCCGAGCAGGTCATCTTCGAGCTTCAGACTGTTTTCAACCAGATCAATGTTGCGCTGATACTGATCATTCAGTGCCAGCTCCTGGTTAAGCTGTAAAATACGTGTCGAGGCAACCGGATCATCTGCCGGGGTTAGCACTTTTTTACCCGTTGACATCTGCAGCTGGGTTTTCTGCAACTGAGCATTAACGTCGTTAATCGACTCTATGCCCTTGCCAAATAGCTGCTGTGTAGAAACTCTCATGACAGTCTCCTCAACCTATTGTCTGCTGGCGCGCTATTCGCCAGCCGTCTTGCCAATAACCTAACCACGTTAAAATACTCCCAGCAGCGTATCGAATAACTCCCGCGCTACCGATATAACCTGAGCAGACGCATTGTATGCCGCCTGGTACTGAATCAACTTGCCAGCTTCTTCGTCAAGGTTAACACCAGACACTTCATTCCAGCTATCAACAGATTGCGATAACAAGGCACGACTTGCCTCAGTATCCAAACGGGTTTTATTGGTAAACGTACCAACCTCTTCAACCAACTGAGAGTATGCCTCGTTGTATGTGCTGACACCTCCAGACACTGTACCCGATGTTTCCAGGCCGACCATGGCTAGTGCATTACGGTTGTCAGAAAAGCCATCGGTGTTATAACCGATAGAAAACGTATCACCTGCGCCCGCTTCACCTTTTATATCTATCTGAAACCCTTTATATGAAGATTGAGCAGGCGGAGCCTGTTGAAATATCGTATTCGAGTCCGCAAACAATGTAACACCATCAGACATCGTCACATCAACGTAACCGCCTACTGCAACACGACTGTTACCGCTCACGGTTTGGCTGGACAATGACGAACCCGTTGCATCATAAGGGTTAATTTTATCTACATCGAAGCTATCCCCTGCTGCGCCACCTGCGCCGACCACAATATCCAACCCGTTAGAGTTTGTTAACGTCACTTTGTTGCCATCACTTACTGCGCTATAACCAAGCGACTTCAGCGCCAAATTTGTGTTTACTGCGTCAGCAATCAAATCCGGGTTAAGCGCATCAGGGGATGGCACATTCAATACCTGATTGACGCCCCCTTCGACGTAATAGAGGTTAAACTCCAGCGGAGGGGCTGCCCCATTATCAGTAAAATTGGACACTTCAATTTGCGTGTAAGCATTGGCTTCAACACCCTGCAACTTACTCAATGTTGCCGCAATATCAGCCGCGCTTTCATTTGAGGCAATGGCGGCGGCTTGAGAGGTAACAACACCGGTGTCCGGGTCTCGTGAGAATACTGTCAGGCCTTGCCCGACATACCCATTAGCGGGAAGAGGGCCAGCAGGGATCGGAACAGCTGGCAACGGTGACACAGCCGTCCCCTGCAAGCTAAACGCATTCCCGGTAGCAGACGCCAGGGTTTGCCCCGGGTCATCAGTAAACAAATTATTGCTTAAACCTGGAATGTACTTCTGGTTATTCAGCGGTGGAACCAAGGGCTTCAGGTTAGAAGGGTCTGACGCATCGAGCACGTCATAAACCGTTTCACTGGTAAATCTGACCACCATTGGCGGTGTTATCTGCCCAGGCACTGAAAACGTACTCAAAGGCTGGTTAGTCGCTGGATCGGTTACGTCCAGCATCACCCCCTGGCCAATAACCGCATTACCGATATTCCCTAAACTGGCCTCGGTTCGAATGGGTGATGCAAAGGCGACCTCTTCAACCCGGTCAACACTCATAGCAAAGTCACGGGCACCAAACCGTGTTGGCTGAATAAGGAATTTATCGCCTACCTGGAAAGATCCCGATTCCAGATTTATCGAGATACCTTCAATCTCGATACTTGCAGGTAGAAAACCTGGCAACACACCCTGCGTAACAACATCTCCACTCGCACTATTGACCACGCGATAATCCAGTGCAGAAGGCCCGCCAAACTGAAGTTCATATTCGTCAGTAGTTAATTTTGACGAATCAACAACCTCTACTCCCACTGCGCGATCCATCGGCGGCAGGTTATCCTGATGCCCAATAACCCTTGAACTCATCAAAGCAGGGTCATTTATATCGACAAAAAAGTTACCGCCCAGATTATTCTCAAGATCCATCCCCAGCTGATGCTGTTGATTAACCGTGTCGGCCAACACCGTAGCAATCAACCCCATGCTATTGATTGAGTCTTTAAGAATTGACTCTCTAAACTGGAGAGTACCGCCTATGGTTCCTCCGGTTATATCGTCCGTTATGACTTGAGTATTACCCGCAGTCACAAATGCGATATCACTCTCGGTAGGATTACTTTTACTCTCCACTACCGCTAACTGGTTAGAACTGTTATTGATAACCAGAGGTTGGCCTTTGCCGATAAATACATTTATCTGATTATCACCCTGAGGGATAACGCTGACGGTTACTTTCTCTGACAGTTGACGGAGCAGTTCATCCCGCTCATCCAGCAACGTGTTTGGTTCGCTCCCCTGTCCTGCGCCGGTTGCGATAGTAATCGCCTCATTCAGTTCTGCAATACCACTTGCTAGACTGTTTACCTCGGCAACTGATGCCGAAAGCTGCTGATCGATGGTTTCTGACTGTTGCTGCAGTCGGGAGTATAGCTGATGAAACCGGCTCACCAGCGATTCCGATTGGCTTAACAGCAGCTGTCGTTCGGGAACCGATGACGGGTCGCCTGCTCCGCCCTGAAGCGCCTTGAAGAAGTTACTCATCGAGTTGGACAGACCTGTCGTCTCACTCGCGAGCAGATTATCAATTTGACCCGACAGTTGCAGCAGCGCCTCTTGCTCACTAAATACGGTCGTATCTGACCTGAGCTGGGTATTTAAAAACTCCTCATTAAGCCTTCGAACCGTTGAGATAGAAACACCAGAACCGACGTAACCCGCGCCGGTCAGCTGACTTTCTGCAGATTCAAAAACAACCTCCTGGCGACTATAACCCGGCGTATTGGTGTTCGTAACGTTGTTACCGGTGGTTGCCAATGCGGTTTGATGCGACTTCAACCCCGAAAGACCGATATTGATTAAGTTAGCCATAAGTTATTTCTCCCCAATACCGCGCTACAATGCGGCCCTGGTTATAAACGAGTCCGCCGTTCCGGCTAGTGTCTCACTGACCTCTCGATGCTCACCGCTCGAGTTCATTGCGCCCTTAAATACTTCGCCGCTCAGGATGCGCTGTATCTTTTGACTATATGCCGGGTCCGTTGCATAACCTGCATCTTGCAAACTCTCAGTAAATTTCTGAGGATTGTCCAAATACTGCATGGCAGGCTCGTAACGAGGGTTGTCCTGAAGGAATTGCGCGTAATCCCTAAAACTCTCTTCATAACTGTTGTACGAGCGGAATTCGGCTCGTTCTTTCATCGCGACACCGTCTCTGTACTCAGTCGTCAAAATCTCGGTTTTTTCACCATCCCACCGGCTGTCAGCCTTGATACCAAATAAATTGAAACTGACGGGCTGTTCGTCATTGCTGATCATATGTTTCCCCCACCCCGTCTCAAGGGCAGATTGGGCCAACATGACCTTGGCGCTAATCCCTGTTTCGTTCTCTACCTTTTGCGCATAAGGGTATAAATGAGTAATAAACTGATCAGGCGATTCAAATGTCATTGGCGATACAGGCTGAGCGGCATCTGGCACTTCATTACTCACGCCGCTGTCCGCGCTAGCCGTGACCTTTTGGCTCAACTTTTCATCAATCTCAACCAGAGCATCAGCTAATTCAACCGCCTTACGGATGACTTGCTGCACAGGAAGCGTTCGAGGGTAGTCAGCAATGTGTTTATTGAGTGAGGGGTTATTCGTCTCAACTTGCCCCACGCCTTCTATCTGCTTCGACATCTGCCGCATCATCGCTTCCGCGACCCCCATCCCTCTGCCTTTTGACAGTGTTAAGCTCAACTGGCTATCAAACATCTCCTGATAGAATTCGGTTTGCGAGCTGTTAAGGAAATTGCCCTCACTAAATGTTTTATTCGCCTCCCTCATACTCTTCATGACCATGGAGATAAACATGGATTCGAACTGTTTAGACACCGCTTCAAGCGCTGCTTCCTTATCATGAAGCGCCTCCGACTTGAGAGCGTTAAGCCCTGAAAAGTCGGTATAAACGTGTGCTTTATCCAGATTCGAATTAATCATTATCAACTCCCTAAATCACGATCAGTTCGGCCTTAAGCGCGCCGGCTGTTTTAAGCGCTTCCAATATCGCCATAATGTCGCCGGGAGCCGCACCGACCTGATTTACGGCTTGCACTATTTCGTTTAGCGTAATAGCAGGGCCAAATTTGAACATTCGCGCTGGCTCCTGCTCGATATCAATATCAGTCTGTGGAACAACGACCGTTTCCCCGTCGGAGAAAGGACCAGGCTGACTTACTTCTGCGCCTTCACTAATGGTTACAGACAGGCTTCCATGGGTCACGGCTGCAGGCAGGACTTTAACGTTTTGCCCCACTACGATGGTGCCTGTTCGTGAGTTAATGATCACTTTGGCAGCCCCTTCACCAGGGTCAATCTCGATATTCTCCAGTACGGATAAAAAGCTCACTCGCTGCGATGCGTCTCTCGGCGCTTTCACAGACACAGAGCCTCCATCCATGGCGTACGCAGTTTGAGGGCCTAACAGATCATTAAGTTTATCGACTACTCGTTTTGCCGTGGTGAAGTCTGCGTTATGTAAATTGAATGTCAGGGTATCTCCGCGATGAAATGCGGTGGGTACAGCCCTCTCGACTGATGCGCCATTTGGAATTCTGCCTACACTGGGTACGTTCACCGTAATGGACGATCCGTCAGCGCCTTCCGCACCGAAGCCACCGACCACTAAACTACCTTGTGCCATGGCATACACCCGTCCATCAGCCCCTTTAAGCGGTGTCATTAAAAGGCTTCCACCTCTCAAGCTCTTTGCGTTACCAATTGAAGAAACCGTTATGTCTACCTGTTGGCCAGGCTTGGCAAATGGCGGTAAGTCTGCATGTACGGTTACCGCTGCAACATTTTTAAGCTTCGGGTCTGAACCTTGCGGCAGGGTGATACCAAATTTATTCATCAGATTTCGAAAAGTCTGGTCAGTAAACGGGGCTTTATCTCCTGTACCATCAAGCCCAACAACTAACCCGTAGCCTACTAACTGGTTGCTTCTCACTCCCTGTACCGATGCCAGGTCTTTCAGACGGTCAGCATGCAAAGACGGCGATAGCAACATCAAACCCAGCATGATCGTGCTCAGCCACTTACAGCCGTAATTTCTATTTGTTTTCATGCGCTCTCCCCAAACTCTGACTGCTTAACAGACCGGATTCCCTTGCTCACCGCGTTCGATAACAGCATAAAATAAGTCATTAAAATGGAAACCACTCGCTATTAAAGAACCTGGCCCCCCAGCCCATTCGGTTTGCCTGATCAAAGTCACCGGTTCCTCCGTATGCAATTCGGGCATCGGCAACCTTGGTAGAAGGTATGGTATTAGCCGTCGAAATGTCTTCAGGTCGTACAAGCCCTGTCAGGCGAATGTACTCATCTCCCTGACTCAACGTTAACCACTTCTCTCCTCTGATTCTAAGCACTCCATTGGGCAATACTTCAGATACGGTGACAGAGATACTGCCATCAAGGCTGTTGCTTTGGTCGCTTTCTGCCTCACCATCAAAATCCCGCTCAAGGTCAAGGTCAGTTAACATGCTTAGATTCTTTGCAGAAATAGCGGTGCCCAATAAGGTGCCTTCATCAATAGATATTTCGCTATCCTTGCCATAAGTTGTTTCCGCTTTTTTTGACGATGTGGTTTTTTCAGCCAAGGTAACCGTCAAAATATCGCCGACATTCAGTGCAATTTGATCGCCATAGAGACCAAAGTTGCGGTTTACCTGAAAAATTGAACCATTAACCTCTTCAGGTGATCGCAGAGATTGAGCTGGCATGGGAGCATAGGCCGGATCGCCTGGCTCTGGAATTTCACGGTTGATGGTGCTGCAGCCACTTGCGATCACAATCAGCCCAAATGAACAGATTACTTTTACGATGTTCATTATCATCCCCCCTTGTCTAATCATAAGTGCGCCATTAAATATTCTGACTGATGTACTGCAACATCTGGTCGGCGGTAGAAACAACCTTTGAGTTCATCTCATAAGCCCGCTGAGTAGTGATCATATTGACCAGCTCTTCAACCACTTCTACATTTGATGACTCAACCATCCCCTGCTCAAGCGTGCCCAAACCATCCAGGCCGGGTGTACCCTCCTGCGGATCGCCACTGGCTCCTGTTTCTCTAAACAGATTATTGCCAATCGCTTCAAGGCCTTGCGGGTTGATAAAATCAACCGTTGTAATGTTGCCAATTACTGTTGGCGCGGTATCACCTGTAACCAAGGTAGACACCGTACCATCAGTCCCTATAGTAATGGACGAGGTATTTTCAGGTATCGTAATAGCAGGTTCCAGAGGGTGGCCATTTGCCGTAACAATATCGCCGTTCGAATTAAGCTGAAATTGACCATCACGGGTATAAGAAATGTTGCCGTCAGGAAGCAAAACCTGAAGAAACCCTCGCCCGTTTACCGCGATATCTAACGGCTGTTCGGTGACCTGCAAAGACCCTTGGGTAAACTCCTTCGCCGTACCGACAACCCGAACCCCTGTACCCACCTGCAAGCCGGATGGAAGCTCTGAGTCCTGAGAGGTTAATCCGCCTGGTTGGCGTTTTATCTGATACAACAAGTCTTGAAAAACCGCACGTTCACGCTTAAACCCCGTGGTATTAACGTTTGCAAGGTTGTTCGACGTTGTTGTTAAGGCTGTATCTTGAGCACTTAGCCCTGTTTTACTGACATATAATGCAGGATGCATGAGCACCTCCTAGTTAGCGTCTACACAGCAAGCGTCTTTCAAAGGAGACCGACTTTTTCCATAGGCAATGTATAAGTCAAATACACCTATAAAAATGATGGTTCTGTAGAAGTCGAAAGCCCCACGGAAATCGTTAGCCGCCTTTAGTTAAATAAGGCGGCGAGCAATTTCCTAAATTGACGGTTTTATGCCGTTAATGTTGCTCTACTAAGAGATCTGCAATAAGCGTGCCGCTGCCTCAGAATTCTGATCCGCAGTGCTCATTACTTTAACGTGAAGCTCGTACTGGCGAGCAAGTGAAAGGATTTCAGTCAACGACTCTACAGCATTGACGTTGCTTTCTTCCAGAAAGCCGGGCTCTAAACGAACATTACCATCAATAACAGCAGGCGGATTACCCTCCTTTACTCTTATCAGGCCATCTGCTCCTTTTTCAATCTGGTCGTTTGGAGGGTTTACCAATTTAATTCTGTCAATTTCCGCTAGCGCATCAGCAGGCTGGCCAAGAGGGATAACGGAAATGGTTCCGTCTGCACCAATCTCCATCTTCGCAGACGGAGGAATAGCGACCGGCCCACCATTACCCAATACCGGCAACCCGGATCCGGTGCGGAGAATGCCGTTACTATCTGTTTGCAAATCTCCCGCCCGAGTATAGGCTTCTGAACCGTCTGGCGCCTGAACAGCAATCCACCCCTCTCCTTTTATGGCCACATCCAGCTCGCGGCCAGTTTCATTTAACGGGCCTTGCTGAAAATTTGTACCTGGCCTTTCAGTCATTGCATATGCTCGAGTCGGATGGTGCTCACCATAAACCGGCATGCTTCGGGCTTGCGCAAAGTCGTTCTTAAAGCCTGTGGTATTTACGTTAGCCAAGTTGTTTGAGTGCGCTCTCTGCGCCAACATCGACTGCTTTGCGCCACTCATGGATATATAGAGTGCTTTATCCATCCTGTTTTCCTCATCTGATCTATCGATATAAAGCGGGGCAAGATTACGCCCTCACCCTATTTTTAGATATTCAGGATTGTTTGCGTAACCTGGTCTGCCGTTTCTATCGTCTTGGCGTTTGCCTGATAATTTCTTTGAGCAACGATTAGATTAACCAGCTCATCAGACAAATCAACATTCGACTCCTCTACCGAACTTGAAGTCAATGACCCCAATGTTCCAGTACCTGGCGCCCCGACTACCGGATCACCTGAGGCGAACGTCTGAACCCAAGCTGTTTCACCAGCAGGCGACAAGCCTTCTTCATTATTGAAATTTGCCAGTGCCACCTGAGACAGAACTCTTGACTCCCCATTGGTATATCTAGCAAACAGTATGCCAGACTCATCCACATCTAGCCCAACCAGCCGTCCCGTTGTAAAGCCATTTTGCTGCATATCACTCACAGAGAACGAACTACCAAATTGCGTAGTGTCTGAAAGGTCTATCTCGAAGTTTGAACTGGTAGGCGGGTTGGGGATCGGCAACGCCCCGCCATTGGCGACATTAATCGGCCCGCTTGCGCCGTTAGGGTTGCCACTCGGATCCAATGGCGTCCAGTTCGAAACCAACACCTGATCCGACAAATTCTGGTTCATGGTGCCATCTTCATTAAAAATTAATGTATAAGATGCGCGTGTTGGCGTTGTCCCTACAACCGGGTCACCTACGTCCTGACCGTCAATAAGCATGTGCATCTGCCAAGTATTTGGCTGTACGGTTGAGCCAGCCCCCTGTTTAACAAAATACATTGTGGCCACATGTGCATTACCCAAGCTATCGTAGATGGTCGTTGACGTCGCATGGTTATAGGTGCCAGCGTCAGTTGGATCGAACTGATTATTTCTGAAAGATGAACTTGAGAATGATGCAACAAGCGTGTTTGTTGCAGGCGTCAACGTAGCGCCTTCCTCAACGATTATATCTAAAATACCGCCGACAGTGGCACTGGGAACGGGTGCGGCATTGGCAGGGTCTAACAGCACGTTAGTCGTTACACCATCAACATTGATCGTTCCTGTACCTTGCAATGTAAAGGAAAGGTCTCCCCCTTGATTATGCACCAGCTCAAGACGCTCTGTCGCCAAACCAGCATCTTGCAGTACAGCCGTTACACCACCGAGGGCTGACCCATTAACCGCGATAGCCAAGCTACTGAGCGACGTTAAGTCAGTGCCAGAGAAGGTAACACCGTTAATCAGCAGAGAATCCCCTGCCGCCGGATTATAGGTTCCAACATCCAGCGTTGCCAATGTACTCGCTGAAGCATCAACCCCCGGAAGAGTTGATAGAGAGGCGGCGATAGCTCCCGCTGACGTATTTGCAGCCGTTGTAATTGAGTTAGTGGTGCCATCTGGTAAGTTGATCGTCCAGGTTTCAGAAGGAAAGCCGTTCGAGATGCCCGCTGTAATTTCACCCGACAACCCACCCTGAGCCAATAACCGGGTTCCCCGCTCTTCAAGTACACTTTGAGAAGAGTCCAGATTCAGATCCGGGTCAATCAATGTGGTACGAACAGGTGCCAGATTGGAGTTATCAACTTCAATATCGGTTAACACCCCACCCACATTACCATCGTCATCAGCATCAAAGCCTTGCAACCGCATTCCGGTGTTATTGACCACAAAACCGTCTTTATCAACACCAAACTGTCCAGCCCTTGAATACTTGGTCTCGCCGCCATCACTTAACACATAAAAGCCACTCCCGCTAATGGCTAAATCGAGGCCTCTATCGGTGAAACTAATATTCCCCTGGTTGTAGACCTGGCGTACATTTTGAACCTGTACACCATCACCAACCGAATTGGATCCGCCCCCTAGAAACGCGTTTGAATATAGATCACCAAACTCAGCTCTTGATTTTTTAAAACCAACCGTACTGGTATTGGCAATATTATTACCAGTGACTTCCAAATCCAGGGAAGATGCTTTTAATCCACTCAGTGCAACGTTAAACGGCATGGAACACCTCGTACTCTGTTGTAGTTAGACCCGCTTTTAAGCAAGGCAACGTTATGGGTTACCACTAAAGCAATTTGGCTTATGCCGGCTTTAGCGGCCTTAATGATCACAATTAGTTAATCTGACGAATCTCGTTTAGCGGCACACCACCCATTCCGGCTAAATTCAGAGTGATTGCACTATTGCTTCCAATGGATACGCTATCCACATTCGCACTCAGCATTGTAGCAACCTGTTCCGTTTTTCCGCTGTAACTGGCTTCAGCTTTTATGGTGTATCTACCGGCAGGCATTTGATCACCTGTGTTATTTTTACCATCCCATAAAAACGAAACCTGACCGGCAAGTTGTTGCCCCATGTCGTATTGATTCACTAGTTCGCCCGACTCGTTCAAGACCGATATTCGTAAGTCAGATGTACTGGCAGGCAGATCAACAACACCGCTAATAGTGCCTGCAACAGAGGTTGGCCCCGTAGAAGCATTAACCAGTACTGATCGGCCAACCATCGCAGAAGCCTGAAGCGCTTGTGTGGACTGATAACTGGACGTAAATCCTTCCACCGTAGCGGTCAGCGACTGCATCTCTTCCAGCGAGCTGAATTGGGCCAACTCGGCAATAAACTCACCATTTTCCTGGGGTTCCAGCGGATTCTGATTATTAAGCTGGGCAACCATCAGTTCCATAAATTCATTTTTGCCAAGATCACCAGTCCCTTTATTTTCTGGCGTTTTAAAAGAGTACTGACTCAACACATCGTTGGTTGGCGAAACAGTGTTAAAATCGCTCATAACTGACTCCTGCTATTTCTAGTTCGAACATGCTGAGTTATTGGCCTAGCGTTAGAATTCGTTGCATCATGGTTTTAGCGGCATCCATGACATCGACATTTGTTTGAAAGCTACGTGACGCGGAAAGCATATCCGTCATCTCTTCTACAACATTCACGTTTGGGTACATGACATACCCATCATCATTTGCCATAGGATGATCTGGCTGATAGCGCATATCCAAAGGGGCATCACTTTCAACAATTCCCTTTACTTCAACCCCTTGCGATTCTGGCATATCGGTAAATGCCGTATTAAACCCTGTTTTCATCACTGATTGCTGAATCGATGCAAAT
This sequence comes from Alkalimarinus coralli, assembly GCF_023650515.1. NCBI lineage: Bacteria > Pseudomonadati > Pseudomonadota > Gammaproteobacteria > Alteromonadales > Alteromonadaceae > Alkalimarinus > Alkalimarinus coralli. Next base: position 2,144,471 of record NZ_CP096016.1, read on the forward strand.
ACAGGTTTTCTCGCACGATACACTTCATCGGTGCTACTACTGGCAGTATCCGCGTTTGCAATGTTACTGGCCGTGGTATTCAAACGCATGGATTGAGCCGACATAGCCGAACCGGCAATATCAAATATTCTGTTAAGAGACATCGTTACTCACCCCTTATTGCATTTGTAATTGATTTAAACTTGCCATTTAAGAACTGGAAACTGGCTTGATAATCCATCGCGTTCTTCATATAGGCCGCCATCTCCTGCTGAGTATCGACCGTATTGCCATCTATCGAAGGCTGCGTGGGGTTTCGGTACAAAAGTGATTCTGAGGATGCACTCGCCGTTGATAAATGCTTTGAGTTTGTTTTTGCAACAGACATCGGAGCGGCTTCACCAGGCTGATTAAGTTTGCTATTCAGCACGGCTTTAAAATCCAGATCCCGTGCTTTAAACCCTGGCGTATCTGCGTTAGCCAAGTTGTTAGCTAACACCTCAGCACGTTTTACCCGAACGTTCAGTGCCTGTTCGTGTATGCCTAATGCGTTGTCAAATGAAATGCTCATAGCTACTCCACAAATTAAATGCGGTTCTGCATATAAAAATGCAGTGCTGCATATAATCGAATAGTGTTTTAATCAATTACGGTTAATAGTGTCCGCAAAATTCTAATTACCAGTAACAAAGCAATAGCAATGCCAAAAACACCTAACCCATTGATTTAAGATATTTAAATAAAATATTGGACAGAAATAATATGATTTACGGCAAACGGTTACCGCAGAGGGGCAACCACGTCACCCGTGCAGATAAAGCAAGTGGTATTGAAGGGCTGAAACCAAAACTTAAAGACCTACATTTTTGGGTGCAATGAATGCTCGAAGTTTAATCTTGCCAATGCCAAGCTGGAGCATCCAATAACCCCTGATCCAGAATAAATGTTTCGCCTAGCTCTTTGTTTAAAGCAATGGAGTTGCATTCGTTGTTAGCTTCCAAGCTTGCAATTAAACGCGAAGCGTGGGAGACCACCCAAACTTGTGTTTGCTCCGCCGCACGAATAATTAAGCGCCCTAATGCTGGAAGCAGATCTGGATGCAGGCTGGTTTCCGGCTCATTTAGCACCAGTAGTGAAGGTGGTCGAGGTGTAAGCAATGCCGCCACTAACAGTAAATAACGTAACGTACCATCAGATAATTCTGCCTGGTTTAACGGCCGCAACAGTCCGTTTTGAATAAACTTAAGCGAAAACCGATTACCCGCATCAGCCTCAAACCCAATCGTGGCACCAGGGAACGCATCTTCTATAGATTCATATAAGGCGTCTCGATCTCCAATTTCGTAGATTGTTCTTAGCGCGGCGACCAAACTATGGCCATCATGATCGAGAACAGTTGTTCGCGTGCCAATTTGCGGCGTTCTAATAATCGAATCAGCATCAGTTCTGAACAAATCGTAGAAACGCCAATTCCGGATAGATTGCCTCACTTCATAAACCTCGGGTACTGACACAGGATCACTTATCTCACTCAAAATACTTTCATAAGTGTTGAGACGCGTGTCATAAACCTCCCACTTTCGACCGGAACGAACTTTGACAATAGGCCCATTTCTGTCAATCAAGCAAGAACTTGGACGATAGGTGTTTCCAGCCCAAATGCACTCACGCTTGATCTCAGGGTCAAACTGAAACATCGACGGTTCTTGATATCCAGCATAACCCTGAGGAGGAGGCATACCCAACGAAATAGAATAACCGAAATTTTCTCCGACAAACCCCAACCTTAGCCGTGAGTTTTTCTTTTTTGCATTTCCTTGAATAGGCGCCGAACCATCTTTCATTGATTTGCTGAACTCGTCTGGCCCAGCCCAAAAGGTATAATCGAGACCTCCTTCCTGTGCAATAGAAGAAATTAAATTACCTCTAGCTGTATCTGACAATAAGCGTAGCGCTTTGTATAGGTTGGACTTACCACAACCATTTGGACCTGTAACGACATTCAACCGTGACAACGGCGATACGATGTCTTTTAAGGAGCGGTAGTTAGATACTGAGAAGGCTTTGATCATATAAGGAAGAACCACTCAAACCCAGAGGCTGCTTTTTAGTTCCATTTTTTAACATATGTATTTACATCATGAGTTGGCACCGCTTTCGGCTTACCTTCGGGTGTTCCCACATAAAGAAAGCCCGCTATATGCTCTTCAGCCGTTAACCCCAACCCTTTTTTCACTTCTGGGTTATAAGCAAGAGGGCCAGTTCTCCACATGCCGCCAAAGCCTTCTGCCTGTAGCGCAACGAGCAAATAACCGACCCCGACGCCCACTGAAACAATTTGCTCAATTTCGGGTACTTTAGGGTTTTCTTGCGTCGATGCAATCGCCACAATAATCATCGGGGCTCGAGTCGGCATTTTACGACACTTTTCTTGCTGAGCGGGCGATAGATCAGGGTCGGCGTTGAGCGCACTGGACGCAAAAAGGTCACCCAGTCGTTTCAAGGCATCCCCTTCAATCACCAGATATCGCCAAGGCCTGAGCATAGCATGGTCAGGCGCTCGCAGAGCTGTCTGAAAAAGAGTATCAAGAAGTTCGCCTTCTGGGGCAGGAGATGTCAATCGAGCAAATGAATTACGTTGTAACAAAAATTCTGTGACGGGATGCGACATTGGCGACCTTTCTATAAAGTGAGCGGAGTACAATCATTACACGCGATCATTACAAGCGATCGCTGCACAACGACTGTGCAAGAGTATTTTTATAATAACTCTAGCGAAGTGTAGCAAATATCAATAAGATACCGCTATCAATGTTAGTCGCATGGCAAATCCGGTAAAGTAGTTGTTCCGACAGATTTACTGTCTCGACAATCAATGCGTCTCGACAGACAATGCCTCTCGACAGACAATGCCTCTCGACAGACAATGATTCCGCGACTAGAACGCGTTATTATAGGACGCATCAACAGCGTTCAGCTGTAACAGAGATCTTTGCACGACTACTGCTCTTACAAATACAGCGTTAAAAGGTCTCGTAACAATATTAAAAATAATGAATTCAATGACGATTACAAACAAAGCTAACCGGCAAGTCACACCTAGAAAACAGGTGGCAATTCCTCCCATGCCGGACTACAACGCGCGTGTTCTTGCTTATCTTGCTGGCGCAGCAATCATTGTTTCAGGAATTCTAACAGGGCATTTTGACGCAGAGTTAATCTGGCTAATTCCCGGCGCCATGCTTTGGCCCCATCTACTGTATTTCACGGTTCGCTACTTTAATAAACAACGCAATCCGGTTATTCGTCACCGCCTTCTTCTCATTGACGCTATATTAGCCGGGCCTATTATCGTACTGCTCGATTTTAGCCTGGTTCCTACGCTCCTCTTTATTTTAATGATGAATTTCAGCTTCATTATTGTGGGTGGAATGAAAAGCTGGCTGTATGGGAATCTGGCCTGGTTTACCAGTATCTGCATCTCGTCACTTTACTTCGGGCTACAACTTGCCCCTCCGACTCCCATTATTGTCAGTATAGTTTCCGGTATCAGTACCGGTATCTATATCTGTGTGACAGCCTACTATACGCATCAGCAGGCCAGAGCATTGGTGCACGCTAAATCACTCATCCAGCATCAGAGAGAGCAATCAATCACGCTTTCTCATAAGTTGGCTAAATACCTATCGCCCCAGGTCTGGCAGTCTATTTTCACCGGTGAACGTGATGTAAGGCTTGAAACCCAGCGGAAAAAGCTTGCAGTCTTTTTCTCTGATATCAAAGGGTTTACCGAGCTTTCTGAAGAGATGGAGCCTGAGAGTCTAACCGAACTTCTCAACACCTATTTCAATGCCATGTCTCAAATCGCGCTCAAGTACGGCGGCACTATCGATAAGTTTGTGGGTGACAGCATCATGATATTCTTTGGTGACCCAACCAGTCGAGGCGCTAAAGAAGACACCCTTGCCTGTGTTGCCATGGGAATAGACATGCGTAAACGCATGAAAGTGCTAAGGCAGAAGTGGCAGAGCCAGGGGATTAGAACGCCACTGGAAATTAGAATGGGGATAAGCACGGGCTATTGCACTGTGGGGAATTTCGGTGCAGAAAACCGAATGGACTACACCATTATAGGGAAAGAAGTAAACCTCGCCAGCCGACTGGAAACGCTCGCAGAGCCGGGCGAGATACTGGTCTCGTACGAAACATTCTCGCTGGTTAAAGATATGGTTATGTGCAGAGACAAGGGCGAAATCACAGTAAAAGGGTTCTCACGCTCGGTCCCAATCTATGAGGTCGTTGATTTCAGGCGTGAAATTGGCGCTAACCAAAGCTTTATGGAGCACGAAACAGCCGGCTTTGCGATGTATCTCGATACCGGAAAAATAGGTACAGGCGAAAAAGACCAAATTGTCCGGGCACTGGAATCTGCGGCGCAAAAACTCAAAGACTCGGAAGATATTGATTGAGCAAACACTGTTTAAAGTGTGTTAGCTTAGACTAATTCTGGCACCAGCGCTCAATCAATATCAACAACAATGACCAACATAGGCCTCCCTTGCTATTGGCGGCTCAGTCGTAAATTACCTGAATAGCTCGGCTCTGTTGTTCTCAACGGGTTGATATCCAAGCCTCCCCTACGCGTATAACGGGCATAAACTGTAAGTTTCTCTGGCGCGCACTTTTCCATAATATCGATAAAGATACGCTCTACGCATTGCTCGTGAAAATCCTGATGGTTTCTATACGAGATGATGTACCTAAGTAACCCTTCATGGTCAATTTCATCACCAGCGTAATCGATTAATACCGAGGCCCAGTCTGGCTGACCTGTAACCGGGCAATTAGTTTTTAACAGATGGGAAACCAGCTTTTGTTCAACTCGGCGCCCTTTGGTTGAAGAAAGTAACGCTGAATCCACCTCATAGCTAACATCATTGATGTCTATCAGGTCAATTAAGGTTCTCCCCTCATTACCGGCGCTAATCCCAACAGACTGCTCCAAAGGTATGATCCTGACATCAACCTTACTCTCAACAACCTTGCTTAAGTCTTTTGCCAGTACCTTTTCCAGCTGGTCAGCTGAGTCAAAAGCGGTTTGATTGAGCGAGTTTAAATAGAGTTTGAAGGATTTGGACTCAACAATATTGGCCGAACCACAGGGGATAGCAAACTCAACAATGGCAACTTGAGGTTTCCCGGAAGGGGACAGCCATGAAAGCTCGTAGCTCGTCCAGATATCAACACCGCTAAAGGGAAGCAGCGACGAGTCAATACCCAGCTCATCTCGCTTGGCCTTACGCGGAAGTGGGTGCAATAGCGCTGGCGAGTATTGATCAATATACTCAGTGCTTTGGCCCAACAGTGTTTTACTTAAATCAACCATATTATTAACCCGAAAAATACGTGGTTTCTGATCTTAACGGCATCAGCACAACCTACAAGCCGACGGCCTATTATCTGCTCTCATTTAACTGCGTATCCCCTTACCTTTGTTCAGCAAGTGGAGAGAGTACACGAAGAGCACAATGGTAAATCCGATAATCATTGTAAACGCATAACCGACATCAATATCGGTTACCCCTAAAATTCCATACCGGAAGGTATTGACCATATATAAGATAGGGTTCGCCTTAGAAACCGTTTGCCAGAACTCTGGTAGTAGAGAGATAGAATAAAACACCCCTCCTAAATAGGTGAGCGGCGTCAGAATAAACGTCGGAACAATTGAAATATCATCAAACTTTGTTGCATACATCGCATTAATAAAGCCGCCCAGAGAGAACAGAATTGCGGTCAATACAACAACCGATATCATAACCAAAGAGTCATGAATCTTAAGCTCTGTAAACCCCAATGACAGTGCTGTGACTATTGCCCCAACGGCCAAACCTCTCGCCACGCCCCCAGCAACATACCCTGTTAACACTACCCAATTTGGTACAGGCGAAACAACCAGCTCCTCAATGCTCTTTTGAAATTTCATGCCAAAAAACGACGAAACAACGTTGGAATAGGAATTGGTAATTACCGACATCATAATCAAACCAGGAACGATAAAGTCCATGTAATGGTGGCCTTCCATTTCTCCGATTCTTGGGCCAATCAAGTTTCCGAACACGACAAAGTACAACGCCATCGTTATCGCAGGTGGCAGCAAGGTTTGCACCCATATGCGGGTGAATCGACGTATTTCTTTCACTACGATCGTTTGAAAAGCGATAAATATTCGGTATGCGCCCATCTACCTACCCTCCTCAACCATGCGCACAAACAACTCTTCAAGCCTGTTAGACCTCGCCCGAATGCTCGCCACTTCAACAGAGGCACGATTCAGCTCGGAAAAGAGCGTATTAATTGTTTGCCCTTGGGCAATATCTACCTCTAGCTCCCCTTCACTATTGAGCCTGGCGTTAAATCCGACCAAGTTGGGGGCTTGTTCAAGGGGCTGAGCAAGATCAAGCACAAACGTTTCAGAGTGGAGACGGCTTAATAGCTCTCTTTTGCTGGTATTCGCCAAAATATCGCCCTGATCAATAATAGCTATATTGCGACAAAGCGACTCTGCTTCTTCAAGGTAGTGTGTGGTCAGAATAATAGTGGTGCCTTGCTGCTCATTCAGCTCTTTCATGAACTCCCACATTGAACGACGAAGCTCAATATCGACACCTGCGGTAGGTTCGTCAAGTATGAGCAACCGTGGCTCGTGCACGAGGGCTCTCGCAATCATCAGTCTGCGCTTCATGCCCCCCGAAAGCAGCCTTGAAGGTATATCCCGCTTATCCCACAAGCCCAACTTTTTTAGGTACTTTTCTGCACTCTGCTTTGCTTTAGCGGCCGGTATCCCGTAATAACCCGCCTGGGTGACTACGATATCAAAGACTTTCTCAAACTGATTAAAGTTAAATTCCTGTGGAACAACACCTAATTGCATCTTTGCCTTAACAAGATCGACATCAATATCATAATCGAATATCTTAACCTGGCCTGATGTTTTTCCAACCAGCGACGAAACAATCCCAAGTGTTGTCGATTTTCCAGCACCATTTGGGCCTAACAATGCGAAAAAGTCGCCTTGCTTCACCTCAAGCGAAATACCTTTTAAAGCTTCATGTCCGTTGCTATAGACTTTACGTAACCCTTGGATACTCAGTGCGTTATACATAGTCAACTTTCAGTAGTGGCATAAGGGGGTTAATGTTGGGCCGAAAACAGAAAATTCAACTACTGCGGACAAACTGCTTACTCGCAATCGCCCTGCGTATAATTTTTTCGGTATAACTCCTCTCCCATTCGGCTGATCTGGTAATCAATCATATTGGTAAAGCATTCAAGCATCACATCAACATTAGTTAGCGGTTCTACTGTTTGAAGTGCTTGAGAGACCGCTTCGACTGTAGAAAGATAGTCAGAAAAAGGGGCTTTTCGAATTCGATAGTTTGATTTTTCGGCTGGATCCAGACAGACAAAGGGAATGTCGTGCAACAGCTTATTAACACTCATGATTTCACGGGTATTGCGCCACGTACCATCCAAGACGATAAGCGTTTTCTTGCTGTTGATACCCTCTGCAGTTTCCCCACGAAGAGGCCCTGCAGCATTGAGCTCTTCGAGGTTGTTGTACCAGTCCCCCAAACGTGTCGACGACTTTGAAGGGTACAGCAGTGCCAAATTTCCACTGCCACTATACAAGAGGCGGCTCAACTCTTCATCGCAAGAGAAGTCAACTCCCACCTTGATAGCCACATTTTGAAGGCAAAGAGAGACAATTTTTGCCGTTCCTAACGGCTTTTTTACTTCGTCGGGATGCTGAAGAATTAAGATCGATGTTTTATTGAATACAGGCGCTATCCACTTGCAGATACAAGCAACACGTGCGTTTCCGCAAACCTTGCAACGCTCTCTTGCCATTGAAATTGCTCCTCATACCAAAGGCGCGTAGCTTAGCATGAGGAGGTCTGAGGAAAAACGATTAACTCGAAAAGTGGCGCCAGCTCCAACGGCTAGTCGCACCGGTAATAAGATAGTTTGACGGGTCAATATCATAGGCTCCCGCCGGTAAACTGCCCGATATGTTGAGCGCTTCTTTCTGTCCCTTACCCTCGTTATAGGCCAATAAATCAATGATCTTGGCCTGCTTCAAAGGTTTCTTATCGCCATTGAGTACTACTGCAACCTTTGGCCACAATCTTCTTTTCGGGTTATGGTTTAAAACAATACCCACCTCCTGGCTGTTTAACTCAACAAGTGTTCCTGTTGGGTAAACCCCTATCGCCTTTATGAAGCTCTCAACCAGTTCTTCCTGAAACTCTATATTACGGCTTTCATAAAGCTTTGATACTGCTACTGCGGCAGGTGCTGGCTGAACGCCTGGCCGCGGCTCAATCATTTCCTGATACGCATCCACCAACCCCGCGATTTTAGCCAGCAGTGGAATTCGATCTCCTGTTATACCGTTCGGAAACCCTGTACCGTTGTGCCGCTCTCGATGACACCTAACAACATCAATAACAGCATTGGCGACATTACCCGATGATTCTAAAATCTCAACGCTATATTCTACATACTTTTTATAGTGCTCAAAGGCTTCAGCATTTAATGTATGCTGGTGCTCCAGAACCTCCTTCGGTAACTTAGCCTTGCCAACTTGCGACAACAGCACTGCGGTCGAAAGCTGCTTGAGAACCTCTTTCTCCAACCCCAGGTAGCGTCCCAATACTAGCGCCCAAATAGACGCACTAATTGCATGCTGGTAACTAAACTGATCATGAGTATTAACACGCGTCAGCCAAACCAGCGCATCAGGGTTGCGAATGACACTTTCAACCATGCCATCAACCGCTTTACTAACATCCTTATAAACCGGAGTACCGCCAGAGTGAATGGTTTCAAATATATTGGTTAACGCAACACTGACATTGCGCTGCAACTTGCCCACCTTAGAAACCTCTTTCTTCAAAGAAGAAACTGTTTTTCCGGAAGCTATGTCAGGATATTTAACCCTGTTCCGTATTTTCAGTGGTGGGAGCTTTAAAACAGATGCACCTGTTTCTCGGGAACTAGCCCCACTATAGCCTGAGCCCCCCATGACTGCGTGTTTTTCATATGCCTGCTTTTTGGCAGATACGACATCGACATAAACGTGTTTGCAGTATGATTCCAGAGATTTAACTTCATCAGCACTTCTAATATAGAAACCCTGTATAGGAAAAGGCGTTTCACACCACGGCCTATCAAGGTTGGATACATACATTCCAATCTGTAACTCGTGTACGGGTATTTTTTGTTGATTACCCTGCATGACATTCACCCTTAACAATCAACTATCGTAATATGCAAAAAAGACTTTCGGTTAGTGTTCATTTTGCAGAACCACCCCACAAGGTGCAATTACACTTCTGTTGTTAAATGTATCCTGTTGTTTCAGATGTATTACATATCGTACGTTTGCCACACACATCACATTAATAACGCGTAACGGCCCACACTATCATTTGAAAGAGCCGAAATGATAATCGAACCGAGAGCTTTGCACGATGTTATGAGCGAAGCAAAGACAAGGCAAAAAATGACGAAAAAGCGCAGTTTATGTGTAATAAATGAGCATTTTGAGTCATTTTTTAACGATGAATTTGTAAGCGCAGTAGTCGTGCAAAGCTCTCGAACCTATACTCTATTTTAGCCAATGAATTAAGCATCAGCCTAAATCCAGCCAAAACTATTTATCACCCTCACAAATTTTGCTCGACATAAGGGGGGCTTTATCGGCAAAGCTATACCGCTCAACTTTACGGGTAGCGACACTATAAGGAACAACTGACGCCTTTAAGTAGTCCATATTGACGCTCTCCCCTTCTTCTTTACGAGTTGTCGCTACAGGCAAACAACTGACCGATATGAGCACCCGACTTTCCAGATCAACTATCTTTGTTGCCTGCTGATTGTCAGTCACCGATACACACACATTTTTGTCATCCGGGAGGGGCCGCCCTGAAAGCGATAAATCCATTGTTTTATTGCCGCACGCAACGATACCTTCATGCGCTTCTGTGCATTCATTTTGATCCGTCGACAAATCGGCTAGCGCCCACTTGCGTTCGCTGCACTGAGTTTCCAGAACAAACTCTGTTGCCTGGTTGTCCTGAATTGCCCAGGAAGGGTATTCAGCTGTCTTCCAGGAAACCACAAACTTCCGCTCTTCTCCTTTGGAGTTCTGAGCAGAGAAACTCCCGTAATGCGAATAGTATGAAGCACAACCAACGATATTAACTATCAGCGTTACAAATATTATTCCCTTAACTATTTTTATCATTTACCTGACTGCCTGTTATTTTATATTTCAAGTTACGCGATTTACCCCAAATAAATCCATTAAAGTCAATGGATGCAACCCCAGGAAAGGTATCAATCATAGTGGAGTTTTTTATATTAGGGCGTGTTGAGTCTAGTTTCGAGGATGCAGATTATACGCTCAAATTGGGAAAGCGTGCTGCGTTTTCATAAGATTGAGATAGGGTTCAAGAAATAGGCTAGCTCCGCCACGAGACTAATCGTTAGGCACAAATTTTAATCCAAATCCGTCTTCTCCTTTCCTGACCACAACCATATCCAAAATGGGGGCTTCGAACGGCAAATCTTGCATTTGCACCTTAACGACACTACCCATCGGTGGAAAAGCAGAGTCACCCACAATGACATAGACGCCACCATCGGAAATATCCCTCACATAAAATATGCCATCACCTACCACTTCATGAGTCACTTTTACTTTTGCATTTAGAAGCGTCCTAACATGAACTCTCTTATCAACCATACGTTTCTATATCGCCCTAACAACTTAACAACATTAAAGGTTCACGCCCTAATTATGATCTTAGTCATATCTAGATGATAGCATCACACCTAGAATGAGCGAATTAAAAACAGGATATTTATAATTAATTGTTGACAACCGCTCGCAATATAATGAGAATTATTATCATTATTACTTCCATTACGAGAGTTTTATTCGATGCTTAACCTGAAACGTCTTATTCCTACCTCACTTGTCATTGCTGCTACAGCGGCTACATCCGTTCAAGCAAACGAAGAAGTAAATGTCTACTCATATCGTCAACCGTTCCTGATGCAGCCTATCTTTGATGCATTTACAAAAGATACCGGTATTGATGTAAATGTCGTCTTCGCCAAAAAAGGATTAACAGAACGTCTTAAGCGAGAAGGTAAAAACAGCCCGGCGGACTTAGTGTTCACGGTAGATATCGGGCGATTAAGTGAAGTGGTCGAGGCTGGCGTTGTACAAGGTGTAACAACACCTGAACTGGAAAATAATATTCCAGCACAATACCACGGCCCAGATGGACAATGGTACGGTTTAACCACACGTGCCCGCGTAATCTACGCGTCAAAAGAGCGGGTTGCCAAGGATGCGATAAAAACCTACGAAGACTTAGCAAAGCCTGAATGGAAAGGCAAGATTTGTACTCGCAGTGGCAAGCACCCATACAACGTAGCGTTGATTGCATCAATGATCGCGAATAATGGTGAAGCTGAAACAGAGAAGTGGTTAAAAGCCGTTAAAGATAACCTGGCTCAAAAACCACAAGGAAACGACCGCGCACAAGTAAAAGCGATTAAGGAAGGGGTTTGCGATCTGGCTATCGGCAATAACTACTACTATGGAAAAATGCTGATGGACGAAGAGCAGTCAGCTTGGGCGAGATCCGTCAATATCGTATTCCCTAACCAGGGTGACCGAGGAACACACGTTAACATCAGCGGTGTATCTCTTACCAAAAGCGCACCAAACAAAGACAATGCAATCAAGCTCATGAACTTTTTGTCAGAAGCAACCGCTCAACAAATATATGCTGAGCAGAACTTTGAATACCCTGTTAAGCCAGGTGTTGGACCTTCAGCACTTGTAGCTTCATGGGGAGAGTTCAAGGCTGACAAGCTCCCTCTCAACGAGATTGCAAAATATCGCAACCAGGCGGTTAAATTAGTTGATCGAACAGGGTTTGATAACTAAAGTAGCAGCCCAGACGAAGTTTTATTACTGAGTCTGGGCAACTTACTCGCTATCTTCGGTCTAATTGATGCAAACACAGGCTACTACACCCCCCCTCCATCGAGTCTTCCGTAACCCTTGGTTTCTCTCCTCTGCGTTTATCGCATTTATGGTTGGCTTGCCTATCATTGCGGTCTTTTACCTCGCGTTTTACCCCGAAGAAAATATCTGGCCCCATCTACTCGATACAGTACTGTCCGGTTACGTTTCCAGCACCCTTATTTTAATGACAGGTGTCGGTTCGCTAAGCCTTTTTATGGGGGTCGGCTCTGCGTGGCTGGTTACCATGTGCAAGTTTCCTGGCCGAAAAATGCTTGAGTGGGCTTTGCTGCTGCCATTTGCAGTGCCGGCCTATGTTATCGCCTACGTTTATACCGACCTGCTGGAGTACGCAGGTATTGTGCAGGGAACCCTCCGCGAGCTGTTTGGTTGGTCTTCTTATAAAGAGTACTGGTTCCCCGAAATAAGAAGCATGGGCGGCGCTATAACAATGATGGCACTGGTACTCTACCCCTATGTATACCTAATGAGCAGAGCGGCTTTTCTAGAACAGTCAATGTCACTGTTCTCTGTTAGTCGAAACCTCGGACACACACCACTCCAAAGCTTTTTTAGGGTGTCTTTACCTGTGGCACGCCCTGCCATTGCCGTTGGCTTATCTCTGGTCTTAATGGAAACACTTAATGATTTCGGCACCGTTGATTTTTTTGCGGTTAAAACCCTGACCGCTGGTCTTTACGACACCTGGCTTAACATGGGGAACCTTGGTGGCGCCGCGCAAATAGCCAGTTTAATGCTCATTTTTGTCGTCACACTGATATATATGGAGCGCTTTTCAAGGCGGAAACAAAAACAGTTTGAGTCTAAGAATCAGGGGCAATCACTCGAGCAATTTCAACTAAGCGGTGTTAAAGCGGCCGCTGCAACATTTTTCTGTTTGCTGCCTGTGGTTACGGGCTTCCTAATCCCAATCTCTGTACTTGGCTATTACGCCTACCATTACTTTGAAGTGAGTTGGACTAGCAAGTTCGTCAGCCATGCAATGAATAGTTTTACACTTTCAATCATTGCAGCCACGACCACTATCGTCATCGGTGTAACACTGGCTTATAGTAAGCGACTAAACTCCAGTGGGATAACCAGTTTATTAGTTCGCTTCTCAGGGCTCGGCTATGCGATGCCTGGCGCAGTACTCGCTGTCGGAATTATTGTCCCCTTCGCGGCCTTCGATAATGCGTTAGATGATTTTCTGCGAGTGAACTTCGGGGTGTCGACCGGCCTTCTGCTTAGCGGCACAACATTCGCAATAATTTTTGCCTATACAGTGCGATTTTTGGCGGTATCAGCAGGCTCTGTTGAGTCGAGTCTGGCAAAAGTCACACCGAGCATGGATATGGCGTCCCGCTCGCTGGGCCGAAACAACCTGAGCACGCTATTAAGGGTTCACCTGCCAATTATCCGGGGGGGAATTCTTACGGCTGCGTTGGTGGTATTCGTTGACTGTATGAAAGAGCTACCGGCTACATTGATTTTAAGGCCTTTTAACTTTGAAACACTCGCCACCCATGTATATCAGTTCGCATCAGATGAACTTTTGGAGCAAAGCGCTCTTGCTGCACTGATTATTGTTTTAGTGGGCATTCTGCCGGTTATATTCCTCAGCAAATCGATTTCTTCCACACGCACAAAGAAATAAAAGAGAGTTTTGCACGACTACTGCGCTTACAAATTCATCGTTAAAAAATGGCTCAAAATGCTCATTTATTACACATAAACTGCGCTTTTTCGTCATTTTTTGCCTTGTCTTTGCTTCGCTCATAACATCGTGCAAAGCTCTCTAAAACTATATCGCTACTACTCCTTTTGCACGACAAACTCCCCATTAAAACTGGCACAAAGCCCCCCTTCACAGAAGACATCAGAGTTAATTTTTAACCGCGCCTTTCCCATTCGGCGATATATTTTTACAAACTTGTCCCAAGCCAGTTGATCTGATATTTCACATACCGACACAAACTCACGTGTTACCGGCTTGTGGTAGTGGATTTGCCCATCAAAAATAACGATAACCCCATCTTCACACACCTCTAAAAGCTTTATGTACAGCAACCCCCATGCGGACAGCACGGCGGCACAATATAAACTGCCTCCAAATGCGGTATTTTTATGGTTCACATTGGGAGGCAACGGTAAATCTATCGTCAATAATTGGCCGTCATAGGACGCCACTCTTGCCCCCAAAGCGCCGCTCAGAGGAATATTCTCATCAATCGTTTTCTGAAGTGCTTGAACTAAATCCATCTGAACACCTTACTACCTATGCACGCTAAATTATTCAGTCACATGCTAAAAGACATATCCACCAGAGTACACTAGACTTTGGCCTATAAAGTTTCACTCATCAAGTAGTCGCATGGGGGAAATTAAAATAGTCTCACCCTCACACCCTAATCCACCACTTTAACAATTTTCAACGTATTATAACCCCCTTTCGCTTGACACTATTTAGCTGAACAAGGAAGATTCCCTCCTTTGCAATAAAGTAGTGTTAAACTTCGTTGAGCAGTCACTTAATCTTCATTTAACAATAATAATTAGCACCGAACTAACAGCGGAATTTGTGGATGGAACACGGCGAACCCCAGTTGATCCGAAAAAGTAACAGAAAACATGACTCAGGCTTCACCTGCACTAAATGTAAACAGGGCATCATGGAGCCTTTGCATCATGAAGGTGAGCCAGAATATACCGACATTTTTGCCTGTAATCAGTGCAATCACCAGGCAACAATCCCCTCTCTGGTTATCATTTCAAGCCAACTTGTTTCGGCAATTATGGGCGGCCTGCTCTCGGTATATCTGTTTATTCAGCACCTATCTAAAGTGCTCACTTCATTTCAGTTTAATACCAGCGACAAACTCACGCTTAACGTAACCTTTAGCGTAATCGCAGCGCTCTTTATTGTTGGGTTTATCTATACCTTATACAGGGCTTTCGTTGGCATTAGCCGACGGAAGAAATACAAACGAAGCTATTAGGCATTCGTACACCATAATTAACCTATTTAACAACATTGCTGTCAAAAGGGGCTGTCATGTTCAATTCACTAAAAACCGTCGCACTTGCGCTCGCATGTTCTGTTTCATTGTCTGCAATAGCCGAGCAAAAATCGGTCGCGATTACACAGATTGTTGAGCACCCAGCTCTGGACTCTGTACGTCTGGGGGTTAAAGAAGAACTGGCAGAACAAGGCTATGTTATTGGAGAAAAACTAAAGTGGCAGTATGAAAGCGCGCAGGGCAATCCAACGACTGCGGCGCAAATCGCGCGGAAATTTGCTGGTGAAAGTCCTGATGTCATTGTTGCCATCGCCACGCCCTCTGCACAAACAGCGGCCGCCGCTGCTCGCAATACAGCCATTGTATTTTCAGCCGTCACTGACCCCATCGGTGCAAAACTAGTCAAAAACCTCGATAGGCCTGGCCGAAACATCACTGGCACAACCGACATGCTACCTGTAAAAAAACATCTGGGGCTGGTCAAACGTTTAGTACCTAACGCCAAAACCATTGGAACCCTATACAATCCGGGTGAAGCCAACTCCGTCACTATTGTTGAGCTAGTTGAAAAAACAGCCCCTGAACTTGGGATGAAGGTTATCAAGTCTGCAGCAACAAAGTCATCTGATGTACTTACAGCGGCAAGATCACTGGTTGGCAAAGTGGACGCAATCTATTTGCCTACTGACAACACTGTCATATCAGCGGCAGAAGCCGTTATAAAAGTAGGTGAACAAAACAAACTGCCAATTATCGCGGCAGACACAGATACCGTCAGCCGGGGCGCGATTGCCGCACTGGGTTTTAATTACTATGACGTTGGTCGCCAAACCGGTGCCATTGTTGCACAAATACTCAATGGCCAAAAACCTGGGGATATTGCTGTTCAAGGTGTTGAAAAAATGGAACTGCATATCAACCCTGGGGCTGCACAACGCATGGGCTTAACGCTACCAGAAGGCATTCTGGAAGAAGCTAAGAACGTTATTGAGAAATGATATTTATCAAACCAGGCCACGGTGAAAAACGATACCATGGCCTGGAAAATATAAGCCGCATTTAACCTAGGCCTACGGCCTCAACATCCTGAACCACGTCTGTTTTTATTAATCCAGTTGCTCGGTTATTTATAATTTTTTCTACATTAAGAGGTAATCTGTGAGTCAAATTGCATTCCTGGGTGCTATAGAAACGGGGCTAATTTTTGCGCTGGTCGCATTTGGCGTATTCCTCTCATTCCGAATTCTCGACTTTCCCGACCTGACGGTTGATGGCAGCTTTCCACTGGGCGCTGCGGTATCTGCAACCATGATTGTGAGCGGCGTGAACCCCTGGCTGGCAACGGCCGCGGCTGTTTTTGCTGGCGGCATTGCGGGTGTTATTACGGCATGGATGAACGTTCGCCTACAAATTCTAAACTTGCTGGCATCTATCCTCACCATGATTGCCCTTTATTCAATCAATCTGCGCATCATGGGAAAGCCCAATATCGCACTACTTGGTGAGAATACAATACTTACACCGCTTGAAAGCATTGACCTCCCTTATTACGTAACGACCCCTTTAGCGTTCTTCGTTATTGCTATTATTGTGCTGGTTGCACTGGTTTATTTTCTGAAATCTGAAACCGGCTTAGCGATGCGGGCAACGGGCGCCAATGGGCGTATGGCCCGAGCTCAAGGCATTTCAACATCATCGATGATTATTTTAGGCATGGCGTTATCAAATGGCCTTGTTGCACTGGCGGGCTCTCTGTTTGCGCAGAGTCAAGGTGCGGCAGATGTAACCATGGGTGTCGGGGTCATTGTAGTCGGGCTCGCTTCTGTTATTGGTGGAGAGGCACTGGTATCGACAAGAACACTATTGCTTGCCATCATCGCATGTTTAGTCGGCGCAGTGCTCTACAGACTGGCAATAGCGCTGGCACTCAATGCTGACTTTATTGGACTGCAGGCTCAAGACCTTAATTTGGTAACCGCGGCACTTGTCGCCATGGCGATTGTTCTACCCCGGTTTAAAACCACGGTAAAGTCCTCAAGCAGAGGTGTATCATGATAAGCATTGAAAACCTCCGCGTCACCTTCGGAAAAGGCACCCCACTCGAAAACAAAGCCCTGAGAGGGCTTTCTTTACAGGTACCCAAAGGGCAGTTTGTAACCGTCATTGGAAGTAACGGTGCTGGCAAGTCAACATTCCTCAATGCTCTGAGCGGAGAAACTCAAGTCGACAGCGGTCGCATTACTATTGCTGACCAGACAGTTACTCATCTGCCAACACACAAAAGAGCACATTTGGTATCAAGAGTCTTTCAAGACCCACTGGCTGGTACTTGCGAAAACTTAACCATCGAAGAAAACCTGGCTCTGGCCATCAAACGCGGGAAAAAACGAGGCTTAGGCAGGGCTAACAAAAAACAATATATTGATTTTTTTAAAGACCAGCTACGCTACCTGAATCTTGGCTTGGAGAAGCGCTTACAGGATAAGATGGGCCTGCTCTCAGGGGGCCAAAGGCAAGCCATTAGCTTATTGATGGCGACACTTGAACCATCAGAGATATTACTTCTGGACGAGCATACTGCAGCACTCGATCCAAAAACAGCAAAGTTCGTATTGGATCTTACTGAAGCCATCATCGAGCAACACCAGTTAACGGCCATCATGGTCACCCACAGCATGAGGCAAGCTCTGGACGTGGGTGATAGAACCGTTATGCTGCACGAAGGAAAGGTGGCTTTCGATATATCCAACCCACAAAGAGAGGGGCTTGATGTACCCGACCTATTGAACCTATTTGAAGCGAAGCGCGGTGAAGCACTTTCAGATGACGGGTTGCTGTTAGGTTAAGCGGTGCGGCCCCGCTGACCAGCCTATCGGGCCTTAAAAGAGCCAGGTCAACGAGTGAAATACGAGGCGTTCTGTTCCAAAGAGGTTGATACTAAAGCGCGTTTAGCATTGCCATAATGGCTTCATCAGCGCCTGTTAGCAATATAATATTGAGCACGATTGAAATGACAGCTATCGTTGAAACTATTTTTAGCATCAGAGGCGTTGAGTCTGCGTTAGCGCCTTCGATATACCTTTTTTTACCCACACCTCCTTCCAGATTAGGTTTAACAACCGTCTTCTGTTCTTTGATAAGCAGATATAGTTCAGACTGAACCGCTTCTACGCTCTGTGGCCGTTGCATCGGGTCTATATCAAGCATTCTTTGCAATAAAGCCTGTAGATCAGCCTCCAGTGCATCAAATACCTTTGTGTGAACCAACTGGTTAGACTTAAATTCGGGTGGAGCCCCGGTCAAGGTATGGAAAAAGATAGCGCCTAAGGAGTATATATCTGCCAGTTCACTATTCTCCTCCGATGCAGGTTGGTACCAGTTCTTTTTTTCAGGGTCAATTCGGTAATGCTCATCCAACCCAAAATCGGAAATCCTGGGCTGAAGGTTTGAGGTAAGCAGTATATTGCTAGGCCTTAGGTTGCCATGAATAACTCGATTACGGTGAGCAAATGCAAGCCCGTCACAAACCTGGTTCGCCAAAGGTAAAAATGACGCAAGAGGCATGGGTTCAATAAGCCGGTCTTGCAAGGTTCCGCCTGATATGTACTCCATTACGATAATAAACACATGCTGTTTATTAGAGGTTCCGTGAATATTCGCAATATTCGGATGCTTTAGCTGGCTGAGTATTTTGGCTTCTTTTAAACCTGACGACTGCCCTACTTTTTTCTTGATGACGAGCAGGTTATTAGATGATTTTTCTTCATACAGATATACTGCCCCGTAGCGGTCATCGCGAATCACATCAAGAAGGCCAAAGCGTTTTTGAATAGCCGCTAACCCCTCACTGGCCCTGTCTTGCTGAGCCTGACCCAGATGCTGCCCCTGCATCACCCTGAGTATAATATTCTTCACTTTCTCAACTGAACTCGGCCTGTCCTGCTTGTGCCTGGATAAACACTGCATAACCAATGCATTTAACTCTTCCGTGACCTCAGGCACCCGAGCTGTAAGTGGCTGGACAGGGTTCGAGGGGGGCTGTCCGCTAAGGAGTTCATAAATAACGACACCTAAAGAGTAGATATCACTTAATTCCGAGGTTTCAGAGATGCCTAGTTGCTGCTCTGGGGCCATATAGGCTTCTGTCCCCATCACCAGCTTGGTTTCATTTTCATCGCCCGATTGTTTATCTTTAAAGAATGACGCAATACCAAAATCAAGCAGCCGCGCATTCCCTTCATCGTCTATTAGTATATTGGCAGGCTTAATATCTCGGTGAATAACGCCCAACTTATGCGCATAAGCCAAGCCTTTACAAACCTGAATAAGAAGATCCATTTTACGATTAAAGGTCAGTGAATCCTGATATATCACTTCACTTAGGGTTTGCCCTTCCACATACTCCATAACAAACACAGGTCGGCCAGAGCTAGTGGTTCCTTTATCAATCACATGAATGATATTAGGATGGTTAAGCCCGGCGATAATCAGCGACTCTCGTTTAAAGCGTTTTATAATTGAAGGATTATCAGAGAGGTCTGCCGAGAGTACTTTTATTGCCACTGGGCGATTCAGCGATTTTTGCACACCACGATATACCGTTGCCATGCCTCCTTCGCCGATGACTTCTAAATATTGGTAACGTCCATCTGCCATTTTTTAGACCACCCACACTGCAATGGATGCGACAACAAGTGCCGCGACTATTCCCAGTACCAAGTACTTGATTGCTAAATGAGCAGCATCCTGAGGGATAGCTTCTGCACGGTTAGTGGCATCAGAGTCAACGGAATTACTAGCGCGAACGCCATGCCTGTCAAGAGCGATCAACGCCAAGGTAATATTGTCAGTCCCCCCCTTTTCAAGGGCCTTACCAACAAGCTCATCAGCAACGGCTGCCAAAGGGTTGCCTTGTTCGAATGACTTTTTAATATTTGCATCATCAAGCTCACCTGATAGGCCATCACTGCACAATAGTATCTTTTCATTCACCCCCAGATCACCTTCGATCTGGTCAACTTTCCACTGCTCGTCATTGATACCGACTGCGTGCATTAACACTCGCTGAGTGGGGTGCAATCTAGCCTCTTCTTGAGTAATTTCTCCGGTATCCACCAGGAATTGCGCCTGATTATGGTCTGTGGTCAGCTGCTGAATGCCGCCGTGCTCGCTAATAAGATAAGCCCGGCTATCTCCCACCCAACAAATCTGATACCGAGAGCCTTTAAAGTGTATTGCCACAACGGTAGATGCCATACCGTTAATATCAGGTTTGTCTTTGCCAAGCTTGATAACGGTTCTGTGGGCATCCTCTATGGCCTCCTTCAACGGGCTACCCTGCCTGATTCTTCTCTCAACCGTTTGTGATACCACCTGGCTTGCAAAATCACCATGCGCATTGCCGCCTACGCCATCTGCAACCAGCCACAACCCAAGCTCCGGGTTTTCAATATAGCTATCTTCATTGCAGGACCTGACATGGCCAATATGCGTTTTTGCAGCAGATTTAAACATAGTGCTCCTTTAATGAACTATTCAACTTGCACAGGCGATTAAGCGCGTAATCAGCTATGGCGACGTGCCTTCTCTTCAGTATAGGTTAAAAAAACAGATCTAAATAAAATATCGTTTGGTTTCATTTATTTACAAATGAATGCTAATAAAAGTCCGCAAATGAATGTTTGAGGCTATACTCTTTAGCAGTACTCACCAATTACAGCTTGGAAGATCAAGGTCTAAGGCATGCTAAAGCTACAGTTTAAGGATCGACGGCAAGAGGCAATATGGCTGGTGGATCCGTTATTCACCGTTGGAAGTTCTCCGCAAAACAGCCTGGTCATCAATGGCTCAGGTGTTGCCAGCATCCATGCCGAAATACGAAGCATTGACAACAAAACCACTATTTCATGCCGTGACCCTCATTCAGCACTCTACCTTAACAATGAAAGAGTTATAAACGAGAAAACACTCAGTGCGGGGGATGTTATTAAGTTGGGTGATGTTGAACTCGATGTGATTGACCCCCACTCTACCCAGTACCAGTCAGCAATAGGCATGAAGCCTGGCAAGGCACCCGAGTGGCAACTAAAATCAACCGCGAGCTGGATGGAGAATCAAGTCTTTCCCATCAACCAAAAAGCCTCAATCGGCCGCGATGCCAGCTGTGATATCAGCATTCCTGTCGAGCATTTGTCCAGGCACCACGTAGAAGTTGAAGTAAAAGGCGGCAAGCTGTTAGTCAAAGACCTGGATTCAGCAAACGGAACCTTTCTCAACGGCAAGCAAATAACCGAATGTTATGCCAAGTCGGGCGATAAGATAAAGCTGGATGTCATCACATTTGAAGTCATCGGCCCTGCTCAAGACCCGAATAAAACGATCATCCGCTCTGCGCCATCAGACAAGCCTGCTAGAGCCTCCAAACCGACAAACAAAGCAAACCCGAAGAGTGCACCAGTAAAGAGATCGGCAAAACGCAAACCGGCAATCCCCGTTAAGCAACGACCGCTGGCTTCCGGCGGAAAGCAGGACTGGATAGAAGAACCTGTCGCCGTTGAGAAAAAAAGTCACTACTGGTGGTTCGCCATTGCAGGTTTCGTACTTACACTGCTGGCAGTCATTTTATTCATTAGCAGGTAATGCGCGACAGAACTAGGCAATAACGGTGGTACTCAGAAACAATGCTTCCTGTTGATGGACAAGAAAAAACACTCGTTTAAGCCATGATAACCGTCGCTATATCCAGCCGTGACTCCCGGCAACGGCGCCTGCAACCGTAACAAGACTGATAGACAGCAGTAGCCAATGCATATTCTGGATTATTGAGAATGTCTTTTCGGGATTAGATTGCGCCTTGCGGATAAACAGTTTGTGAAGAAACAGTGGTTCCAGTACAAACAGCATTAAGGTGAATATTAACCAAACGATAACCATCATCGTCATCCACCAATACTCAATCTGGCCAAACCGGCTCCATGCATCAAGAATATGCACAAGATAAAACCCAGAGAGGCCAGCAAAGAGCGTTGTAATACGAGACTGCAGCGCGAATCGCCCTTCAACTTTTTCAAAAAACACCACTCGCTCTTCGGCCGATTTGAATTGGCGAACAGCCGGTAACAAAACAGTGGTGACCATTGCCACACCACCAATCCAAAAGACAATGCTCAGCACATGGATAACACGTGCCGCAATGAACCCTTCCATATCTATATATTCCCGAGATAAACAACAGTAGACAACAACTTCATCACCGGGAATGCATCAGTATATTACAAGCTACCTAATGACTGATAAGGTTCCATCGGCGAGTGAATATTATAATTATTCTCAAGATAATCTTTTATGTTCTCGGGGCAATTGATATAGAACAACATAAAGTTACGTCTTAAATCGATATCTTTCGAGCTATCTGCGAAGAGTATAAGTTCGACAAGGTCATCATCATTGGTCAGGCGATAACGCTTCTTGTACTTGCTTTGCGCTCGAAATGCCATTCGTTTTAAATGAAACACGCAGGTTTGGTTAAGCAATAACTGTCTCATAGGTTTCTCCCCATCCACCTACTCTAATAATTAGGTTATATTTTCAAAACCCGCCAGCAAAACTGGATAAATAGCGCTAAGTTTTAGAGATTATTTACATTTTGATTCTGGATACTCGGTAAATAAGTTTTCTCCAGCAGAGGTTTTTATGCAAACGAAAATATTCTAAGCTAATAGCACACTCAGCCGCTGTCCCTTGCAGAATCAGGGCTATTCAAGCCAATAGAGAGCAATTCAAGCAATAAAGAATTATATGAAACTACCTCAAGTTCCCAAGCACAGTTTTTTGTTACTGATTATCAGCCTGGTTATTATGCTGATCGTTCCCCCTTATCTAAGAGAATACTCGCCCTTTGCATTTGAGGGCTTACTTTTGAACCCGTTTATTACTGCCATCTTCTTAACATCCCTTTATCTTGTAACCGATAACCGGCGCTTCTTTTTTATTGGGCTACTTATTCTCTTCCCTGTGCTGATTGTTAATGCGCTTTACTATTTTGACCGACAGCATTTTCACTCGATGATCAGCATCCTCGCTTACATCGCATTTTTTTCCTATATCTGTATATTTCTAGGCCGGTTTCTAGCGCGGAGTAAAACCGTTTCAATCAACGTAATATATGCTGCGGTGTGTTTGTACTTTTTCATTGCGATCATCTGGTCGTTCATTTATATAGCGACATACCATACGATAGAAAATGCTTTTTCCTTCTCGCCAAACTTGGCCAATAATCTTGACCCCGATAAGGATATCGTTGCGATATTTAGCTACTTCAGTTTTGTAACCATGACGACTTTAGGTTATGGCGACATCACGCCGGTTCATGAGATATCAAGAGCATGGGTATCGGCACAATCGGTACTCGGGCAGCTTTACCTGGCGATTGTGATGGCAAGATTTGTAGGGCTTTATATTTCGGATAGTAGAATGGAAGGAAAGGAAGAAGAACTTCAAAAGCAGAACCAATCAAAAATTTAGGCCGCTAAACCTGCCAAAACAGCAGTGTCTAACGGCCTAATTCAATGGCTATTCCGACTTTATGCGGAATATAGTCGCATAGAAAACCGGGACAATAACCAGCGTTAATACTGAAGCGAACAGCAGGCCGAACATAATGGTAACAGCCATCGCAATGAAGAACGCATCGCCTAGCAGCGGAACCATCCCTAATATGGTCGTCAGGGCAGCCATGGCCACCGGAATCAAACGGCTCACACCCGAATCGAGAATAGCCTGATAGGGGGCTTTTCCTTCATCTAACTCCACGTCGATCTGATCCACTAATACAATCGCATTCTTAATCAGCATCCCCGCCAGACTCATAAACCCTAAAAGAGACATGAAGCCAAACGGTTGATCAAATATCAATAACCCAACCGTAACCCCGATCACCGCCAATGGAACCGTTAGCCAAATAACAAGGGTTTTCTTGACCGAGTTAAACAAACATACAACGATAAAAATCATTAGACCAAAAAAGATTGGTAATGCCGCAGCGATTTGGCCCGAGGCCTTTACCGAGGACTCTCCCTCACCTCCCCAGGCCATATAGTACCCAGGCATATCTTTTATAGGTATCTGGTCATTCCAGCGAACGGGTATCGTATTTGCGTCATACTTCTGCCCTTCTTTCAGCGGGCTAGCGCCTGAATATTGCTCCAGATCAACACCAATTGCCTGCTCTACCTTAGGTTTAATGCGAGCAAACAATTCACTAGGTAAGCCCCTTCGCTGATCAACATGAATTCGGATCATAGAAACCCGATTCCAACGCCAGATGTGGGGGTTTTCAAAATCAGTTTCAAAGCGGGACATAACCTGCCCAATAGGAATCATTTGCTGTGCCGCAGGGCTCCAGATTCTCACTTGGTCAAGGCTTTCCAGATCTACGCGCTCTTCTTCAGGAGCACGGGCAATAATAGGTAGAAGTTCGTCACCCTCACGATATACACCCGCATTAACACCTTCTACAGAATATTTAAATGCAGTCGCAACATCTGGTCGCTCAACCCCTGCAATAGATGCGGGTGATTCTGAAAACTGGGGCCGCAACACTTTTACTTTGCTACGCCATTCATTTCTCACCGCTTTCGAATCAGGGTCAGCTTCTATTTCTACTAACGCTTTATTTGCCAAGCGACGTAACTCACTTGCATCCGGCCCAAGTATCCTTAGCTGAATTTTTCCGCCAGTCGCTGGCCCATTCACAAATAAGCGTACATTTACATTAGCCTCAGGAACAAACTCTTCGAGATCATCCTGAAGTTGGTCGGTCAACTCTGATATTTTGCTAAAGTCATCAACATCAACAATAATCCGCGCAAAGCTCGGGTAATTATATTCAGGCGTATAAGTCAACAAAAATCGAATTTCGCCACCGCCTATCTGGGAGGTTAAATGCGTAACCGGGGCGTACTCTTTCAGCTTTTCTTCAACTCGCGCCACGCGTGTAACGGTTTCATCAATATCTGTTCCTTCAGGGAACCAAAGATCAACATAAAATTGCGGCCGTGTAGAGTCAGGGAAAAAGCTATTCTTAAGAAAGCCAAACCCATATAGCGAAGCGCCAAAAATGACTAAAATAACGCCAATCGTCACCCATCTAAACTGTATACATCTAGCCAAAAAGGTTCGATACCCTTCATAAAAAGCACTATCATAAGGGTCTTTCTCTTCACCCGGCTTCTGCTTAACTGGCTTCAGAAATTGCTCGCACAACAGCGGCGTAATCGTCACAGCTGTTATCCAGCTCATGGAAAGAGAAATAAGTATGACGGTAAACAATGATCGAGTGTATTCTCCCGTGCTGTCTTCATTCGTACCAATAGCAGCAAACGCAGTAATCGCAATAGCGGTCGCACCTAACAACGGCACGGACGTCTGGCCCACAACAGCAGAGGCCGCTTTAAGCGCATTTTCGCCTTTGTTTATTCGAATACGCATACCATCAGTCACTACAATGGCGTTATCCACTAACATCCCTAATGCGATAATTAACGCCCCAAGCGAAATACGCTCTAACGTAATATTAAGCATGCTCATAAAGATAAACGTCCCCATGATCGTAACCACAAGCACGGCGCCAATCACAAGTCCACTTCTCAACCCCATAAAAAGCAGTAAAATAACTATGACAATGACCACCGCCTCAACGAGATTGATCAAAAAACCATTAACCGCTTCTGTCACCGTATCAAATTGAATAGAGATCGGATTTACATCAATACCTAACGGTATGTTAGGCATAATTAAATCAATTTTTTCCTTAAGGCCTTTCCCCATTTCTACCACATTACCACCCAGCGCAGTAGAAATAGCCAACCCTACTGCTGGCTTGCCGTCATAACGCAAGAAACTATCCGAAGGGTCTTTGAAGCCTCTTATTATTTTGGCCACATCACGCAGAAATACCTGGCTATTGTTGTCACTGTCGCGAGAACGAATAAGAAGGTCACCAAACTCTTGTTCAGATTCAAACTCGCCCGTTGGGTTTAGAGCGATGCGATCAGCCCCTACCTTTATATAACCGGAACTTACGGCAGTATTTTTTGAACCTAGCGCATGATATATGTCATCAGGTGAAACACCTAAGTCTGACATTTTCTCACGCAACATCTCTATATAAATAACTTCTTGCTGCACTCCATAAAATGCAATTTTTTTAACATCCTGAACCGTTAATAACTCACGGCGTAGATATTTCGCTAACTCATATAGCTCAGGGCTGGTATATCCGTCTCCAGTTAAAGCGACAAAAACACCATAAACATCACCAAAGTCATCGTTAACAACAGAAGGCCCCGCTCCCGGCGGCAAATTTTTCTGATTGTCGTTAATCTTTCTGCGCAACTCATCCCAAACTTGAGGCAGCCCCTTAGCATCATACTTATCTTTCATTGTCACTTTTACGATCGAAAGCCCTCGTGATGATTTTGATTCGACGCGGTCTAACTGCCCCAATTCTTGAGCTGCTCGCTCAATCAAATCTGTGACCTCTTCTTCAACTTCAGCCGCAGAGGCACCAGGGTAAGGCGTAATCACTACCCCTTCTTTAATCGTAAATTCCGGATCTTCAAGCCGGCTCAAATTTTCAAATGCAATCGCCCCGACCACAGCAAGAATAATGGTAATGGTCCAGGTAATGACTCTATTACGAATACTCCATTCAGCAAGGTTCATTAGTAAGTTACCTTCTCAATAGGCCGAATGATCTTACCTTCCCGCATTTTAGTCACTCCACCAATAACGACCATATCATTCAACTCAACGCCTATCACTTCAATCTCGCTTTTACCTTTTAGCGCTCCCATTGCTATTGGCTTTTTCTTAACACTATTGTTGGTTGTATCTACCACCCAAACAAACGCATTATTGTCTTCATCCGCGACTACCGCATGCACTGGCAACAGATAGGTGTCATTGACTTCGTTTGTATTGACTCTTGTCGCAAACACTTTTGCGGTCATTCCAGGTAAAAGTGAAATTCCTTTGGTATCATTCATACCTAATACAATTTCAAACGTTTGAGTTTTTGAATCGGCCTCCGTCGAAAACTCTTTTACATACAAGTCAAACTGTTCATCAGGAAACGCTTCAAATTTGGCACTGACCTTTAAAGCCCCTTCATCTTCAGTTCTTCTAGACACGAGTGACTCAGAAACATTAACAACCACTTCCAGCTGGCTGTTATCTTGCAAACTGATGACCGCTTGCTTAGCTTGAATATCCTGAAAGTTATCAACGTAACGCTTTGCAACAGTACCACTAAAAGGAGCTTTAAGCTCTGCATCATCTAATGCCTTTCGTGCCTTTTCTTCATTGGATTTCGCTACATCCAGGGCGGCCTTTAATTTGTCATACTCGGCCTGTGAAATGAATTTTTTGACCAGTAACTCTTCTGCCCTGTTGAAGTTTGCCTGAGTCTTAGTCAGCTCAGCACGAGCGGCACTCAAGTTACTTCTGTAATCCCGGTCATCCAACCTTCCCAACACCTCCCCTTTCAAAACCTCCTGGCCTTCTTTCATCGGGAAGAATTTGAGCTGACCTGGCACCTGAAAGGATAAGTTAACCCGTTGCGATGCCCTTACGGTGCCTGGCAACTGTCGATTAATTTCGTTACTCGCGCCTTTAACGACCATTACTTTTGCGGGCTGTATCACCTCTCTTTCAGGCTCGGCATCCTCTTTTCCGCAGCCTATTAAGACCAAGCTAATAGCAATAGGTATAAAACGTTTAATATTCATATAATTAATCCATCCACCCTGATAAAAATTATTGAAGAAGCAATTCGGTTATCGATACGTTCCGAGTTAGCTAAAAAGCCGTTGATATAACTATTTTCAGACAAGCATAGACAAATAACTTCATGTTTTCACCCACTTTTTTAGTAAGCTAAACAAACCGCTTTGCCAATATGTGGCATATTAGGTAAGGACGGGCTCATCAAGAACCGATAATGGAGTTTGAGCAAATCGCCAAACTCCCCTAAAAGGTTATACCAGGCCGCACTTAAGTCGGGTAATGACAGTGGGTTATTTCAGCAGAAGAGAGGTAATAGCATTACGGTAGGATGGAATTAACGAGGACCAGCTATATTGCCTATAGCCCTCTCTAAAGTTTACGTTTGGGCTCGGCGTTAGCTGAAGGAGTTTGTCTACCGCTTCACTGGCCTCTAACTCGGGGGTGTCAAGGTGTGAACTGTAACGGTATTCGCCCGGTATTAAAGCTTGATATGACAGCCTGTCTGGAACTAACGGCAAACATCCGGCAGACACAGCCTCCAGAACTGCGATACCCTGAAACTCATGTATCGCTGTTGAAATCACAACGTCACACGCGGCCAACAGGGTTCTGTACTCTTCAACATTATCGACATACCCAAAGGTGTTTATACAGCCAGAAAAGAGATGCTCTATTTGCTTGAATTCATCCGGTATATTTCTAAATGCCTCTCCTACAACGTTGAGTTCAAACGTCACGTTTCGCCGCTGTAATTCTAGTAGCAGAAGTAACAGCCGGTCAGGCCCTTTATCGTATTCCCAGCGATGATTCCATAACAGCTTTACAGGCTCAGTCGCGTTGTAATCTCGACGGTCAGGTAAGTTAAACAACCCCTCATCTACCGGAACGGGAATAACTAATGACTTATTTGATAGTTGCTCAGACAAGTTAGTAATCACATGGTCAGGAAGCTTTGCCATAAGCCGGTCGCAACCATCAAAAAATGAACGACGATTAAACTCCGAGTTGAACACAATGGCATCAGCAGCCATAGCAGAATATAAATTCACCATTTGAGGCTCGATGCTAGCCTGCTGATTTATAGTTTTCGGATACTCAAACTGATTCTCATGAAAGTAAACCAGCGAAGGGGTGCGCGATAGTGAAGGGATAATGCCTTTCAGGGTTGCCAGATCAACCATCGATGTCGCAATCACGAAGTCATACTCTACCGAGAGCTCAGCACTATACCGCTCAAGAAAACTAATGGGGTTTCCTCGAATGCGCCAACTGAAAAACCGTGCAGGTAGTGTTAGAACCGTCCACTCATATTCATTCAGATAATGTTCCAGACCTTTTCGCCAATAGCGATGACTGCCTGCATCATACCCTGATAACAGCAAGCCTTTGGC
This sequence comes from Alkalimarinus coralli, assembly GCF_023650515.1. NCBI lineage: Bacteria > Pseudomonadati > Pseudomonadota > Gammaproteobacteria > Alteromonadales > Alteromonadaceae > Alkalimarinus > Alkalimarinus coralli. The sequence continues at coordinate 2,173,756 of NZ_CP096016.1, forward strand.
TACCTTGGTAGACATTTAGCGTGGAAGCCAAAACATCATGACAACACAGAAAATCGAAACCAATATTACAGCCGTACTAAAGTGCATACGAAGGCCGGGGATATAGCCATTTCTAGCGGGGGGAATTGCCATACCACATCGTTGGCAGATTGGCGCAGCGCCTTTTTCGATAGGTTGTTCTATCGGAGCATGGCAATTTGGGCAACATCGTTCACTCATTAAACCGTCTCAATTATTGTGAAAAGGATCAAGTGAAGTATATCGAATTTTTACCCGTATTGTTTGATCAGTGTCAGGCTCTTTGGCCGGTTCCTTTCAGTACTTCTTCAATATACTGTTCCGCATGAACCAACGGCCCGATATGGTTACCAGGCAAAACCTTAAAAGAGCAGTTTGAGCCATTTTTAACCGCCGAAGGGTAGAACTTCTCAAATAGCCTGTTTGAAAACTCCTGGCCTGATTTTAGATCAACACCCGACAGCGCGTTTCGCGCCTCAAATACACTGTCGTTCTGGCCAAACAAAACAACAATATTGTCTAGCCCACTCACAGGAACATTCACATCCGTTGCGACGTGGCTGCACTGCTCAATATCTATATAGGCACGCGCCAATTTCAAAGGTAAGTTTGATTTTGATTTAACATATGAAACAAACGCATATAGAGAGTCTGACAACGTTCCTCTAACAATGGCAACCCCTGCGATCAGGGGATATTTAAACTGCCCCTTAAATACCATAAGGCTTATCAGCCCAACTTCAATCATAAAATTGGTAAACAGGTTGACGCCTGCCCAAGGGCGTCTACCCCAGGACTCATAACCCGCTGGCGTCATCTGCGCTAAGTTGTTAACACATGATGGATTTGCATTGGCAAACCTTCTCGCTAATAACCCCCCATGTGACCAACCCACAACTGTGAGTTTACAGTCGATTTTCTGTGCGGGCGTTGCTTCATTTGATCCTGTCCCTCTCTCGTTAATTGAAATAGGGAGTTCACATGGGTTGTCACTTTCCGGTATCTGCAAACCTTTTTTGGCCAGGCAGTAACGGCATAACGCCATAAGCAAAACTAACTTACCTTTATCCCCCCGCCATTTCCTAACGCAGCCATAAGGAGTATAAACATGAGGAATAAACACAATACCGGAACGACTTTTTTCGGCTAACTGCGTTGTCATCTCAATACCGTATTTAGGCTGCTGGCCGTGGCCATGAAGGAATATGATCACATCACCATCAAGGCGACCGTTACGTCTGTTCCTAGCTTTCTGCTCATCTGACCGAGTATCAATAAACAGTCCCAAGCCTTGTATATTCTCGCCATTAAAGGAGATATCAAATTTAGAAAACTCCCCCAAACTGCGCTTGCTACCATTCAGATATTCAACCAGAAAGAAAAGCAACGCTGCAACGACCACCAAAACAGCAACTGTTAACACAATAGCACCCTATAAAATGATTAAAGCCATCTATTTAAATACACGCCATCGATTTAACTTCTAGCTATCTATTTAAATAGTGTTAAAAACTGACTATCGATTCATTATAGTAATTTTGTACTATTTTAACTTGATTAAGTGCACATCCGTACATATTTTTATCGCTAACCGTAATAAAAATAACCTTTTAGAGTATGAATTTAACTGGGGGACTTATAAGAAAGGAGTAACCCAATATAAAAAAAGAGAAACTCCTGATGGGGTTGTAAAACTGAAAAAGCTAAGCGTCAAAAAATATAATGGAACTGCGCCTGCGCCCTATAATAAAATATGAAGCAATTAATCAGGCTTTTCATTTTATTCTCCGAGCTGAGAAGTAAGCTACTTAGAGTGCTGAGGGATTAGCACTTTTTTTATGGCTGTTTGGCGCAGCAGATCATTGCAAGCCTGGGTTCTCCGATAGTAGCTGAGCTTTCATCTCTTTAATACGTCTAACTTTTTCTATACCGACCGCGAGTTCTTCTTCCGGCAGGCCTTGTGCTTTGGCTTTGGCAATTTGTTCTTCCAGCATATCGATCTTGATATCTGCCGCTTCAACATAGGCCTTGAATATCTTTTGTTCCTGCCTGGACTCATACTCGAGATAAAGCTCCGGGCTTTCAAGTTCTTCGGCGGTTGGCGCTTCTGTTTCAGCGCTTTTACCGATAGGGGGGGCACGATCATCACCATTCAGCCGAGCCTCAGCCATCGATTCAATGGCATATTGGTCTAATTCATACTCATATTCTGGCCGGCTGACATCCTCGTCCTCTTCTTTATTGTCATTGTTCTCCACTGTTTTTTTTGCGATCACTGCAGCTGGTTTAGGCGCTTGAAGTGGTTTAGTGGGATTTGGCTTAACAGGCTGTTCCGAATTAGCAGAGGGAGGCTCTACTACATCAGCCTGCTGGGCATTGTTATACCCCAGCACCAAGCCCAAAATAATTGAACATGACGCCAAGAAGATTACCAGAAACCACATTGATCTATTCATTAAGCTAGATACATCACATTAGGCCAAATAACACATTGAATAGATGGGCTCTTAAATCCAAGAGCCCATCTATTCAACAAGGAAGTATTAGAAACGCTTTGCCGCATGGTTAAGGATATGCACAACCATTGCAATAGCGTGAGGGATAGTCTGCTCTGCAACTTGAACACGATCACTGTGGTTTTCGCTACTCAATACAATGCCACCGTTTGAATAAGAAAACGCCCCGCCCTCTGTTAATAGTGGGCGAATATCTGTTGCGCTGTCGGCTAACGCAGTGAAGCTGTTTAATGCTGTCGCCACTTTCGCTGAGTCGTTCAAGTTTTCACTATAGTAGTTGTCGTTAACCCAGCCTTCCCAACCAGAGTGGTTTAAGTCTGACGTCGTCCATGTATGGTGAGGCTGCAACAAGTCCGTAGTATGAAGAACGAAACCTAACGTTTGAGCAGTAGGCTGCGCTAAAAATTGCTGATACCAATAGTGACCAAGGTTGTCGATTGGCTGAAATGGCGCATCTTCAAAATCTGCATACATTGAGCGGCTTGAAGAGCCTTCATGGCGGTAGTTTTTCTCAGTAATATCGTAAGAGTTGTACTTGCTGCTATCACGCCCCCACCAGCCAGTAAGCCCGCGATTACCATCGTCAAGGTAATCACCGTATAACCATGATGCCGCCATGTTGTCTATAGCGCCCCATACCGTCAACTTATCGTAGTTATAACCACCCAGGTCATTTCCGTGAGCATCACCACCTTGAGTATGGTTCTGAAAGTGCCAGTAAGAGGTATATTTTACAATGGAGCTACCCGCCCCCCACACAGGAGCGACCTGGCAGTTTCCGGTTGTTGCTCCACACAGGTACGTATCTTCAAAATCATCAACGTCATAAGCGCCCTGGCCCAGTACGTTTGCAAATTGATCCACCGTATAACCTGCTGCCGTCGCGGCGGCGGCCAAACGTGTGTATTCAGTGGTTGATGGGTTTTGTTGCATATAATTTACTGCATCGATAACGATTCGGCGGTGAGTTTCTTGCGTCCACGCTGATGCATCAGCTGCGATTAAGATAGCACTTGCAGCACTCAGTGCTATGACTGATTTTTTTATCATTGGAATATTGCCCTTAAGATATTGATATGCGCGTTTTTTATTTTTATGCAAAACGTCGCTCTACTGTTTATAGGTTTAGAATATCCGTTTCAGGACTCAGGTGTTGAGCTCCATTTATCATGCAAACGGTCTTTAACAACCTTTTACAATCAAATTCGTTATTGGGAATAATTTCCCGGCTAAGCACTCATGTCACCGACGTATTAGTGAAGGGTTAATCTTTATTTCTGCTGTTTTAAACAAATTTTTCCGAACCGCTAAGAACTCATTTTCGAGGTTTTTGCGAGCAATTTCTTTGCCTGCCAGGTAGCGAACGGTTTCGCTGTCAACGTCAAAATAGTTCTCTTCACGCTTATCAACCAGGAAGATCTCCCAATAAACGGTTTTTCCATCAGCCTGGGGCGACCTGATCGGCCTGGAGACAACGCCTTCTTTTAATGCAAACACCGCGCTTTTTGCCCACTGACTACCTCCGTCCTCAGCGCGCACCTTACCCAGGCTTCCTGCCGGAGACGCATTCCTGGTTTTGGCAATTGAGAACTTTTTAGCCGCTTCTGAAAATTCCATCCCCTCTTCGAGCGCTGCCTTAGCTTTCCCTGCGGCATCAAAATCGGCTAACCGAATATGCCTCGCCTCTACATATTCAATTCGCTTAAATTTTTCCTTATTTGCATTAAAGTACTGTTTAATTTCAGCTGGTGTTACTTTTTTGAATGCTTCATCCAACGGGGGATTGTCGTCATGTATATCAGCACTGACGCCATGATGGGCTATCACTCTCGACTTATAATGACGATCCTTTATAAACCGTTTAAGCGCTTCAATTTCGAATGATTTGAGACCAGAGTGATGAGCAGCCCACCAGCTCACAGTATTTGAAGAAACAAATTGATTAATCTGCGCCTTAATAAATTCAAGATTCATTTGATGAATTTTGATTCGGCCTTGAATATTCTGACGCCTGTATATATCAAATAGCGTTACCGATTCGCTCGACTCACCAGGTAGTTTATATTCAGCAATAACCAACCCTTGTGCCGCTTGTTGTTGCTCAGGGGTGAGCAGATATTCCATACGCTTACTCATATCTAACAACTGTGAAAGCTGTTGATGTTTATCGTCTAAATAGAAAGATGTGATGGCCTCAGGTGATGCGCCTATGTTCTCCTTAATATAGGAAGACAGCTGTTGATGATATGACGCTTGAATAAACCCGGTGTATTGATCATCCAAGTAGGTTTCGACAGAAAACCCCACTGGATTATTGCTCATTAATGACTCTTCTTTTATTTCCTGCTCTGCATACTCAGCCAACAACCGATTTTCAATAAGACCATTGACCAGATCACCATAGCGCATTGGGCGTTTACCCTGGGAAACACTTTTATAGAGTAAGTCAACGCTGACCAACGGAAACTTATACCCGTTAACAACAGCGACAGTCTTTGGGTCATCAATAGTGGCAAAGCCAGTGGGTGCCCCAAAGGCTAACAATGAATAGAAGCAGGTGAAAATAAATAAGAGACTTTTTATAACAGGCGATAGGTTCATTACAACTCACTACTTAGTTCGTACCAGTAACCTATATCGAACATCTACCATTCAATAACAACGGGTTACATGGCCCCAGATAACTAAAACCCGACACCTTCCTGGTGTCGGGATATCACAAGAACGATGCCGTTCTTTTATGCAGGTTTACTAATTAAAAGCGCTTAGCTGCGTGGTTCAGAATATGAACAACCATAGCAATGGCATGAGGAACTGTCTGCTCTGCAACTTGAACACGATCACTGTGGTTTTGGCTGCTTAACACAATACCGCCGTTCGAGTATGAAAACGCGCCACCTTCTGTAAGCAATGGACGAATATCATTAGATCCATCAGCAATAGGCGTGAAATCATTTAAAGCGGCCTTTACTTTGTTAAAGTCGTTAAGATTCTCACTAAAGTAGTAATCAGCAACCCATGACTCCCACCCTGAGTGATTTAGGTCAGATGTTGTCCAGGTGTGATGCGGCTGAAGCAAGTCAGTCGTGTGCAGAACAAAGCCCAGTGTTTGCGCTGTTGGGCGAGCACTGAACTGCTCGTACCAATACTGACCCAGGTTATCAATCGGCTGAAAGGGAATTTTCTCGAAATCAGCATACATTGATTTTGAAGAAGATCCTTCATGTCGGTAGTTGCGCTCAGTAACCCCATAGCTATTGTACTTGCTGTTTTCGCTCCAGAACCAACCTCGCATTCCTCCCCAGCCATCATCTAAGTGATCGCCATAAAGCCATGTAGCAGCGAGGTTATCAATCGTTCCCCAAACAGTTAACTTGTCGTAATTGTACCCGCCTAAATCATTCCCGTGAGCATCCCCTCCTTGTGTATGATTCTGGAAGTGCCAATAAGACGTATACTTAACAATTGATGCGCCCGCACCCCAAACAGGCGCTTGCTGACAATCCCCCGTTACAGCACCACAAATAAAGGTATCCTCAAAGTCATCAACATCATAAGCGCCCTGCCCTAGCACCAATGCAAACTGGTCAATCGTGTACCCTGAAGCTGCTGCTACTGCGGCAAGACGGTTATACTCAGTTGTGTCTGGGTTAGCCTGCATATAGTTGACCGCGTCAACTACTATTTGCCGGTGAGTGTCCTGCTTCCATGCATAAGCATCCAGTGAAGGTAGCATCAGAGCTGATACTGTTAACGCCGCTATCGTATTTTTAATCATGGTATAAACCCTTTAATCTATTATTTTTGTTGTTGATTACTCTCAGCCAGTTTGTGACATTGTTATTCTTCAGCCATTTTAAGAATGTTACGAACCTACTTGTTCACATCCGAAAATGAAATCAAAGAATACCTTATTTATATGAATAATATATGACCAAAAATAAGTATTTTTGTGCATCCGTACACATTTAATAGAAAAATATGACGTATACGCCAACTTTAACCATTTATATTTCAGGGGATTTGCTAGCACAACCCAAAACACAATATATAGTAGCATTTGAAAAATATAGCCTTGGTCTTTTTTTGTTTATCAGCTTTATTGGCAAGCTATACAACTCTAGGCCTCTCGCAACATTCAAGCCAAACAGCACCTGTATAAAACCCTTAAAGAGGTACAGTTTTACTATTAAATTTATAAATTCAACCTTCACATAACACCATATAGTGTTATACTGAGCCACATCAAAGCGGATATATTGGGTTCCATCCAATTCTTAACCACTAATAAGAACAAACGCCTAATTCGCTTTAAAATACAACCATTTTTTTATTTTTATATCGTTTGATCTTAAAAGAACGAATAAATATGGGGGTTCGCTGTTAGTAACAACTAACACAACATGTAGCCCCCAACCATTTGACATATTTGTCGCTAGAGGGCTGAAATGAACGCGAAAGTTGAACCAATCACTACACCAATCCCGATGCAAGACGCTTCACTGGATATCTGGAGCACAAAATACCAGCTTAAAACCAAGAATGGTGACCCGGTTGACAACAACATTAATGAAACCTATTCGCGTGTAGCAAAAGCTCTGGCAGAAGTTGAAAACAAAAAGAACAGGGATAAAGTTCACAAAGAGTTTGTTTGGGCACTGGAACACGGTGCAATTCCTGCTGGGCGAATCATGTCTAATGCAGGTGCAGGCGAGCACAAGCCCGCCACATCAACAATCAACTGCACCGTATCAGGCATCGTTAATGATTCTATGGATGACATCCTTTTCAAGAATCATGAAGCAGGGCTTACCCTTAAAGCGGGTTGCGGCATTGGTTATGAGTTCTCTACATTACGTCCAAAAGGTGCCTACGTAGCCGGCGCTGGTGCAACAACGTCTGGCCCTCTCTCGTTCATGGATATTTTTGACAAGATGTGTTTCACCGTATCCTCTGCCGGCGGACGACGTGGCGCTCAGATGGCCACTTTCGATGTGCACCACCCTGACGTGCTCGATTTTATTAGAGCAAAGCGAGAAGATGGCCGACTGCGCCAATTTAATCTGTCGCTTCTTATCACAGAAGACTTTATTAAAGCCGTCAAAGAAGATGCAGACTGGAAGCTATCATTCCCTGTTACTCAAGAAGAGGTGGATGAAGATGGCCTTGATGTAAAGGATGAAAGCAAATTTACATACCGGGAGTTTCCGGTAAAAGACCAATATGTAACCAATAAAGAAGGGCTGGTCGCTTGCCGCGTTTATAGCACCGTAAAAGCTCGCTTTATCTGGGACAGCATCATGACATCAACCTATGACTTCGCTGAACCTGGCTTTATCCTGATTGATAAAGTAAACGAAATGAATAACAACTGGTTTTGTGAAAATATCCGTGCAACAAACCCATGCGGCGAACAGCCACTTCCCCCTTATGGTAGCTGTCTGTTAGGTTCAGTAAACCTGACCAAGTTTGTCGAGAAGCCATTCACTGATCAAGCGACTTTCAACTTTGAAAAATACCGTAAAGTGGTCGCCATTTTCACCCGCATGCTAGACAACGTTGTTGAAATCAATGGCCTTCCACTTGAAGGTCAGCGTAACGAAATACTGAATAAGCGACGTCACGGCATGGGCATTCTTGGCTTAGGCTCAGCTCTAACCATGTTAAAGCTACCTTACGGCGGCGAAGAATCAGTTAAATTTACTGAAGAAGTAAACCGTGAGATGGCACTCGAAGGCTGGAGGCAAGCATTAGCACTTTCAGAAGAGAAAGGCGCAGCACCAGTCATGGAAGAAGAGTTCACTGTAACGGAAGAAATGCTCCGCAAGCGCCCTGAAATGAAAGAAGACGGCTTTAAAGCGGGTGACCGTGTTAAAGGCAAGGTATTGCACGCAAAATACAGCCGATACATGCAGCGCATTGCTCAGTATGAACCAGAGCTGGTGGAAAAAATTTGTGAAAAAGGCGCCCGCTTTACACACCATACGTCCATTGCACCCACGGGCACTATCTCCCTGTCTCTTGCGAATAATGTAAGTAACGGTGTAGAACCTAGTTTCGCACACCACTACTCAAGAAATATTATTCGCGAAGGTAAAAAGACAAAAGAGAAAGTCGATGTTTTCTCATATGAGTTGCTGGCATACCGCCACCTCGTCAACCAAAATGCAATGCCTTATGCCGAGAGCGAAGATGCAAAACTGCCTGATTACTTTATCTCAGCTGATGAGGTAACGCCAACTCAGCATGTTGACATCCAGGCTGCTGCTCAGCTTTGGGTTGACTCTTCCATATCAAAAACGGCCAATGTTCCAACGGAGTTCCCATACCAGGACTTCAAAGACATCTACATGTATGCTTATGAAAAGGGATTAAAAGGATGCACAACATTCCGCTTTAACCCCGAAGCATTCCAGGGTGTATTGGTTAAAGAGCAGGACTTGGAAAACACAACTTACGAATTTACACTAGACGACGGCAGTAAAGTAAGTGTAAAAGGAAATGAAGAGATCGAATACGATGGTGAAGTTCATTCAGCCGCCAACTTATTTGATGCCTTAAAAGAAGGCACATACGGCAAGTATTGATTCACACCTAAATACGTAATACTGCCTTTATAAAAAGCAACGAAGGCAGTTAGTTTGATCTCAGTAAAATACAGACAATAGGCATTTGATCATGACCGTCAAAATTGAAAAGAAAATTGTCGGCTACCAAGTTAAAAAAGCTGAAAGCAACGCACAAGATGTTAAAACCGAGAGCGCTGATACATTCGCTCCCGTTGAAATGAATGAGAACATCGCTCGTCCAGAGTTTTTGCTTGGTTCTACCTATAAAATTAAGCCCCCGGTTTCTGAACACGCACTATATATCACGATAAATGATATCTTGCTGAATGAAGATACTGACCATGAAGTTCGACGCCCTTATGAGGTATTTATCAACTCCAAATCAATGGAGCATTACCAGTGGGTCATAGGCTTAACACGCGTTATATCTGCTGTATTCCGAAAGGGCGGAGATATTACATTCTTGGTCGAAGAGCTTTCTTCTGTTTATGATCCAAACGGCGGTTACTATAAAAAAGGCGGCGTATTCATGCCATCCCTGGTTGCTGAAATCGGTGCGGTTATTGAAAAGCACATGAAGGCGATTGGCCTTATCCAAACTGAGGAGCTAAGTGACCACGCCAAAAAGATATTGGCTGAAAAGCGAGCTGAATTTGAAGCCAAGCAATCAAATAGTGCCAATGACTCCGACACTGCATTCCCTGCAAACGCGACCGTATGCAAGAAATGCTCTACTAAAGCAGTCATTGTAATGGATGGTTGCAAGACCTGCTTAAACTGCGGTGATAGCAAGTGCGGCTAAATATTTAAGTTAGCCGAGCATTGCTAAGTTCAGAGTCAAACGTTCAGAGTAAGGTATCTCACAAGCACCTTACTCTGGCCAAGGAGGCAGTTGCCTCCTTTTTTATTACCAAGACTCACTAATACAACCCACATGAACCGATCCCCTCTTTTCCTGTCAACGATAGGAAATACTCAATTAAATCATCTCCAACCTAAACATTAATCGACGACTCAATTACAATAGTCATAAAAGCGATATAAGCTTAACCTGCCATTTGATATTGGCAGTTTTTTTGTGCATAAATTCATTTGCTGTATTTAGACTAACGCACCAACAGGATGTTAAGAATGATTAAGAATTGCCTATTCCCCGTTGCGGGTTATGGAACCCGTTTTTTACCTGCAACCAAAGCGATGCCTAAAGAAATTCTGCCGGTGGTAAACAAGCCACTCGTTCAGTACGGCGTCGAAGAAGCCGTTGCTGCAGGTATGAATAACATTGGCTTTGTAACTGGCCGAGGCAAAAGAGCGATAGAAGACCACTTTGATATCAGCTACGAACTTGAGCACCAGATTCAGGGCAGCGGGAAGGAAGGGCTACTGGCATCTATTCGTCACCTTATTGAAAATAACCAGTTTTCATTTACTCGCCAACGTGAAATGAAAGGGCTTGGCCATGCAATCCTAACTGGGCGGAACCTCGTTGGAGAAAACCCATTTGGTGTCGTATTGGCTGATGACCTCTGCGTTGTTGAACCAGGCGAAGATGAAGTAATGGCTCAAATGGCGAAACTCTACAATCAATTTCGATGCAGTATCGTTGCGATTCAGGAAGTGCCACCAGAAGAAACCAATAAGTATGGCGTCATCGCAGGTGAGTGCATGAAAGAAGGGCTCTACCGGATTACAGATATGGTTGAAAAACCAGACCCTAAGGATGCGCCTTCTAACCTGGCGATTATCGGGAGATATATACTCACTCCTGACATTTTCGAAATTATCGAAAACACCCCAGCCGGAAAAAATGGCGAAGTACAAATCACTGACGCATTGATGACTCAAGCCAAAAATGGTTGCGTACTGGCGTATAAGTTTAAAGGCAAACGGTTCGATTGCGGCAGTATTGACGGGTTTGTTGAGGCAACAAACTACGTCTACGAAAACATTTACAAGAAAAGCTAACCTGTAAGGTGAAGTTAAGGGGTGGGCCTTCGTCCACCCTTATTCTCTTTTCCTGCCAATGCTTGCTCCCTTAATATAAAAACCTTCACTTAAAACCCGTTTATAGATTTTTTTGTTCCTTAGTACACAATAGATGCGCCCTATTTTCCTCCATCAACTATGATTACAGTAAAGTAGTTAAGGGGGAGTGTCATCAATGTGGTATTCGCTCGTAGGTCTAGTATCTTCATTTATGTTTTCGCCTGTTACACCTAGCGAAGCTTCATTTTACACCAACGGGTTCCTATTCAGCCCACCGGCATGTGAGCATAAAGTCGTATTCCCCCGCTTTCCTCAGAGCATTGGCGTTCTCGCAAAAGATGAATCCACCTACTCTGCTCAACTCTATCTGCCCAATACATTTATGAGAGCTGATTGCAAAAATGATCGTCCTGAACGCAATGCGAAAAAGGCAGAGTGGCTAGAGATGAGGATGACAGAGCACATCGAAAGCCTGGGCGGGAATACATTAATAATTCTGAATTATTCAGTAACAGACAACATCGCGAAGTTTGCAGCACAGCTGTTTATGGAGAATGAAAGCATATTACTAAACGGTGCGCTTTACTTGGGAGAAGACACACTGCTCACCCTTACCACAATAGAACGAAACCGCGTTCGCCCGCATACTGATGCCAACCGTTTTATGTCATCGGCGTTGATTTTAAAAAATATGTAATGGCGAAAAGCCGCCTAAATATAAGGCACAAAAATTAAAGTAAGCACATGCCGCATAAAAGCAATTTAGAGCTAATTCATCAGTTGAAGAATGAGCTTTTTATTTTCATCATCACTTCGCCTAAAACGCTTCAACAGCTCTAATTCATCATCTGTAGGGAGTAGCTTTTCAATCTCTTTTTGAAGATGGTCAAGCGACAGATTTACGTCGTTTTCATCAATAAACGCCAAGCCAGGTAACTCTAACTGCTCTTCATCTTCATGGTCATAATTCAGCTCTAACAAAGCATCTAGCTGAGTACCTGTTTTCAAGCAAAGATCAATCAGATTATCGATACTAGGGAAGCACCTTTTATCCTCCTGAGTAGACTCCCAAGCATTCACTACCGTCACATCGACCTGACAGATAACGCTAATATCATCTATTGTAAGGTGCTTTTCTTCTCTTAACTGCTTTAAATGCTTGTGGAATTTACTGAGGTACTTCATAAGTCAACTTCCAGATGGATCAGCGGTAATCATATCAAACAACAATGGATTATGAATAGCTCTAAAGAATCATTCGATCATTTACGCAAAATGGCAATTTAAGCTTAGCCTGAATGACTCGGAAATTAATATTATAGGAAAGGCTAGCTCTTATACTGAGAAAAATGAGGATTTATTGGGCACTTAAATTAAGAGAAATAACGAGGGTGTTTTAAGGAGTACAATTTCAATACTTTTTACAGCGAATTGAAATTGGTAGGACTAGGCGATTATTCGCTTCTCTCACCCTACGGGCCATCGCATTCGCGATGTTGTCTCACGGCTGCGCCGCTCGGCTCGAACATGCCTTCGGCAGTTCTCATCTGCACTCAGTTTATTTCAGGCAATAAAAAAGCCCGCAAATTACGAGCTTTTAAAATTGGTAGGACTAGGCAGATTCGAACTGCCGACCTCTACCATGTCAAGGTAGCGCTCTAACCAACTGAGCTATAGTCCTACTGTGCAGCGGGTGCGTAATGTAACAAAGATATTTTCCCTGATCAAGAGAAATATACGTTCTATTCACACTATCTCTGCTCAACGAGAGATTCGCGTATCATACCTATTGATAGTGATCAAAGTACAATCAGTTCATACTCGTTAAAATGGCTTAACTAGCGTCCTTATTAAGTGCTTTTATTATGAACAACGAACACTCAACTATCGTATACACAATTCGGGATTCGCTGTATATCAACTTAAACAATCGCTGTACGCTTAAGTGCTCATTTTGTCCTAAGTTTAATGGCAGCTGGCAGGTTCATGATTATGATTTGGCACTGGATCATAAGCCATCGGCAGAAGAAGTTATTGACGAAATCGGAGACCCTACACAGTACGACGAAGTAGTATTTTGCGGTTTTGGCGAGCCCACATTAAGACTGCAAGAGCTAATTAGTGTCGCCAGATGGGTTAAGCAGAAAGGCGGTAACGTTCGCGTTAACACAGACGGCCTGGCAAACCTAGCCCACAAGAGAAATGTCCTTCCTGAGCTTGCAGACTGTGTGGATAGCCTTTCTATTTCAATGAATGGGCAAAATGAAGAAGTATATAACCAACACTGTAAGCCTGGTCTAAATAAATCATGGCACAATATGATGGGGTTTCTTGCAGCGGCGCCTAGCTACATTGAGGATGTAACCGCAACGGCGATAGAGGGTTTGGAAGGGGTTGATATTGATGCCTGCGAGAAGCTCGCAAAGAGCCTGGGAGTTAAGTTTAGAAAACGGGTATTAGATATAGTTGGTTAGCCCAGGCACCAAAGCCAACTACCTTGTGAATCGCTAATTTTATACTTTGTAGTAATCTCGATACCATTCAACAAACTTCGCAATACCTTCTTCTAGCGGTGTTGAAGGCTTGTAATCGACATCTTCGATCAATGCATCTACGTTTGCATAGGTATCTGGCACGTCACCCGGCTGTAGTGGAAGTAAGTTCTTTTCAGCTTTTTTACCTAAACAGTCTTCGATAACTTCAATATAACGTAGAAGTTCACAAGGATTGTTACTACCAATGTTATAAATTCGGTAAGGCGCTTTACTCGTTCCAGGGTCAGGCTTTTGCCCGTCCCATTCGATATTCGGTTGGGCAACCTGGTCAAGAGTACGAATTACCCCCTCTACAATATCATCTATGTAGGTGAAATCCCGCCTGTGATTACCGTAGTTAAAAACATCGATAGGTTTGCCATCCAGAATACTTTTCGTAAACAGGAAGAGCGCCATATCTGGCCGCCCCCAGGGCCCATAAACGGTAAAGAAACGAAGCCCTGTAGTAGGTATTCCGTAGAGATGACTGTATGTATGGGCCATCAACTCGTTTGTCTTTTTGGTTGCTGCGTAAAGGCTTACCGGGTGATCTACATTATCGTGCACAGAAAACGGCATCGATTCGTTTGCCCCATAAACTGAACTACTTGATGCATATACCAGGTTCTCGACCTTATGATGCCTACATCCTTCAAGTATATTCATAAAGCCAACAACGTTCGCGTCGATGTAAGCGTGAGGATTTTCAAGTGAGTATCTGACACCCGCTTGCGCTGCCAAATGGACAACTCGCTGAGGTTTATACTTTTCAAAGAGTTTTTCCATGCCGTCTCTATCTTCAACAGAAAGCCGTACGTCTGTAAAGTTAGGATGGCCTGTTAGCCTTGCGAGCCGAGCTTCCTTGAGACTAACTTCATAGTAGTCATTGAGATTATCTACACCGATAACCTCATCACCACGCTCCAGTAGCTGAATAGCCAAAGTGGAACCAATAAAGCCCGCAGTCCCTGTGACAAGAATTCTCACTTCATACTCCTTACACCTTAATTAATTTATTCTGCACAATAGTAGAGGCCTTTGTACGACCTTATAAGCGAATCAAAGACAAGGAAAAAATGACGAAAAAACGCAGTAGATATTTAATACATGAGCATTTTGAGTCATTTTTTAACGCTATATTGTAAGCACAGTACTTGTGCAAAGGTCTCTAGCAAGCGATTAAAAAGCCAACATTACGCTAAGATAAGGGCCGTCAGTTCTAGCATCAACATTGATACCATCTACCTTACCGTCTAACCCCATCGCTCTGTAGCCCGCTTCAAGACCAAAAAAGCTGGCCCTGTATCTCATCATAGCAACGAGGTCATATGCGGAGTCGCTTCCTACGGTAACGGCGCTACCCTCTGCCCCAACAGACAATGATGTGATAGGTAACTCAAATATTGCGCTTCCGTATAGCATCGGGATTACGGAATCAATATCGGTCTTACTATAAGCCGCCACAGGATTTGCGTTTTGCTCTCTTAGCAACAATACGCCGTCGAATACTTTTGCCGTTAGCCCTAAATCAAGATTGACCCAGTTATCCAGAATTTCATAATAAAGCGTAAAATCATAGTTCGTTAGATCCAGGCTTGTCTGAACTGCACCATCGAAGTTTTGGCCATTGAAATCAACATTGTTAACGGAGCCGTATGTGACTTGATCCATATCTGAATACTGAAAGCGGAAATTAGGAATCAGCGGCACAAAGTGTTCAATGGATGCTGTAAAAATAGCTGAATCATTACGACTCAATCCCAGGTCTTTATCAACATCAATTTTTCCTCCGCCAGACTGTATAGTTCCAGATATGTCTGGCGACCAATAAGTCAGCGATGCTGAAGCTCCCAATACATCTGCATTCGAAGACACAGATATCAATGAGGCTGCTAATACTGAGATTCCTGCTTTTATATATTTCATTCCATTCTCCGCAATTATTGTTATTCGATTCTTAAAACTCCACACCTAAGCGTCGCCCAACTTCTTCATAGGTTTCAATTACATTACCCAGGCCTTGGCGAAAACGATCTTTATCCATTTTTTTACGCGTTTCTTTGTCCCAGATGCGGCAACCGTCAGGGCTAAATTCGTCACCTAAGACAATCTTATCTTCACAAATACCAAACTCTAACTTGTAATCTATCAACAGCATGCCTGCATCTTCAAATAAGGCCTTGAGTACTTTGTTAACCTCAAAGGTAAGGCGCTTCATTTCTTGTAGCTGCTCTTCTGTCGCCCAACCAAACGACTGACAGTGATATTCGTTGATCATTGGATCATGAAGCTCATCATTTTTTAAGAACAGTTCAAATGTTGGAGGAGTCAGGTCTATTCCCTCCTCTACACCTAAGCGGCGACACAAGCTGCCAGCTGCGATATTTCTTACAACACATTCAACCGGAATCATTTCAAGCTTTTTAACCAAGCACTCTTGATCCGACAACAAGCGATCAAAGTGGGTAGGGATGCCTGCCTCTTCGAGTTTGGTCATAATAAACGCATTAAATTTATTATTAACCATACCTTTGCGATTTAGCTGATCGATTTTTTGGCCGTCAAAGGCCGAAGTGTCATCCCTGAATAGCAATACAAAGCGGTCTGGGTTATCAGTTTTGTATACAGACTTAGCTTTGCCGGCAAAGAGTTCTTCACGTTTTTCCATCAGGGTTATGCCTCAAAAATATTTAATTTCAACGTTCTCACAAGGCAGAGAATGCTCATGCCCCATTATCTTACTAACAAAATATGCGTTAACCTTAGGTCGCGCATGTGCCTTAAGATATATTATCCAGCAGCAAGTTAAGAATCTCCATCTCTTCAAGACGGGTAATCGGCTCACCCTCAGTCTTGTTTACAATCAAACGATAACCATCCTCAATCTTCTCAAGATCAAGCGTATAGTTATACTCTGGCCGCTGCTCATCTCCAGAAGAGAACAGCGATGAGAACCACCCCTCCTCTTCCTCTCGCCCGTAATCAAGATAGAAAATACCTTTACTTCTGTCACGGTCAGCAACTTTTATTTTAGCACCACGTAACCCTTTTGTAGCTGCTCCCCAAGCACGCTCAAATGATAGGTCAAGCTTTAAATAGGGGCGCTCATTGTTGCCTGAAACAAGCGCTACTTTTGAAGCCCCGCCAATATCAGTCGCCAACAGTGAGTAGCTGCGGTAAGACTGGTTATTTTCAAGATACGAGCTAATAATCTGAAGTAGCTTTTCTTCAGCCAGTCTACGCCCGGGCAGCCCAGACCATGTTTTGAACTCTTGAGGCCCTTTTTTCTTTGTATCCAACACCCTAACTTGCAGCTCAGTGGTGTTTCTCTTTACACCCTGCCCCAATTTAGCTTGCAACAGCAAAGGGCGGTCAACTGTAGAGCCCCCCAGACCTATTCTGGAAAGAAGCTGCTTTGACAATAGACTAGAACCCAGCACTTCGGTCTGCATTAAGCCCAGTCTAGGATTTTCAAACTCAACTCGTACGCCGTTCTCTTCCCAAAACTGATCAAGTGATGGCCAAATGCGCCCTGGCGTTTCATTGACTAAAAGCCAGGACTGCTCATCCAACGTTTCAATGACATAATTTTCAGTTAAGATAGTTATTGTGGCGTCCGGCGGGGACGGCAACACGTACTCTTCGGGAAGGCTATCCCTGTTTTCAATGGGAGGAATGGGATATCTGGGCCTTATATCATCACTCCGATACCAGTCAGGCACCACGATTGCCTGGCCACGCTCTGCGTCAACATAGTCATTTGATCTATCGCGTACAACACCACAAGCAGCTATCGATAATACTAATATCGTAACGACTAAAAATCTGATTAGGCTCATTAAATACACTGTTTTTTACGGGCTAATGAATCGACTTTGCAAATATGGGAGTTACTGCAAAATCACAAAGCACCAGCACTTTTTAAGGCCGCTAGCACATCCTGATGATAAGCATCACTCAGAGGGGTCAAAGGAAGTCTTATGCCTGGTTGAATCAATTCAAGTTGCTGCAATGCCCACTTAACAGGTATGGGGTTAGCTTCAACAAAAAGCTTACTGTTAAGGTCAGCTAATCGCTTATCTATTGCGCGCGCCTCTTCAGCCTGACCCGAAAGCGCCAGTCGGCACATCTCTGCCATATCCTTTGGTACAACATTCGCTGTGACAGAGATATTACCCTTGGCACCCAGCAAAATTAACTCAACTGCGGTCGCATCGTCACCAGAGTATACAGCCAGGCGATCACCCACCATTTCGATAAGCTCTTTGCCTCGAACCAAATCCCCGGTTGCATCTTTTACACCTGTGATATTAGGAATATCAGCCAAGCGCAACACCGTCGAATTCAACATATCAACGGCAGTTCTGCCGGGGACATTATATAGAATCTGGTCAACATCAACCGATTCAGCAATTTTTTTATAATGTAAGTACAGCCCTTCCTGAGTTGGCTTATTGTAATAAGGCGTCACCAAAAGGCATGCATCGACACCAATATTTTTGGCCTCTTTGGTAAGGTCAATGGCTTCAGTTGTGGAGTTTGCCCCTGTTCCTGCAATAACAGAAATACGACCTTGAACACGCTCAACCACACGTCTGATTACTTCACAGTGCTCATCAGGGTTTAGCGTTGCTGACTCCCCTGTTGTCCCCACTGCGACAATTGCATCAGTACCATTTTTTACGTGAAAATCTACAAGCCCATCTAATCGTTCCCAATCAAGTGTTCCATTAGGGTTCATTGGGGTAGCTAGCGCGACAAGGCTGCCAGAAATCATACATCACTCCATGCAGGGGGTTTGTGCAAAGTAAAAAAGGATATGTTAATCGCGAGCCCCCAGTTAAACAAGAGTTGAAGTCAGATTTAGCACCAGTTAGATATATAATTGCCAAATTAAATATCGTGCACGACGCCACTCATGAATGGTGGCGAGCAACACAGGTCAAAAAGTAGCCAACCATAAATGACGAACAGCTTCACTCTCAGCATAATTCTTTACTAGGGTTGACAGCTAACTATACTTAAGCAGAACATATAAATTTTACTAACACCCCAATTTAATTAATAAAACACTCTAGGGTTTGAGAACCAACATGGCACTAAATAAGTGCTCTACCCTCGCTATCTAATTTAACTCTTAAGAATTGGACCGTTTAAATGAGCACAACATCCACCAAAGAAAACCATCTAGTCATTTCTGCAATCGGCGGAGACCGACCAGGCATTGTAAATGAGCTTGCTAAAGCCAGCGCTGAAAATAACTGTAATATCATCGATAGCCGAATGACGGTGCTCGGGGGTGAATTTGCCGTTATCATGATGGTATCCGGCTCTTGGAACGATATTGCAAAACTTGAGAATACAATCCCTGCACTCGCTAAAAAGTTAGAGCTAACAACAATTATTAAGCATACCCAGCCGCGTGAACCCAAAGCGGCTATTTGCTATACCGCCAATGTCGTTGCGCTAGACAACCCAGGCATAGTTCATGAAATCGCAAACTTCTTTTCAAAGCAGAACATCAATATCGACGATCTGCAGACTGGTACATATAGCGCCCCTCACACAGGCACACAGATGTTTAACCTGAATATGTCGATTACAGTGCCATCCGACACACACCTTGCAACACTAAGAGAAGAGTTTATGGTGTTTTGTGATGACCTGAACCTTGATGCTGCGATTGAACCAGCAAGAAATAGTTAAGTATTGGCTCTGCTATTTCAGCAATAACTCACAACCCGAATAAACTACGGTACCATCCATGTCGAAAATAGAAATAGGTGCAACGATTCCCCAATTTGAGTCGACTGCCACCAACAACACTACAGTGACCCCAGAAAACCTTAAAGGGAAGAACGTTGTCATTTATTTTTACCCAAAAGACAACACTCCAGGTTGCACTACGGAAGGGCAGGACTTTAGAGACCACTCAAAGGCGTTTGCTGATGCCAATACCGTTATTTTTGGTGTATCCAGAGATAGCCTGCGCGTGCATGAGAACTTCAAGAACAAACACGAGTTCACGTTTGAGCTTATTTCAGACCCCGACGAATCGCTGTGTAAGCTATTTGACGTAATAAAGCTTAAAAAGCTGTATGGAAAAGAATATATGGGGATTGAAAGGAGCACATTTTTAATCGATAGTAAGGGAGTTCTTCGAAACGAATGGCGCAAAGTGAAAGTTAAAGGCCACGTAGCCGAAGTGCTAGATGCAGTACAGAACCTATAAAATAAGCCATAGTTTTCAACAGATATTTTTATATGAGATCTTTGCACGACTACTGCGCTTACAAATACAGCGTTAAAAAATGACTCAAAATGCTCATTTATTACTCATAAACTGCGCTTTTTCTTCATTTTTTGCCTTGTCTTTACTTCGCTCATAACGTCGTGCAAAGGTCTCTATATGTGCGAGGAAAGCCCGAAGGAAGCGTATGGGCTTTCCTCGCAACAAAAGTCACTCATCTACACTCCCCCGCTCAATATTACTCACTCTTCGAACTGTTAATCTTTGTCAATATTTCAGCAAGCCTCGAACAAGTCACTTCCTGTTGTTGAAAGTGCTCACAATTCAGCCAATCACATCCCAAAAAAAACGTTATCCGCGTACTTAGAGCATAAAATCAAATAAAATAATATTTAGACACACGAATATACAAATATTTACCCGCCCAAAACAGCGCAAACAACAAAAACAAAAGGAAGCTAATAAATGAGAACATTAAGCACTTTTTTGTTTATTCTCGCTCTTTTTCCTTTAACATCACAAGCAAGAAGTATCAGCGATGTTAAATTGGAAGAGATTATTAAAGTCGATAACTCAGGGGCAGAGCTAACTCTTAACGGCGCGTCGCTAAGAAAGACCTATATGGTAATCAGCACTTATGTAGGTGGTCTTTACCTGGAGACCCCGTCACACGATGAAAACAAAATTCTCGAAAGTGACGAACACCGGCGAATGCTTTTTCATGTACTCCTGCGCAAAGTAACTGCACGAAAAATTGCTCAAGCATTAAAAGATGCCTTAGTGCTTAACATCAGCGTGGAAGAACAAAAGATCCTTGAACCGAATATCAATCAGTTTTTAGCCATGTTTGACGGCAAGTTAAAACGCGGGGATGAGGTAAATCTTGATTATATTCCTGGAGAGGGAACCAGAGTTATAATCGGTGGTGATAATAAAGGGACAGTACCAGGAAAACAGTTTGCAGATGCTCTCCTTTCGGTATGGATAGGAGAAAACCCAGCAGGCAGCGGCTTTAAGCAAGACATACTGGGTTATTAACGTTCTTAGCCAACTTTCCCGCTCTACTTCTCCACGCCAGGGATGGCAATATTTCCTCCATTCACTTGGAAACAGGCCAAGCAGTAAAGACTGCCTTCAACAGCGTTGCCAACGGTATCGCAAAGAATACTCCCCACAACCCCCAAATTCCGCCAAAGAACAAAACAGCAATAATAATGACAACAGGGTGTAAATTTACAACCTCAGAAAAAAGAAGCGGTACCAGAACATTACCATCAAGGGCCTGAATAATACCGTAAACAACAATTAGATAGAGAAAATCAGACCCCCACCCCCATTGAAAAAACGCAATCATCGCAACAGGTATGGTAACGATTGTAGCGCCGATATAGGGCACCAATACTGACAACCCTACCAAAATACCAAGCAAAGCAGCGTAGTTGAGCCCCATAACAACAAATGCTACATAAGTTACAACACCTACAATTAGAATTTCTACAACCTTTCCACGGATATAGTTAGCAAACTGCATGTTCATCTCTTGCCAAACACGCGTCATTACGTCTTTATCTCTTGGAAGAAGGGCTGCCAATGAGTTTAGAATCAACGTCCGATCTTTTAAAAAGAAAAATACCAGTATAGGAACCAAAACAATGTAAATCAGAATCATGACAAACACTGGAAAGCTTTCAAGTGATAGCGACACAACCCACTGGCCAAACTTTGCTGCTTCTGATGTCGCTTGATTAAACAGGTTATTCACCGAAGCCTCACTCAATAGTGACGGATACTCCTGTGGCAGTAATTTAATATAACTCTGAAGCTCAGAGAACATCCTCGGGAACTCTTTCACCAAAGATGTGACCTGGCCTAAAACAAGAGGCAACAGGAAAAACAAAAAGGTAAAAAACAAACCTATAAAAAGAATAAAGACAGCCAGTATTGATACTTTTTCATTGAGCCCTCTTGCTACCAGCTTACTCACCAACCCTTGAAGAATAAAAGCCAACACAACACTCGCAATAACAGGTGCAAGCAGATCTCCAATCAAGACAACTACGGCCAGCCCGGCAATTAACAAAATAAAAAGAACAACAGCCTCTTCATCTGAAAAGTACTTCTCAACCCACGAACGGACAATATTTAACATCCAGGCTCCTTTAGCTCGCCTTAAATACTTTAGGTAAAATGCATCGCATGAAAAATGCACTAAACAAACTTCATCGTTACCAATCGCCTCTCAGTAAGTCATCGCTAACTGAGTTGATTAGTTAACAACATTCAAGCGGTATCAGTCGCCTTTTAATATTAAATAGCAGTAGCAACCGTCTTCTTCAAAATTTTCCAATAACTGATTTGAACTTAAATCAGTAAATGACTTAAAGTCTCTTACAGATCCGGGATCTGTTGTCTTAACCAACAATTGCTGCCCAGCCGTCATTTTATTTAAAGCCTGCTTCGCTTTTAAGAGAGGCATAGGGCAACTCAACCCCACAACATCTAAAACAACATCTATCTCAGCCATACCCGAAACATTCCTACTAACGGTTAGTTCGAACCTAAACGGATCAAAAGTCAATAAATCACAATATGCACGCAATTGTAACTTAAGTTCGACAATATAGGGTGACGATATCGAAAAATTCAACCTACTCCTGCCTTGTAGTTGCGTTAATAACAGTTTATTTTTATTGTCTTACACTGTATTACGACAGCTCCGGATTTCATCTATATGAATAAATGCTTCTCTGTTGCACCGATACTTTTCTTATGGTTCACCTTCTCTCACACCTCTGCTACACATGCGGCATCTAATGACCTGCCATCACTGGGAGACGCCACCTCTGGTTTTATCTCCCTACAGCAAGAGAAAGCGTTAGGGAACTCATGGCTCAGATCCCTCAGACGACAAGTGAAGACATTTCATGACCCACTTACATACAACTATCTAACCAGCCTTGTGTCGAGACTGGCACCAAACTCAGAGCTGACGGATCGCGACCTAAATCTTGTCATCGTAGATAGCCCAGTCATGAATGCATTCGCCGTACCTGGCGGCGTGATGGGGATAAATGCAGGCCTATTCATTCATTCGAGTTCAGAGCAGGAATTTGCCTCTGTTGTCGCACATGAAATCGCCCATTTAAGTCAAAGACATTATGCTCGCAGCCTTGAAAGACAACAAAAAACAGCCCCCTTGGCACTCGCCGGGCTGCTCGCTAGCGTAATCATTGCGGCAACAACAAACACAGATGCAGGTATTGCAGCCCTTGCGAGCACTCAGGCTCTGAGCATTCAGTCGCAATTAAGCTACTCTAGACAAAACGAGCAAGAAGCCGACAGGATTGGCATTCAAACTCTTTATGACTCAAACATGGATCCAAAGGCGATGCCCTCTATGTTCGAAAGAATGTTGCGAGAGGCCCGTCTATACGGAAACAGGCCTCCCGAATACCTATCTACTCACCCGGTAACAGAGTCACGTGTGGCAGACTCAAGAAACCGTGCAGAACAATACCCAGTTAAAGCATACAGCGAGGACTTGGAGTTTCACCTTATTCGGAGCCGAATTATGCTCCACTTTTCCGAGTCAGCTGAATCGGCGATCCGCCACTTTAAATCAACAATCGACGAAGGAAATACGTTTAACAAAACTGCCAGTCAATACGGCCTGGCCATCGCCTATAACAAAGCAGGCAAACCAGAAAAAGCTGAGGAAATAATTGACGCACTCCTTATCCGTAACCCAAACAGGATTATTTTTATGATTGCCAAGGCAGAGGCAATGGCAAAAAAAGGCGAAATTGACAACAGCATTGCTCTACTTAAAAAACACCTGAAAAGAAATCCGGGCAATTATGCAATTACATGGGAGCTATCGAAACAAGTCGCAAAAAGAGGAAATATAAATGACTTGGGCGAATCAGAGTCACTGCTTTTATCGCTGACAAGGAACCATCCAAACGAGCCTAAAATATGGTATACCTTAGCAGAGATAAATGGGGAGGCAGGAAATATTGTTCAATTGCATCGATCCAGA
The DNA here is from genome assembly GCF_023650515.1 of Alkalimarinus coralli. NCBI lineage: Bacteria > Pseudomonadati > Pseudomonadota > Gammaproteobacteria > Alteromonadales > Alteromonadaceae > Alkalimarinus > Alkalimarinus coralli. Next base: position 2,197,668 of record NZ_CP096016.1, read on the forward strand.
GCGGAGTTTTTCTACTTAATCGGTGAAATAGATGATGCTCTTTTGCAACTTCAACAAGCCTTAAAGAAAAGCCAGGGAAATACTCAGGTGACCGCTACAATACAGCAGAGAATTGACGATCTTTACAAAGCCAAAAAAGGAATCAATTTTTAGAGAGCTTTGCACGATGTTATGAGCGAAGCAAAGACAAGGCAAAAAATGACGAAAAAGCGCAGTTTATGGTCTATAAATGAGCATTTTGAGCCATTTTTTAACGATGAATTTGTAAGCGCAGTAGTCGTGCAAGACTCTCTTTTAATTCCCCTTTTTTGGCTGAATAGCACCACTAACTACAATCATTATCGAGTCAGGCTTACGCTGAAACTGCTGAGCGTTTGTTCTTATTGGCGGAAAAGTCAAGCATGCGTCTAAGAGGAACCAAAGCCCTCTCCCTTAAACGATCATCAACGAAAATTTCCTGATCACCCTTCTCTAGAACATCGGCCAGGTTTTCAAGCCCGTTCATTGCCATCCAGGGGCAATGAGCGCAGCTCCTGCACGTAGCGCCTGTACCGGCCGTTGGAGCCTCTATAAATGTTTTGCCAGGTGCCAACTGCTGCATTTTGTAAAAAATACCGCTATCCGTTGCGACTATAAACTCATTATTATCCATTGTTTGTGCCGCTTGAATTAGCTGTGAGGTCGACCCTACAACATCTGCAATCTCTACGACAGACTCTGGAGACTCAGGGTGAACCAAAACAGCAGCATTAGGGTAAAGGTGCTTCAAATCATGAATGCCTTTAGCCTTAAACTCTTCATGAACAATACAGGAGCCATCCCAAAGCAACACATCTGCACCAGTGGTCTTTTTAACATAGCCACCAAGATATTTATCTGGAGCCCAAAGAATTTTTTCTCCAGTCGAATCCAGATGTTCCACAACATCCAACGCAATACTTGATGTAACGACCCAGTCAGCTCTTGCCTTAACAGCAGCGGAGGTATTTGCATAGACGACGACTGTTCGATCCGGGTGTTGATCACAAAATGCTGAAAACTCGTCGGCATCACAACCGATATCCAGCGAGCAAGTTGCTTCTAGGGTAGGCATCAGAACCCTTTTCTCAGGGTTTAAAATTTTTGCCGTTTCCCCCATGAATTTAACACCTGCAACGACCAGGGTTGATGCAGGGTGTTGATTTCCGAAACGTGCCATTTCGAGGGAGTCAGATACACAGCCCCCTGTTTCTTCTGCAAGCTCCTGTAATACTGCACTTGTATAGTAGTGAGCAACCAGCACCGCATTCTCTCGAACAAGCAATGCTTTTATCTTGTCTTTGTACGCCTCACGCTCTTCCGCACTAAGCTCAAGGGCTTCATGCTCATGTGCGAAATGCTCTTGCACAAGAATACTATCAGAAGTTTTACTCATTTAAGGCTCACCTAAAAATAGATCAACACGCTCGATATTCAATTGTCGCAATCAAAAACCGAGACCCCATTGAAATGACACACCGGCCTATTTACCGCCGCTAAATCATTTTCTATGCACTCATATTTTACCAGATTTCGATTCCAGAAACGAAAAAGGGAGCCTAATAGGCTCCCTTTCAAGATGGTGGGTCGTGGGCGACTCGAACGCCCGACCAATTGGTTAAAAGCCAACTGCTCTACCAACTGAGCTAACGACCCTAACTGGTTGATAAAAATTGTTAACAAACAAAAAGCCATTTCTTTGCTTTTCATCGTTTGGAATAATCCACCAACTCTTATCAAATATTTAAATAAGTGGTGGGTCGTGGGCGACTCGAACGCCCGACCAATTGGTTAAAAGCCAACTGCTCTACCAACTGAGCTAACGACCCAAACGAGGCGCATATACTACTGTTTTTTTTTGGAATAACAAGCCCAAATTTAATTTTTTTAGCCAAGTTTTCAATTTTTGTTTATACACTCAATCAAACATAACCTGTAAAACCAACAGGGTGTACTCGGCTAGTACTTAAAGCTTCGCTTTATACTCTTTTGCAAGCCTTGCAGCTGAGCTTTCGGGGTAACGCTTAACAACCTCTGAAAGATAAAATTTAGCGTCACTTAGCTTGTCCAGACGGTGATATGTTACCCCAAGTTTAAACATTGCATCTGCGGCTTTTCGGTGATCAGGAAAGCTACCCACAACAACCGTAAACGCTTGTCGGGCCTGTTCAAACTTTGGCATAACCAAATACACTTCTCCCAACCAGTAGTATGCATTGCCTGCTAAATCACTATCAGGATAAAGCTCAATAAATTTATGCAGTTCATCGACAGCCTGATCGTATTTCTTTTGTTTAATCAGGTCATACGCCTGCTGGTACTTCCGCTGTTGTTTTGCAGATGGCTCCGACTTAACTTTAGCCAATGACGCGGCACTGGTTACCCCTGGCGCATTTTTTGTATCCGGCTGCGGTACTTTAGAAGACGTATTGTGGACTGCTTGTCCTATCGGGATGGATGCCGAGGCAGAACCGGAGTTGGCTTTCGCTCCCTCTTTAAGCTTAAGTATTCGCTGGTCAAGGTCACGATAACGATCACGCCCCTGCTGCTTTAACTGCTTAATTTGATGACTTTGCTGCTCAACAATTCCGCGGAGTTCTTGAACTTCTTGCTGAAGCTGCTCGACCATAAACAGTAACTCAGAATTGGCACTGAGTTGAGCTGGCGTAGAAGAAGGACTTGAATGGGATGAAGTAGCAGATTGAGCAGGCCTAGCCTGAAAAGTGGGGGTAGATTGAGCAAACGCACTGCCTATACAAGACAGTGCGAGCGCAAGAGAAAGTACTCTCTTCATAGCAATATTAAGAACTCATCTTATTTGTATTCAATAAATACACGACGATTCTTAGCCCAGTCACTCTCACTGTGGCCTGTTGCTGCTGGCTTTTCTTCACCATAGCTCACAACTTCTATCTGCGTGCGAGAAACACCATTTACAACCAGAAAACGTTCAACTGACTGAGCTCGACGCTCGCCCAGCGCAAGGTTGTACTCTTTAGTACCTCGCTCATCAGAGTGACCTTCCAGTGTTACACTTACATTTGGGTTAGCCGCCAAAAACGCTGCATGAGCCATCAACGCTGCACGAGACTCAGGCTTAACCGAAGATTTATCGAAGTCAAAGTAGAAAGTGCGAATTTCACGTAAAACAGCGTCTTCTTTTTCTTTAGCCAGACGCTCCATCTCAGCTTGCTTAGCTGCCATCTCTTCAGATGTTAACGTTTCACCTTCACCAGGCGCACTTACTACAGCGCCACCAGACTGATCTACAGGCGTCACATCAGCACCAGAAGTAGCAGCATCATCAGTCGTGCTGTTTGATGCACAACCTGCTAATACAGAGGCGGATAATACAAGAGCTAGAGCGTGCTTAGTTGATATCGCTTTCATTATTTTTCCTTAATTATGGCTTAACAAAATTTTTAAAGTGTTTCTTTCCAAAAATCAAACAGTACTTTTCGCTTCAAAGTAGCCTATTCTAAATCTATTAACGCTTTACTTCAAAAAGGGTGACCAAGCGGGCTCTCTCACATCACCCTCTTCTGCTGGCAGGAAATATTTTGACCGCCCATCCACTGAAACCACCGCCAATACGCCCTTTCTACCTCTTTGTGTCGAATAAATCAACATTCTATCATTTGGCGCCAGGCTTGGTGATTCATCTAACGATGTTTCTGTCAGGGTTCGCTCATTGCCGGTTTCCAAATTAAGCGTCGCTATATTAAAAGAACCTTGAGACTGATGTACGTAAAAAATGCTCTGCCCATCTTCACTAAATCTGGGGCGGGCATTATAACGCCCTTCAAACGTTAACCTCTCAGGCCTCTGGTCACCCACATTCATACGATAAACTTGGGGACTCCCACTTCGATCACTGGTAAACACAATTTGCCTTCCGTCAGGAGACCAGCTTGCTTCCGTATCAATGGAGTAGTGTCGCGTATATCTTGTCAGCTTTTTAGTTGCTAAATCAAGTCTGTATATCTCCGCATTGCCATCTTTCGATAATGTGATGGCAAGCGATTTTCCATCAGGAGACCACGATGGAGCACCATTTAACCCTTTGTGAGCGGAAACCCGTTCCCGTTTACCCGTTGCAATAATATGCGTGTAGATTGCAGGTCTACCACTTTCAAATGATACATAAGCTAACTTTTTACCATCAGGCGACCAAGCGGTCGAAAGAATAGGTTCGGATGTTTTAAGCAATGTAAATGAGCGGCGACCGTCCGCGTCTGCAACCTGCAACCGATATTCCGACTTTCCTGCAGCAGACACCTGAAGGGTTATGTAGGATATCTTGGTTGAGAACGCGCCACGAATACCCGTTATCGCCTCATAAATAGCGTCACTGATATGATGAGCTAAATCTCTTAGCCCTTTTTCGCTACCTGATACCACCTCACCAACAATTCGCTGCTGCTGGTTCACATCAAACAGCTCGTACTGGATTTTATAGGCTTTGGTGTACTTCGAGTATTCGATATTTCCGATCACCAGGTAGTTTTGTTTCAACAATCGCCAGTCCCGGTAATAGACCTCTTTGGCGCTCGTCGGCAAACTTAGCATTCTATTGGTTGCCAGCGGCTCAAACTCCCCGCTTCGCTGTAGGTCTTCAGTAACTATCTTACTGATATCTTCAGGAATAGCGCCTGCGCTCTTATTTGTGAAAGGAACAATGGCTATGGGTATTGCCGAGTCTGAACCCCGATCAATAATAATCGTCAATTCAGCGGTTGATACCCTTGAACAAACAATGAGTAATAAAAACCAAATAACTGTATATTGTTTTCTCAAAATCAATCTTCCTGATGTACAAATACCATAATAAGCTTCCGAAAGTTTCGTTCAAAAATCTGATTATCGGAAGGAACCGGATACCTAGATATTGATTTAGCAGCGCTTACTGCTGAACTGTCGTATACAGAGCTTCCGCTACTTTTTACAATTTCGACTCTGTTTAACTCCCCTGTAGGGAAAAGATAAAACCTCAACGTAACAGACATTCCTTCTCGTGCGCTAGGCGGTTTGTGCCAGTTTCGAGTAACCTTAGCGCGAATGAGCGCTATAAACCGATCAACCTCATTCATCTCTGCGATTTGATCTGCTTTTAACTGTTCAAGCCTTTGCTGTTCACGAATCTGCGCTTCTATTTGCCGCTGTCGATCCTGTTCAGCTTTTAGCATCATTTCCTGAAGTTGCGCCTCTTGTCTTTCCCTTTGCAGCGCTTCCTGCTTCTCACGCTCTTCTTTCAGTTTTTTTTCTTTAGCTCTTTTGGCCTCTTCATCACGCCGTTTCTTCTCTTCAAGGCGCTTCTTCTCTTTAAACTTTTTCTGCTCTTCCTGTTTTTTCTTCAATAAGGCTTTCTTTTTGGCATCTTCTTTCTTCTTTTTCTCAGCAGCTTTCTTTTTAGCAAGTTCTTTTTGTTTTTGTGTTTCTAGCTTTCTCTTCCTTTCGGCTTCCTTTTTCTTCTTGTCTGCCCGTTTCTTTTTCTCAGCTTCTTGCTTCTTTTTTTCCGCCACTCGCTTTTTTTTCAGCTCCTCTGCCCTTTTTTGCTCCTTTAACTTCTTTTCTTGCTCTTTTTTCTTATTTAAAACATCGATGTCAGCAGCATTAACAACCACTGCATTAATGTGCCTGGGCGCAACAACTGGCTTAACCTCAGCATTTGATACCCAGCTTGATGACAAGAGGAGCAACAGGCCAAGGTGAAGCGTTAAAGCGAAGGTAAACGAGCGACGATAACTCTTATCCAAGCTGTTCCAGAATTGTTTTAAAGCCGCTGCCTGAAAGTAACCTTTTTTACCCAAAGGCTTGCCGGATTCGCTTTTACTCATGGGTTTTCAGTCACCAAACCGACACCTTCCGCACCTGACTGCTGAAGCGTGCTCATCAAATCAACCACTACTCCGTACTCAACATGACGGTCTCCCCGAACCAGCACACTCACTTTAGGGTTTTGCTTTAAAATGACCGCAACTTTTTCCTGAAGTGTGGAGAGCTCCATAGGCTTACCTGTTTGATCACCTACTTCGAGGTAATATGCGGCATTTGAGTCCACAGAAATAATCAAAGGTTCTTGGTCTTTCTCCATATTAACAGGGTCAGACTCAACCTGGGGCAAGTCTACCTTCACTCCCTGCGTAAGCATTGGCGCAGTCACCATAAAGATAATCAACAATACCAACATAACGTCGATATAAGGCACTACATTAATGTCAGACATTGGCTTTCTGGATGATCTAGCCATTTAACACCCGTTTAGTTAATTCTTGTGATAAACCAATACAGGTCTATCGAGTTTACTGACTCTAACGCTCTATACAGCCGCCATATAACTTAATAGCTTCGGCATACCAGGACTAAGCATGAACCGTTCGGTGCAAAATACTGGAAAACTCATCTGCAAATGTTTCATAAGAGCTGACTAATTCATCTGCGTGAGCTGAATAGCGGTTGTATGCAATAACCGCGGGAATCGCAGCAAATAGCCCCATAGCCGTAGCCACCAAGGCTTCTGAGATACCCGGTGCCACAGTCGCAAGAGTTGCCTGCTGTACCTGGGCCAGCCCTCGAAACGAGTTCATAATCCCCCAGACTGTACCAAACAAGCCAACATAAGGGCTGGTTGACCCGACGGTCGCCAAGAAAGGCAGATGTGAGTCCAAATAATCCCCCTCCCTTGAAACGGCGACACGCATCGCTCGCTGCGTGCCCTCCATAATGGCTTCTGAATCAGCGTTCCCCTGTTGCCTTAAGCGTGTAAATTCGTTAAATCCAGCCTTGAATATATTCTCCAGACCACCATGGGAGTGTTCTGACGAGGTAAGCTCCCGGTATAACTCATTAAGATCCATACCAGACCAAAAGCGCTCTTCAAATGCAATTCTTGATTTTTTTGCTTGCTTGAACAGAGTACCTCGCTGGAAAATAATCATCCAGGATAAAACCGACGCAGCAAATAGCAGTAACATGACAAATTGAACGATGAAGCTGGCATTTGCCACCAAACTCCATATAGATAACTGTTCTTCCACCAATATTCTCCAAATTAACAAAAATAAACTAACGGCGGCCTAGCTTAACGCATTAACCAAGTCGCGACTCAATGCTCTAGGCTTACCACTATCAAGGGATGTGCATGCGATCTTAACTTCGGCGGTCACTAACGTGTTTTCATCTTCGTCAATTACCTGCTGCTCAAATAATAAATAGGTTCTACCTAATTTCAAGAGCTTAGCTGTAACCACCACGAGGTCATCCAATCTGGCCGGTTTTTTATATTTTATGTCCAGACTATGAACAACATAATTAACATTCTCTTGCATGCCTGATCTGAGTTCTATGCCAAGACTTCGAATAAACTCTGTTCGAGCTCTCTCCATAAACTTGAGGTAGTTGGCATAAAAAACAATACCACCCGCGTCAGTGTCTTCGATATACACTCGTATTGGCATTCCAAAACAGCCTTCAGCTCGCCCAAGCATGATCACACGCCCCTCAACTCAACTGTCGATACATTAATGCTAGCCATTGTTCGGAGCGGTTAACCCGAAGTGCAGCCACGCACTTTTAGTCACCATACGCCCTCTGGGTGTGCGAATAATATAGCCTTGTTGAATCAAGTACGGCTCTAGCACGTCTTCTATCGTGCCACGCTCTTCGCTAATGGCAGCTGCCATACTTTCTACCCCCACCGGCCCTCCTTCGAACTGTTCCATCATTGTAATGAGCAGTCGCCTGTCCATATGGTCAAGCCCCTGGCTATCGACCTTCAACAAGTTCAACGCCTGATCAGCTATATCCTGATTAATTAAACCATTTGACTTCACCTGCGCATAATCTCTAACGCGCTTAAGTAGACGGTTTGCAATTCGAGGTGTTCCGCGAGAACGCCTAGCAATCTCGTGAGCCCCTTCGGGCTCGATAGTTAATCCGAGCATTTTCCCTGATCGCATGACGATATGCGTAAGATCAGCCGTGCTATAGAACTCCAGCCTTTGGACAATGCCAAAACGGTCACGCAACGGCGATGTTAACAAACCTGCTCTAGTGGTCGCACCAACCAGCGTGAAAGGCGGTAGTTCAAGTTTTATTGAACGAGCGGCTGGACCTTCGCCAATCATAATATCCAGCTGGTAGTCTTCCATTGCTGGATACAGCAGCTCTTCGATAGACGCATTCAGGCGGTGAATTTCGTCAATAAATAACACATCTCCTTCTTCAAGGCTGGTCAACATGGCCGCTAAGTCGCCCGCTTTCTCAAGTACCGGGCCGGAGGTTGTTTTAATGGTTCCATCCATTTCATTAGCAATAATATTGGCGAGCGTCGTTTTACCAAGCCCTGGAGGGCCAAATATCAAGACATGATCTAACGCTTCTCCCCTCGCTGTCGCCGCACCAATAAAAATCTCCATTTGCTCTGAGACAGCCGGTTGACCAATATAGTCTGCCAACTTAGTCGGTCGTATAGCCCTGTCTTGCCCCTCTTCTGAGCGGGTTTGTACTGGAGAAGCCGAGACCAGGCGATCCTCTTCGATCATCAATTACCCCTTAACCATACGCTGTAGCGCCAAACGAATAACATCTTCGCTCGTTAAACCTTCCGCATTAACCGCATTTACTGCTTTGCTCGCTTCCTGAGGTTTATAACCTAACGCAATCAAGGCAGATTCAGCTTCTTCTATAACAGACGCAGCCCTATCAGCTGTTGCTGTTTGATGGTCTCCCAAAAGGTCAGTCTCTGGAGCACTCCAATCTTTAAGCTTATCACGTAGCTCAATAATCAATCGCTCTGCGGTTTTCTTACCTACGCCTGGCAACTTAACCAATGCGGCCGAGTCATCATCATATACACAACGTGCCAGCTGCGCAGAATCCAGACCCGACAAGATTGTAAGCGCAAGCTTGGGCCCGACACCATTAATTTTAATTAACAAACGAAATAGGTCACGATCCTTAATGGTTGAAAAACCATATAAGAGTTGCGCATCCTCCCGCACCACTAAGTGCGTATGCAGCATAATGTCCTGATCTAATTCAGAGAGTGCGAACGATGTTGAGAATGGCACTTCTATCTCATAACCAACACCTTGAACATCAACCAATAGCAGCGAAGGCTGCTTTTCGACCAACCTGCCTCGAATACGACTGATCAAACGTGGGTCCTCATTAGTTATTATCTGATATTTGTTTGAGAGTTTTGAACGACTACTGCGCTTACAAATACAGCGTTAAAAAATGGCTCAAAATGCTCATTTATTACATATAAACTGCGCTTTTTCGTCATTTTTTGCCTTGTCTTTACTTCGCTCATAACGTCGTGCAAAGCTCTCTATTTATATGTTGTCGCTTTGAACCGATGGAGCCGTTAACACCTTACCTTATTCTGCCTCGTCGGCTGGAAGTAGACCCGGCAACTCGAATCAACCCTTGACAGGTGTGGGCATGGCAAAGCGCAATGGCCAACGCATCAGCAGCATCAGATTGTGGCCTTCCCGGTAGTGCCAACAACGACTGTACCATATGCTGCACTTGTGTTTTTTCTGCGCCACCATTACCTACAACCGCTTGCTTTACTTTTCGCGCGGCATACTCAGAAACAGGAAGCCCCTGCATGACTGCTGCGGCAATAGCCACCCCTCTGGCCTGGCCCAATTTTAACGCCGAATCAGCATTGCGAGCCATAAAGACTTCTTCTATCGCAAACTCCTGAGGACACCAACGCTCAATAATTTCGGTTATGCCAGAAAAAATTTGTTTGAGTTTTTCAGGGAGGGAACTCCCTTGCATACGAATACAGCCGCTTGATATATACTCGGACTTACCTTGAACAAAGTTAATAAGCCCATATCCAGTGATGCGCGAGCCCGGATCAATCCCCAAAATAATTGCCATTTATCTGCCAAGGTAACCTATTCATCAATTTGAGCATGCCGTTTTAGCTATAAAAAAAGCGGTCAATGGTTGTATGCTACACCAATAGACCGCCCTTCAAAAGCCGCCTTGCAAGCAACGCGACATAGTTTTCATACTGTATGCCTACATGGGCCGAACTGCGTAATACGGCCACTCAAGTGAGAGTGCCAGATTAGCTTTCTTCTTTAGCTGGCTTGCGCAGATTGATGCTGAGCTCTCTCAATTGCTTATTATCTACTACACCCGGAGCCTGAGTTAACATACACGCAGCACTCTGGTTTTTAGGGAATGCAATCACTTCTCTGATAGATTGAGAGTCGGTCATCAACATCACCAAACGGTCAAGCCCAAACGCTAAACCGCCATGGGGAGGGCAACCGTACTTAAGCGCGTCAAGCAAGAAGCCAAACTTCTCCTGAGCCTCTTCATCATCAATACCCAAAATACCGAATACAGTCTTTTGCATTTCCCCATCATGAATACGAATAGAGCCACCACCTAGCTCTGTACCATTCAGAACCATATCATACGCTTGCGATAAGGCTTTTTCTGGCGCGTCTCTTAACTCTTCAGGTGAACAAGCAGGCGATGTGAACGGATGATGTATAGCCGTGAGACCACCATTTGATGCTTCTTCGAACATTGGGAAGTCAACAACCCAGCATGGTGCCCACTTGCAAGTGAATAGATCCAGGTCTTCCCCAACCTTCACACGCAGCGCGCCAATAGCCTCATTCACAACTTTAGCTTTATCCGCACCAAAGAATACGATATCACCATTTTGAGCCCCTAAACGGGACATAATCTGCATGGCAACGTCATCACCCAGGAATTTAACGATTGGCGACTGAAGGCCTTCAGCACCTTTTTCTATTTCGTTAACCTTGATCCAGGCCAGACCTTTAGCGCCGTAGATACCAACAAACTTGGTGTAATCATCAATCTGCTTGCGCGAAATGCTTGCGCCACCAGGCACTTTTAATGCAACAACACGTCCCTTTTCATCCTTTGCCGGACCCGCAAATACCTTGAAATCGACCGGAGCAACTAAATCCGCAACATCAACAAGCTCCAATGGGATACGTAAATCTGGCTTATCACTGCCATACTTTGCCATTGCTTCTGAGTACGGAATGCGGGGGAATGGTGCAAAATCAACGTTTAACAGGTCATGAAACATTTCGCGAACCATCTGTTCCATGATTGTCATTAGCGTATTTTCATCAACAAACGAGCACTCAATATCGACCTGAGTAAACTCTGGCTGCCGGTCTGCACGCAAGTCTTCGTCGCGGAAGCACTTGGCAATTTGATAGTAGCGATCAACACCAGACACCATCAGCATCTGTTTAAACAGCTGGGGCGACTGTGGCAGCGCAAAAAAGCTACCAGGGTGCGTCCGACTAGGAACCAAATAATCACGAGCACCTTCTGGTGTTGCGCGTGTAAGAATGGGCGTTTCCACGTCCATAAAACCCTGCCCATCAAGAAAGTTACGGATATAACTGGTCACTTTTGAGCGGAACCGCAGCTTATTTAGCATCTCTGGACGACGCAAGTCCAAAAAGCGGTTCTTAAGGCGAGTATCCTCTCCAACATCCACATACCCATCCAACTGGAAAGGAGGGGTTGCAGCGGCATTAAGAATCGTAAGCTCTTTACCCAGAACTTCAACCGTACCTGTAGGCATGTCATTGTTGATCGTTCCATCAGGACGACGACGAATTCGTCCCTTGATCATGATCACAAATTCACTACGCACACTTTCAGCTTTCGCAAATGCATCTTCTGTATCAGGGTCAACAACAACTTGCGCAATCCCTTCACGGTCACGCAGATCCAGAAAGATCACACCACCATGATCTCTACGACGATGAACCCAGCCACAAAGGGTCACTTCCTGGTCAATATGTGATTCGTTAATAGCTCCGCAATAATGACTGCGCATAGATCAATACCTGTTATTTCTGATTATTTAGTCTGTATAAACGTATTTTTTATAAATCAGTCTTTATAAATACCGTTATTATCGTTTCAGTCTATTTAAAGCACATTTATCCTGCGTCAGCAGTGCTGCTAGACTTACTGTCCTGGGCAAGATTTTTCTTCTTCCCAGTTTTAAAATCTGTTTCGTACCAGCCAGACCCTTTCAACCTAAAGCCTGCTGCTGAAATCCGCTTGCTGAACGTCTGCTCTGCACAAGACGGACACTCAGTTAAAGGGCTATCACTTAACTTTTGCAGTACGTCCTTCTCAAACCCACAAGATTTACATGCATATTCATAGATTGGCATTTCAAACACCTCTCGACACCGATCCAAAACAAAAACGCGATATTATAGACTTATTTTTCACCAAAAGCAGGCCTAGTTTATGAACAAAACTAAATTAACGACATAGACCGCCGATAGACTTATCAGGAGTTCTGCTAAACTACAAAAAGCCCGTTATAAAAATGCAATAAACCAAGTAGCTTACGGCCCTCCTTCGCACAATAATAATCTGACATCGCACTATGACATTACAAATTTGCACTGAGGCAACGAAAGAAGTTATTAGCGACTTCGCCAACGAATTCTATGATGCTTACGAGTTGTGTGAAATTAAGCTTGTAGAACTCGAAAATAACCCTGCAAACCAGGAGCTGGTAAACCTGATCTTTCGTGCAGTTCATACCGTTAAGGGTAATTTGTCATTTGTCGGCCTGCAGCCCCTATTACCTTTGCTTCAAAGCGTAGAAGACCTGCTATCAAAAATACGAGATGGCTCGTTAGTATTTTCAGCCAGCTTAAGCGACGTCATATTGCTGTCAATAGATCATATTAAAAATGTCGTTGATGAATTAACCGGGCAAGGCAGCTCAGGTTTAACTCCCGTTAAAGTGCAACAATTCAGAGATAGTATTACCAGAATCATCACAGCCCTTCCATCAGAGCGACAACAAACAATAAACGCCACGATAAATACGCTCGCACCGGAAACAGTGATCAGCAACGAAGATAACACTTCTACTCCGCCTTCTGAGGCAAAACCACCATCTGCTGAAAAAAACGTGCTAAAGGTTCTTCATCGCTACAACATTCCGATCAACGAAGACCTTCAATTAATGATATCTCTAATAAAACCCTTTGAGCAAAGGTCGCCTTACTGGCATGGGAAGTCCGTACGACTTCTATTATTGGCACTGGGTATGAATGAGTTTTCCGGTAATCGGGTAGCCCCCGAGCAACTGGCTGCGGCAACATTGATGCATGACTTTGGAATGTGTTTTCTGCCAACCAGCCTTCTTCACAAAAATACACCTTACACAACCAAAGAAAAAAGACAGATACACCAACACCCCCGAATTGCTTTCGAGCTACTCGGTAAAATGTGCAACTGGGAAGAAGCTGCTGAGATCGTGCACCAACACCATGAGCATATGAATGGCGATGGCTACCCGCACCAACTGCTTGAAGCGGAGATATCTGACGGCGCCAAGATTCTATCAATAATTGACACCTTTGACGCCATCATGCATGACAGAGCACACATAATAAAAGTAAAGCGCCCTTTCATAAGGTCTATTCTTGAAATTAACAGATATGCTGGCACCCAGTTTTCATCTGAGTGGGTTGGGATTTTCAATCAATTTGCTCAAAAGCTGCACCCATATAGTGCCAATACAGGTTAATTGCCTGTATCATTGGCACGCATTTTATTTGCTGTGCTTTTCACTCAGCAACAGCCAGGTATTGCATCTAAAAGAAAAATCGTAACAAAGTTTAATTATAGGGGTAACGCGAGTGTCTGTAAGAGCCGAACAAAAACAAAAAACTCGCAGAGCATTGATGGATGCAGCACTTAGCCAGTTAAGCGCTGATAGAGGGTTTGCTAACTTAAGCTTGAGAGAAGTCGCCCGGGAAGCAGGCATCGCGCCTACCTCCTTCTATCGACACTTCAATGAGCTTGACGAGTTGGGGTTAGCGCTCGTTGACGAAGCGGGAGTCGCCTTAAGACAGCTCATGAGGCAAGCTCGAAAGCGTATTGAGAAAAACGGCAGTGCAGTCAGTACTTCAATAGACACGTTTATGGAGTATTTAGCATCTAACACCAACCATTTCAGATTGCTATTAAGAGAAAGAACAGGGCTATCAAAGCAGTTTAGGACAGCCATCAAGGCAGAAATAGACCACTTCTCAGCAGAGCTATCAGAAGACTTAAGGCGCGCCGGAGAGCTAAAAAACAGGCCGCTTGATGACCCTCAACTCGTCGCTGACACCATGGTAACCGTCATTTTTAATCAAGGTGCAGAAGCCCTTGATAGCACGCCGAAAGAAAAGCAAGAGCTCAAAGAGCGGCTAAAAAAAGAACTACGCATTATTTTACGCGGGGCCGAGTTAATTACCGCAGAAAACAGAAATAATCAGCGCGAAGAAAACGCATAAGCACAATGTGCAGCATGCTCATTTAGCACCACTTTTTCTGCTGTATTTCAGCCAACACCTCCAGCTGTTTTTTAAGCGCTTCTTCAGAGTACGGAGTCACCGGGTGCTTGCCCCACACAGGGGCCGGCCAAGCAATATCACCTTCAAAACGAACAACATGATGGATATGCAGCTGACTGACTACATTGCCAAGCGCAGCAATATTTAGCTTATCTCCAGAGAATAGTACCATTAGCCTCTGCCCCAGATAAGTAGACTCTCTCAATAACTGAAACTGATCGGCCTCTGCCAACTGATATATTTCAGTCGCACCTTGACGCCTTGGTACTAGAATTACCCAGGGATACTGACTGTCGTTCATCAATAACACATCTGACAAAGGCCACTCTGCCAACTTAATCGTGTCATTTTTTAGCCGGTCATCCAGTCTAAATCCGTTTGTCTCTGCCATATCATCACCATTAACTATATAACGAAAAAGAGCCGACCAACTGGTCAGCTCTTCTCGGGAAACAGCGTGCTTTTACCCATAACAAGCTAAAAGCACACAAACACACATCAAAAACCGGTTAAGACTTATGATTTAAACTGGTTCTCGCCTCGACCAATCGCATAGTAGGTAAAGCCTTTTCGCTCCATTGCAGCAGGCTCATACAAGTTACGTCCGTCAAAAATAACAGATTCAGTTAACGACTCTTTGATCAAATCGAAATCAGGTGAGCGGAACTCTTTCCACTCTGTGACAATAACAAGAGTGTCAGCGCCTTTCAGAGCCTGCTCTTTTGTCCCGCAAAGCATTAAGCCATCCTGATCACCGTATATACGCTGAGTCTCTTCCATCGCCTCAGGATCGAATGCTTGAACCTTAGCGCCTTCTGCCCATAGCGACTCCATCAATACACGACTGGACGCCTCTCTCATATCATCAGTATTTGGCTTGAATGACAACCCCCATACCGCAATGTTTTTTCCACTTAAGTCACCGTTAAAGTAGTGCCTAATTTTATCGAAAAGAACACTTTTCTGAGCGTAATTAACCTTTTCAACCGCGTTCAATAAAACCGAGTCATATCCGACCTGACCTGCTGTGCGCGCAAGTGCCTGAACGTCTTTTGGAAAGCAAGAACCACCATAACCACAACCTGGGTAAATAAAATGGTATCCAATGCGTGGGTCGGAGCCTATCCCTTTACGAACCTGCTCTATATCTGCACCTAGTCGCTCGGCTAGATTGGCCATTTCGTTCATAAAGCTGATTTTTGTCGCCAGCATGGCGTTAGCGGCATATTTTGTTAATTCAGCAGATCGAATATCCATAAATACCATACGGTCATGGTTTCGGTTAAATGGCGCATAAGCCTCTCGAATCAACTCCCTTGCACTGTCACTTTCAGCCCCAACAACAATCCTGTCAGGCTTCATAAAGTCATTTACAGCGGCTCCCTCTTTCAGGAACTCCGGATTCGACACAACATCAAAGTCAATTTTCTCGCCACGTGAAGATAGCTGCTCTGCAATCATCGCATTAACTTTGTCGGCAGTCCCGACAGGTACCGTGGATTTATCAATGACGACTTTGTATTCAGTCATGTTCTGCCCAATGCTTTTTGCGACAGCCAAAACATATTGTAAATCAGCCGACCCATCTTCATCGGGAGGCGTACCAACCGCAATAAACTGCAGGTCACCATGATCAACAGCCGTCTTGACATCAGTGGTAAAGTTGAGCCTGCCCGCCTTTACGTTTGACTCCACAATGGACTCTAGGCCAGGCTCAAATATTGGGATAATGCCGTTTTCAAGATTAGCAATTTTATTGGCATCTACATCCATGCATAAAATATCATGCCCTACGTCAGCCAAGCATGCACCAGTAACCAAGCCCACATACCCTGTACCAAAAATCGTAATTTTCATCTAATTCCCTTATATATCCTAAAAATAAACAAGCTGCTAATAACGTGCTAAAAATAGAGGGACGATTAAGTCCTCCCTTTTTTCTCCTGCCACAAGCCTTCCCAGTTCAAGGCCGATTTTACTATGACACTTAAATCATTATGGTCTGGCGTCCACCCCAGCACTCTTTTGATTTTGCTGTTATCCGCCATTAACGCATCAGGGTCTCCCGCTCTTCGCCCAACCTGCTCAACAGGAAAGTCAACACCAGAACTCTCTTTCACGACGTCAATCACTTCATTAACCGTGAACCCACTTCCGTATCCGCAATTAAGCACATCAGAGTCACCACCTTTTGCCATGTATTCCAATGCCATAACATGAGCTTTGGCAAGATCCTCTACGTGAATATAATCACGAATACAGGTGCCATCGCGAGTCTCGTAATCGGTACCAAAAACCTTCATACCGTCTCTTACACCACGAGCACATTCACAAGCCACCTTGATCAAGTGTGTTGCTTCTGGCGTGGCCTGACCCAAGCGGCCTTCCAAATTTGCACCAGCAACATTAAAGTAGCGCAAAATAACATGCTTAAGATTCGAAGCCTCAGACAGGTCTCTAATCATCTGCTCGCTCATCATTTTTGACGAGCCGTATGGGTTTATTGGGGCCAGCGGTAAATCTTCCGTCATGATTTTTTCTTCAGGCATGCCATAAACCGCTGCAGTTGACGAAAAGACCATATATGGAGTCTGGTATTTCTCAATTGCGCCCAACAAATTAAGTGTATTACGGGTATTATTTCGATAATATTTTAAAGGATTTTCCACCGATTCAGGCACGACAATATGAGCAGCAAAGTGCAACACCGCTTCAAATTGGTGAGTTTCAAATAACCGGTCGAGGGCATCAACATCCGCTAGATCTCCTACCACCAACTCTCCAAAAGTAACGGCCCACTCGTAACCGGTCGACAAATTATCGTACACAACAATGTCATGGCCTGCCTCGCCCAACTGCCTGACGACATGACTACCAATGTAACCTGCACCACCTGTAACCAGAACTTTCATATCACCAATATCCTTATGATTAGCTATGCTTATGACTAACTATGCTTATGACTAACTAAGTTTATGACCAGCTGTATTTATAAATAACCGGACGTTAATAACTATATTTCTAAATAACGATAGCGGTGATTAACCATGTTTATCAGCGGCGCTTTTCGCATATTTGGCCCGTTTCTTATGGGCCCTTCGCTCTGCAAAGAACGCGCTGATAATTGCGCTACATTCATCCTCACAAACACCGCCTGCATGCTCAACAACAGTGTTGACTGAGTCATGCTCAAACAGTTTATTTCTGCTTACCACCGCTCCTGCTTTAGGTTCTACTGCGCCGTAAACTACCTTGCTTACTCTCGCGTGAATAAGCGCCCCAACACACATAGTGCAAGGCTCGATAGTGACATACATAACACTATCTGGTAGACGATAATTACTTTCTTTAGCGCCCGCATCTCTGAGTGCAACAATTTCAGCGTGGGCTGAAGGGTCATTAGCACCAATAGGCCTATTCCAGCCCTCGCCAATAATACGCCCATCACGAACAATTACCGCGCCAACAGGAACCTCTCCCTGATCATAAGCCTTGCGAGCCAGATCCAGTGCATAATGCATCCATCTTTCATCTTCTGAAAGCCTCTGGCTCAATGATTCACCTTTTTTTACAATCTATAAATACAGTCTATAAAATACAATCTACAAACACTGACTTTACTATATACAAGAACTAAGCACTGGGGTTTATTCCCACTCAATCGTTGCAGGAGGCTTAGACGAGATATCATATGTCACGCGAGAAATACCGGATATTTCATTGATAATCCGATTAGAGACCAACTCAAGCAATTCATAAGGTAAATGCGCCCATCGAGCGGTCATAAAATCAATGGTCTCAACGGCACGCAATGCAACAACATACTCATAGCGGCGCGCATCGCCTACCACACCGACTGATTTTACTGGTAAAAACACAGCAAATGCCTGACTCGTTTTGTGGTAAAAATCTGCTCGATGAAGCTCCTCGATGAAAATCGCATCGGCTCTACGCAAAATATCCGCATACTCTTTTTTCACTTCGCCCAAAATACGAACACCTAAGCCAGGCCCAGGAAAAGGATGACGGTATACCATGTCATAGGGCAAGCCTAACTCCAAACCCAGTTTTCGAACTTCATCCTTAAACAGCTCGCGTAATGGTTCGACCAACTCTAATTTCATATCATCAGGCAGACCACCCACATTATGGTGTGACTTTATGACATGAGCTTTACCGGTCTTAGATGCAGCTGATTCGATAACATCCGGATATATAGTCCCCTGCGCCAACCACTTAACGTTGTCGATTTTGGCGGACTCCTGGTCAAACACTTCGATGAAAGTATTACCGATTACTTTGCGCTTTTGCTCAGGATCGGAAACGCCTTCGAGACGAGACAGGAACAGCTCTGACGCATCCGCACGAATAACCTTAACCCCCATGTTTTTAGCGAACATATCCATCACTTGATCGCCCTCATTAAGGCGAAGCAAACCGTTATCAACAAAAACACAGGTCAACTGGTCGCCAATCGCTTTATGCAGAAGCGCAGCCACCACTGATGAGTCGACGCCTCCAGAGAGCCCCAATAACACATGATCAGAGCCGACTTGTTCACGAATAGTTTTGATTGCGTCTTCAGCGATGTGGCTAGGTGTCCACAGAGCCTCACAGCCTGAAATCGACAATATAAAGTGCTCTAGTATCCTTCCACCCTGCAAAGTATGAGTAACCTCTGGGTGGAACTGCACGCCATAAAAGTGCTTTTCTCGATTAAACATGCCTGCAATCGGCGCACTTTCTGTTGACGCCATCAATTCAAAACCTTCTGGCATCGCCACAACTTTATCACCATGGCTCATCCAGACATCCAGTAGGGACTCCCCCTGTTCACTGACATGGTCTTTAATATCTAACAGTAGATCATTGTCGGTCTTGACAGCGACTTGCGCATAACCAAATTCGCGTTTCTCTGAACTGGCAACCTTACCCCCCAACTGCTCTGCCATCGTCTGCATACCATAGCAGATGCCCAGCACAGGAATCCCCATAGAGAACACACACTCGGGCGCTCTAGGCGTAGAGTCACCTGTCACCGACTCAGGTCCACCTGCCAAAATAATCCCTTTTGGTGCAAATTCAGTGATTTCACTTTCTGTCATATCAAAAGCACGAATTTCACAATAAACACCAATTTCTCGTACTCGTCGAGCGATTAGCTGTGTGTACTGAGAACCGAAGTCCAAAATCAATATGCGATGAGCGTGAATATTTTGAGTCATAGGGAGTTAACCACTCTAGAGTAAACGCAAAACGGGGCGAAGCAAATGGCTTCATCCCCGTAATAAATTAGCAAATTATTTGTTTCGAGACCTTTGCACAACTACTGGGCTCGCAAAGGCCTCGTTTAAAGATTTCACCAAAACTACCCTACGCGGTAGTTAGGCGCTTCCTTGGTGATTGTCACATCATGTACGTGGCTCTCTTTCATTCCTGCGGATGTAATGCGTACAAACTGCGGTTTGGTTCGCATTTCCAGAATATCCTGACTGCCTGTGTAACCCATGCTGGCTCGTAAACCACCCATCAGCTGGTGGACGATATTAGACATTGGCCCTTTACAAGCAACACGCCCTTCAATGCCCTCTGGAACCAACTTGTCAACACCTGAACTGGCGTCTTGAAAATAACGGTCGCTAGAGCCCTGGCTTTGCCCCATGGCTCCGAGTGACCCCATACCACGATATGCCTTATAGCTTCTACCTTGGAACAGCTCTATCTCGCCTGGCGCTTCATCGGTACCGGCTAACAAACTACCGATCATAATACAGGAAGCCCCGGCAGCTATTGCCTTGGCAACATCACCAGAAAAGCGAATACCACCATCTGCAATGAGCGGTATACCGCGCTCTTTTAATGCTTCAGCGACGTTTGAAATTGCAGAGATTTGAGGAACACCAATACCCGCAACAATACGAGTAGTACATATAGAGCCTGGGCCAATCCCAACCTTAACGGCATCTGCACCCGCATCAGCCAGCGCCGTAGCAGCTTCTGCCGTCGCGATATTTCCGCCAACAACCTGAACATCCGGGAACTGCTCTTTTACCCAGCGCACGCGATCAATAACACCTTTCGAGTGACCATGAGCCGTATCAACAACCACCAAATCAACGCCTGCCTGAACTAAAGCAGATACTCGCTCTTCAGTATCAGCCCCTGTGCCTACAGCAGCACCTACACGTAAGCGCCCCTGATCATCTTTGCAGGCTCTAGGGTAATCCTGTGACTTCTGGATATCTTTAACCGTCATCAGCCCTTTCAGCTCAAAGTCCTCGTTAACCACCAGCACCTTTTCTATACGGTGCTTGTGAAGTAGGTTTTTTACGGTCTCCAGATCGGTACCTTCAAGCACTGTCACCAACTTCTCTTTTGGCGTCATTATTTCTGAAACTTTAGTATCAAGGCGGCTTTCAAAGCGAATATCTCTTCCTGTCACAATACCAATAAGATCTTTACCATCGACAACAGGTAAACCAGATATTTTATTCGCAAATGTAATATCCAGGAGTTCCCGAACAGTTGTTTCAGGAGAAACCGTGATAGGGTCTTTCACCACACCACTTTCAAACTTTTTAACAGCTCTTACTGCGGCAGCCTGCTGTTCAATTGACATGTTTTTGTGAATAATACCGATACCGCCTTCCTGAGCCATAGCTATCGCCAAGGGCGACTCAGTGACCGTATCCATCGCCGCGGAAACCAACGGAATATTTAGAGTAATTCCACGGGTGATTTGGGTTTGAAGCGAGACATCCTTAGGAAGAACCTCAGAATATCCAGGAATCAAGAGAATATCATCGAATGTTAGTGCTTCTTGCGCGATTCGCAGCATATGAACAGCCTTATAAACTTGCCAAGATTAATCGGACAATTATATATAGGTCATTCAATACAGTAAACCAGGCAATAGAATATGCAGACTAATTCCTTTGACGTCGCCAACAAAAAAAAAGTAGCACTGACAGTTTCAGAGCTAAACAGACAAGTGAAGCAGCTTTTAGAAGCCAGCTTTCTCCAGATATGGGTTGAAGGTGAACTAGCCAGCTTTTCAAGGCCCTCCTCTGGCCACTGGTATTTCACACTCAAGGATGACAAGGCACAAATTCGTTGTGCCATGTTTCGGGGGCAAAATCAGCGGCTCCGCTTTACACCTAAAGAAGGTGAAAAAGTCGTTGTTAGAACCAAAGTCAGCCTGTATGAAGGACGCGGTGACTATCAGTTGATCGTGGAGTCAATGGAGCCTGCTGGCGCTGGAGACTTACAAAAAGCATTTGAGCAGTTGAAGGCCAAGCTCGCAGCTGAAGGGTTATTTGATCAGTCTCATAAAAAAGCCATTCCGTCACACCCTAAGAAAATAGCCGTTGTAACCTCACCTACAGGTGCTGCAATTCACGATATTCTTACCGTACTAAAACGACGGTTTCCGCAGATTGAAGTGACCATCTACCCAGCCACCGTTCAGGGAGATGGCGCCGCTATTGAGATAGCCAACATGATTAACCAAGCCAATATTCATCAGCAGGCAGATGCGATTATTGTTGGACGGGGAGGCGGTTCACTGGAAGACCTTTGGGCATTCAACGAAGAAGCTGTCGCCAGAGCAATATACAACAGCACGCTTCCAGTCGTCAGTGCCATAGGCCATGAGGTCGACTTCACCATCGCAGATTTTGTTTCCGATTACCGAGCGCCTACGCCTTCTGCAGCAGCAGAAAAGCTAAGCCCTGATCAATATGAGTGGCGCCAGAATCTCGACCACCTTATGGATCGGATTCACCATGCAATGCTCAGGAAACTGTCATCAGAAATACAAAAAGTGGATGCCCTGCGCTCCCATATCAAACATCCAGAGAAAAAGCTTCAGGAGAACTATGCCCGGCTAACAGATTTAAGCACTCGCCTACACCAGAGCAGTCATCGACACATCTCTAGCCTCTACCAACAACTTAATGCATTGCAACAACGTCTTCATAGTCAGTCGCCAACAGCCAAAGTTAATGCAGCAAAAATCGCGCTGGACAAAGAGTTCCAGAAGCTAAGCCAAACCATAAGACACATGATGGAGAATAAACAACAGCAATTGATGCGAAACGTGCAGACGCTAGAAGCGGTAAGCCCCTTGTCGACACTAACCAGAGGCTACGCAATTGTTACCAGCCAGCAACACCCTGTCGTTAAGTCAATAAGGGATGTGAAACCGGGGGAGGCGCTCAAAACCAAACTAGCGGATGGGTTTATTTATAGCGAAGTCATCGAGACCAAGCCTGTATAGTGACGTCATTAAGGTCAAACCCGGCCTCATTAGCGGCTCAACAGCAACTCATTCAAATTGTATCGACTTGTTTGATTAAGCCGGTTAGCAGCCAGCCCCTGACCGCCACCGTCAACTAACTGGTACGACACATCAAAGCCATAATCGATATGCTTGCGAAGCGCCTGACGCTTTGAAAGATATGGAATTTCCAGTTCTTTTCTAAGGTCGCCCGCTACGATCTCGGCCAGCGGTATATTAACTGTTTGCCCCTTAGCTATCGCAATCACAGTATTTTTATCGGTCTTTCGTGTAACACGCTGAGCAGCATCGTTTGCTAACCAGTTGATTTGGTTGACATTAATATGCGATTCACTGTTATTTTTCAGTGAGAGCGTTTGAGCATCCGCAACTATGGTTAAGTCATTGTTATAACTTGTATACCTGGGGATCATCAAGTCAAAACGTTTGGCCAATACTTCATATACAAGAGTGACCGATAAAGCCTCTTTCGTAGCAGCAATTTTTTCTGGACACTTCACCACTACCTGGTAATCCCCCATGAACTCAGGGGCAGGACAAGCGATCGGGTAATATGACGTATTTCTTGCGAGACTCTGCATGATTCTCCGCCGATCTTTGAGATACTGCTTCTTCATCTTCGACAACGTAAGATTTGCCAGCGGTTCGGAAGCATCTGTCACTTCAAACTGCTTAAACTCCTTCAGATAGCGTCCATAACTCACCTTTTCTACCTGTAGTAAAGAAGGTTTAATGAGCACTTCTGCGGGCCAGTTTATGTCGTAGTTGAAATACCCGGATTTATCAATCGTCTGCTTTTTTATCTCCAGCCTATCCAGGGTCGCTCCATCAGCGTACTGCTTTATAGCCTTACGCTGGGCGTTTACCAAACTCTGTTCGAAATACTGTTGTGATGCCTTAATTTTTGCTAATAATCTACTTTCTATGGCTTCCAGCGTTTCAGATTTACCAGATATTTCTTTCCTTGCTTTTGATTGCAGATTCAGTTGCACAACGGTCAGCGCCAGTTTATCGAGATCCAACGTCGCCTCATAAGCCTCTTCAGCACCCTCAACCGTTGAACCTTCAGCGGCTTCTGATTGCGCCAATTCAGGCTCATCACCACCAAGTTCACCAGACTCTGCGCCCTTTTCCATTTCGGACCCCTTACCCACTTCAGAATCCTTACCTACTTCGGAACGCTTATTAACTGGTGCAACATCCGCTTCCTGAGACTCATCGCTACCTAACAGACGCTGCCAGAATGAACGCGGTTGATCTGGCACATGCTCAGTAACGGGCTCAGGCACCTTAACAATAGGCTTAAACAGATAAAAACGGCTATTGCATGGAGAGTAGCCGTTCAGCCCTCGCTCCTGATTTAATAACGTCTGGGAACACGTATCCAGTGAAGCCAGATCTTCGTCAAAACCTAGCGAAATTGTTTTGTTAACAGGGTCTATGATGATTTGATCACTATTTTCAACAAACCAGTCCCCTCCAATACGCCAAGGTACATGGTATTGGCTATCCTCTTCATGAGTAACCCATAATGCGTAGGCAGTGGAAGAGTTACTGGGCTTACTCAAATAGACATACTCTGGCAGATAGCGAAGAATGCTTCGAGGAGGCTCTTCTGAAACCTCGTTCTCAGCAAGCTGTTCATGGCTCGCATTGTCACTATCAACGTTAACAGCACTGAGCGCCCCGCCTTGAGAAGCACCACCTTCTCCCACTTGGTTTACACGATCAATGGCGCAACCGGAGACCAGAAACATTAAGAGAGCGACAGTAGAAAATTTCATAAATAGTGACCACATTGATAATTGTTAGACAATTAGTCACTATTTTACAGATACAAACAGTTACAATTGGGCACTCCGTCATACTTTGGTTCAATAGTCCCAATAATTACACTGACACCCGTCCGCCTATACAAAATATGTCAACAAAACTCCGCTGTACGATTCGCTTCACACAGCATAAAATACGTCTATAAGCACAACTCAACTATCAAATCTATTCATTTTCAGTGGAACATACACCCTATGCGCGCAAGCCGTTATCTTATTGCAACCCTCAAGGAAACTCCTGCAGATGCCGAAGTCATCAGCCACAAGCTAATGCTAAGAGCAGGAATGATCAGAAAACTGGCCTCAGGACTCTACACTTGGTTGCCGATGGGCCTGCGCGTGCTGCGTAAAGTCGAACGCATCGTTCGCGAAGAGATGGATAAAGCCAACGCTCAAGAAGTCCTCATGCCTGCGATTCAACCTGCGGAACTCTGGGAAGAGTCAGGCCGTTGGCAGGAATACGGCGGCGAATTGCTCCGTGTTAAAGATAGGCACAATAGAGACTTCTGCGTAGGGCCAACTCACGAAGAGGTCATCACCGACCTGATCCGAAATGAGCTAAAGAGCTATAAGTCACTGCCTGCTAACTTTTACCAGGTGCAAACAAAGTTTCGTGACGAGCGCCGCCCTCGCTTCGGCATTATGCGTTCAAGAGAATTTTTGATGAAAGATGCGTATTCTTTCCATATAGATCATGAATCCCTGGATGAAACTTACCAAATAATGTATCAGGCCTATACCAATATATTTAACCGGCTTGGCCTGGATTTTAGAGCGGTGCAGGCAGACTCTGGCAGCATCGGCGGCAGCGCGTCGCATGAGTTCCACGTATTGGCTGAGTCTGGAGAAGACGATATTGCATTTAGCTCAGAAAGCAATTTTGCCGCTAACATCGAAATGGCTGAAGCACTGGCCCCCAATGGCGAACGAGCAGCCCCCACTGAAGCACTGAAAGAAGTAGCGACGCCAGGCCAAAAAACGATAGATGAGGTGTCTGGCCTGCTTAACGTGGCTGCCAATAAGGTAGTCAAGACGCTTATCGTTAAAGGTGTTGAAGATGAAGAAGGCAACGCACCATTGGTCGCGCTGGTAGTACGAGGCGATCATACGCTTAATGAAATAAAAGCAGAGAAAGTCGAAGGTATTGCTAATCCGCTCTGTTTTGCGACCGATGAAGAGATTAAAACTCTGACCGGTTGCTCTGTGGGGTCATTAGGGCCTGTTTCACTAAACCTTCGAACCATCGTTGATAGAAGTGCTGCGCATCTTGCAGACTTTGTCTGTGGTGCCAATAAAGAAGATGTACATCTAACAGGCGTCAATTGGGAGCGAGACTGCCCATTGACTGAGGTAGCAGACCTGCGCAATGTCATCGAAGGTGATCAAAGCCCTGACGGAAAGGGAACTATTGAAATTAAACGCGGCATTGAAGTCGGCCATATCTTTAAATTAGGCAACAAATACAGCACCGCAATGAATGCCACGGTATTGGATGAAAACGGGAAAGCAAAAATCATGGAGATGGGCTGTTACGGCATTGGTGTCTCTCGAGTTGTTGCTGCCTCTATCGAACAAAATAATGATGAAAACGGCATTATATGGCCCGACGCAATCGCCCCATTCCATATCGCGATTATCCCCATCAACATGCACAAATCTGACGCAGTCTCAGAAAAGTGCGAAGCACTCTATCAAGAGCTGACCAGCGCGGGTTACGACGTATTGCTCATGGATGAAGAAAAGGCGCGCCTCGGCGGAATGCTAGCCGATGTTGAACTGCTGGGCATTCCACACCGAGTGGTCATTGGCGACCGAGGCCTGGAGAAAGGAAATGTCGAATACAAAGGGCGCCTTGACGATGAGAAGCAGGAAGTGGCAAGCGATGAAATCATCAGCCTGTTAAAATCAAGAATAAAGCTAAGCTGATAGGTCGGAGCAGTAGTATGAACAGAGGTCGCTTAACGTCGTTTTTGAGCCTAATGATCGCAATGGCGTTTTCTACCTCTGTGTTCGGCCAAAGCGTTGACCCCGAGTTGCGAGCCGCGCTAAAGCGCACAGTAAACGAAGCCAGTAGCTTTGAAGACCGGTTTGAAGCTGAAGTATGGTTAGTCGATATGTCTAGCCGAATGAGCCGCTATATTAAAGACCCAAATAAACGGCTTGAACTATTGAAAAAAGTTCACCGCGAAGCCACTAGAGCAGGTGTAGAACCCGAGCTAGTGCTATCAGTGATTCATATCGAAAGCCTGTTTGATCGCTTTGCAATCTCTCGTGTTGGGGCTCAAGGGCTGATGCAGGTCATGCCATTCTGGAAGAATGAGATAGGCCGCCCTACAGACAACCTGACAAGCGTAGACACCAATTTACGTTATGGCTGTACTATACTGAAACACTATATAGACCGAGAAAAAGGGGATTTGATCAGGGCATTGGCCCGGTATAATGGAAGCCTGGGAAAGACCTGGTACCCGGAAAAAGTACTGACCGCCTGGGAAAAGTACTGGTTTGTTAACAATATCTAAACGTTTCACTCATACTTAGATGCTTTCATACTTAGATGCAAAAAATATCAATAGATCTCACTATCTCCGCTGATGAATGGTTAAAAATCTACAGAGGCTCTGCCAGAACAGTCAGCGCAACAAGCAGGGATGGTAGAAGAATTCAGTTTCCTGCGAATATTCTCCAACAGTATGTAACTCACTTTGGCATATCCGGGAGTTTTGATATCTATTTCGATGATCAAGGCAAGTTTTCCTCCATAATCAAAACAGCTTAATCTGCGCCCCATTTAGAGGGCCTTCACTTACAATACACTGAACAAAACGTTGACATAGGCACTTCCTCCTCGGTTAAACGTGACATCAATCACATTTTACAAACTAGCCTAATAATTTAAATTTATTTTATTTTTCAGCTAGTTAAGCCATCAACATCCTCATTTATGACCTCATTTCACATTTCATTTACATCACTACACGTAACGTAACACAATCGAATAGATAGATTTTTAGACTCTCCCTAATATATGTACACATGTACTAAGTATTTCAAAGCGTAATCACTTGTAACAAAGTGCAACGGCTAACAATTAGAAGTGCTACTGAGTACTAAACCAGAGACGAATAAAAACTATAACGCTAGAGATCAACACTTAACTTATTAATTATCATTCAAATAACAATAAAACCAACTGGTTTTTATGTTGTACCAGGAGATTTAATGTGAATAACTTTAAGAAAATTGCTCTAGTTACTGCTATTTCATCAGCACCACTACTGGCTCAAGCCGAACTTAAGCCAATGGACGACACGCTGATGTCGGACATTTCCGGTCAGGCAGGTATCACACTGGAAGTAGGTGCCCACGTAGAGTTTGATAGCATTGTTTATACTGATACAAAAGAAAACGCGTCCGATACCAAAGGAGGCGGCCAGCTTGCAATTAAAAATATCGCCGTAGGTGGAAGTGACATTTGGGATCCTGCTGCAAACTCTGGAGCAGGCGGCGTTGTTGCCAGCAGTACCCTTGACGATTTAACGTTTGATATTGATATTAATGACCAAGGCGAGCTTATTGTCGATATGACAGGCCCTGCCGTTGATTACGGTATTACTCTTGGCAGTGTTGAGCTGCAAAAAGAGAACGGCGATTCTAGCTTTACACTACTAGGTCGATCAACATTTAAAGGTCAAATTAATAATCTTGATTTAACACTGCACAAAGAAGATAAAACAGCGTTTGGTGGCAGTGCCAGCACAGATGTTCTGCAAGCAAACATCGAGTTTAACATCCAGGATATGGATCTAGATGTCGCATTTTTGGGATTACAGCTCGAAGACGTTGCGGTAAGCGGAGCCGGTGGTGACAAGACTGACTTTGTTGTAGCCGAAATCGACCTTTATCAAGACAGCGGCAAGATGGTTCTCGGCCTATCTGATGTTGCAATGGATGTAAATATTGGTGCCATTAAGTTTGGTGGTACTAGCCAATCGATGGGGTCTGTCGACTTAAACAATATGAGAATTACCAACACTACATTTAAATTGTCAGCACACTAGTTAGCGACAGTTAGAAAAAAAAGCCCCCAGCTAATGATTTAGCTGGGGGCTTTTTTGTGTCATTTTTAAGGCAACACTAAAATAGAAGGAGTGTGATGCAAGCACCCGGCAGGATAAAATACCCAGTGCAAACAGCTAATACCCCCTAGCCCCTCATCCTCTATACTCTCTTCTACTCTCTTCTACTCTCTTCTACTCTCTTCTACTCTACTTGGTGGGCAGTACTTTGGGCCAGATCGAGTAGTTCACGCAATGCGACAGAGTACATGGCAAATTCGCTCTCGGTAGAGGTCTTCAACTCAGAAAGCATAACGGACCAGCGATCAACAAGGTCTCGATGGTAGTCAACCCATATATCCAAGCGCTTTTCTACTTCATCTGGCGCATTCTTCATTCTCAACACACCAACTGTTAATGCGCGCTGCTGCCAGTCCAGGTCTTCACGGAATGCTTCACGTGCCAGAGCCTGCCAATGAGTTGTCGGCGTAAGAATATTGAGCTGCTGGCCAAACCAGCTCAGGTCAAGCCTATCCCCCAGCGCATAATAAACATTTGCCACCCGGCTGATAGGCGAACCACTCATATCCTGCGCCTCAATGATACCCAGTGCAGAGTAGAGATGCCCCGCACCTGCAACCGTCTCCGCAATGTCCTTTGGAACTCCCTCTTGGGTAAGCTGGTTATAAGTATTATCCCAATCGGCTTTTGGGTCGCCTGTTAGATAGTTTGACAAATTGCTGGATATTTCCTGAATACCCTTGGCAAACTTCTCCATATTCGCCGCAACGTTCAGTTCACTGCGACGGTTTCTCAGCAACCAGCGACATGCTCTGCGAATAAGCCGCATAAGTTCGCTCATCATTTTCATTTGAGTATCACTGCTAACCTTATAATCAAGTGACTCAATTTGCTCCCACCAATACTCCAGTCTGAATGCATCCCTCGCGATAATATAGGCCAGCGCCACAGCAGCAGAAGTCGCGCCGGTTGATTGCCTTAGACGCTCTACAAATGTGATCCCCATATGGTTAACCATATCATTTGCAATCTGAGTCGCGATAATTTCGCGGCGCAGCTTATGATTATGGACTTCATTGCCAAACTTCTTGACCAGTTTTTCCGGGAATACCAATTCAATTTCGTGGGATAGACACTGATCATCAGGTAACGCACTATTGGTAATCAGCTCCTTCAGGTCACCTTTCACGTAGGATATAAGTACCGATAGCTCTGGTCGTGACAACCCCTGGCCCAATGATTTTCGTTCGGCAATCACCTCATCATCAGGGATAAATTCAAGTGAGCGATTAAGTTTTCCCGCTGCTTCCATACTATTAATAAGGCGGCGATACTCTTCTACCCGGGTCAGCGAATCAGTGCAGGCGATACTGATCGCCTGAGTCTGGCGATAATTGTTTTTAAGCACTAGCTCCGCTACATCATCCGTCATTTCAGACAGCATATTATTCCGCTGCTTCTCGGTTAAGTCGCCATTGGCCACTACTTCATTTAGTAGAATCTTGATATTAACTTCATGGTCAGAGCAATCCACTCCACCAGCATTATCGATAAAGTCAGTATTAAGTCGCCCCCCCGCTAAACTGAATTCAACGCGGGCAAGCTGCGTAAAGCCGAGGTTTCCGCCCTCTCCAACAATCTTGGCCCGTATTTCACGACCATCGATGCGCACATTATCATTTGCTTTATCACCTACATCGTTGTGAGATTCACTGGACGCTTTGAAATATGTTCCAATTCCCCCAATCCAGATCAGGTCTACCTGCGCTTTAAGAATGTGCGATATCAACATATTTGGTGGCATGCGGTCACAACTGGTGCCGAGCAAAGCCTTCATTTCATTACTAATCGGAATCGATTTGGCAGACCGATTGAAAACACCGCCCCCTTTTGAAATTAGCTTGCTGTTATAGTCTTCCCATGAAGACCTTGGCATATCAAACAGCCGTTGACGCTCTTCAAAGCTCTTTTCCGGGTCTGGGTTAGGATCAACAAATATATGCATATGGTTGAAAGCAGCAACCAACTTGGTATGCCTGGAACGCAGCATACCATTCCCAAATACGTCGCCAGCCATGTCACCAATACCCACCGCCGTAAAATCCGTCGTATCAGTATTATGCCCCTCTTCACGGAAGAGTCGCTCAACAGAAACCCATGCTCCCCTGGCGGTAATGCCCATTTTCTTGTGGTCATAACCATTACTTCCGCCCGATGCAAACGCATCGCCAAGCCAAAAGTTATAATCACTCGAAATCTGGTTGGCAATGTCAGAGAAAGTAGCCGTCCCCTTATCCGCTGCAACGACCAAATAGTAGTCATCTTCGTCATGCCTAACAACGTGCTCCGGTGGCACCAACTCGCCTTCTATCAGGTTGTCAGTGACATCTAACAGACCACGAATAAAAGTCTGATAACAGGCAATCCCCTCCTTCATAAATGCATCCCGGTCTCCGTCTGGCAGCTTTTTAGCAACAAAACCACCCTTTGCCCCGACCGGAACAATGACCGCATTTTTAACTTGCTGGGCTTTAACCAATCCGAGCACTTCAGTACGGTAGTCTTCATACCTGTCGGACCAGCGCAACCCGCCTCTTGCCACTTTTCCGCCACGCAGATGCACCCCTTCAATTCGTGGAGAGTAGACGAATATTTCGAACATAGGGACAGGCAGAGGAATGTCAGGAATCAGCTTAGGACTGAATTTAAACGACATGTAAGGCTTTTCTTTGCCGGTAGGTGTCGGCTGGTAATAGTTGGTTCGCAATGTCGCTTTCGTAAGATCGATATACAATCTGAGAATTTTATCTTCACTCAGGTTGGAGACATTATCCAACCCTTCATTGAAATCAATCTCTATCTTTTCCTGAGCCGCTTTACGCTTAACTTCGCTAGCGTGTTTGCCAGGAGAGAACCGAGCTTCGAATAACTCAAGTATTTTTCCCGTTAAGTCTACGTGATTCACCAAGGTGTTAGAAATAAAATGCTGACTATTGCTAACCCTTATTTGCCTCATATATCGAGCATAAGAGCGCAACATTGCAATCTGGCGCCAGTTCAAATAGGCGGCTAACACTAACCGGTTAAACGGGTCACTTTCTGCTTCGCCAGACCAGACTTTTTCAAACAGCTCTTCAAATATCGATCTGACTTTATGAATATCGACGACCTGATTTGAGTAGGTAGAGAGGGTGAAATCGTGAATCCAGACTCGGTTACCAGTTCGGTCAGTCGTTCCATATGGGTGTTCACCAATAACTCTTAACCCCATATTTTCAAAAATCGGCAGTACATCAGACAGGGTAACCGGTTGCTCGCCATGAAAAAGCTTGAAATGTATAATTTTCTCATCTTCTTCAAGGGCTCGATAAAAGCTCATTGAAAGCGGTTTACCACCGGATATTGCCGCAATATGGTCAATATCTATCACCGCTCGACGAGGAGAAAACGCCTCTTTATAGCTGGAAGTAAACGCATTCTGATATAAATGAATATAGCGGTTTGCCAGCTCTTCACCATGAGCCTCATATAACGCTTCTGTCAGGCCATCTTGCCAGGATTGCGCAATGGCGATAATTTCGTCTTGCAGCTCGGCAACATTGAGTTCCCTGTTTTCAACCGGACTTACTCGTATACTAAACTGGGTTCGAGCCAGTACAGATTCAGAGAAGAAGGTCATAAAATCAATGTCGACGCCATTTAACGCCTCAACTAAAACCTTCTCCATTTTACGCCGCAAGTCTGTGCTATATATCTCCCTCGGTACATAGACCAAGCAGGAGACGAATCGCCCGTAGGCATCCTCTCGCATAAACAGGCGAATTTTACGCCGCTCCTGTACATACAGGATACCCATCGCCACATCATAAAGTTCATCGCTACTAATTTGGAACAACTCATCCCTTGGATAAACTGAGAGAATCTGGTCTAACTCTTTACCGCCATAATCAGCAAGGTTTAGCCCGGATCGTTCGATAACTTCGGAGGTTTTACGCCGTAGCAGCGGTATTTCAGACGGGCGTTCGTTATAGACTTTGGCAGTATAAAGGCCCAGGAATCGCCGCTCGCCTATCACCTCTCCTTTACTGTTGAACTTTTTAACCGAGATATAATCCGGATAAGCTGGCCGATGAACCCTGGATCTTTCAGATGACTTCGCAAAGGTGAAGATATCAGGCTTTAGGATATGTTCTTGTGTTCGCTTGGGCAGATCAGCTAACTTCAGCCTCTGATGGCTTTCGGTATGGCTCTTCATAATCCCTTTCTGTGAATCCTTAACCACTTCAAGAGTAATATCATCACCCGATTTATTATAGGCATATTCAACTGACCCCAAAAATGTAAAGTGGTCGGCAACGACCCACTTTATAAACTCTCCCGCCTCCGCAATATCTTCTGCCGCAATAGATTTAGGTAACTTGCCAAACTCTTTAATTAAGGCTTCTGCGTTATCCCGCATCCCCGGGTAATCTTCGACCGCAACTTTAACTTCTTCAATAACCGTTTCGATACCTGATTTCAGTTCTTCCAGGCGCGTTGACTCATTATGGCGGTCAACCTCAATAAACATCAGCGACTCGGTCTTATTGGATTCACCCGTAGGATCCCTGGGCAATAGCTTTTTCAAATTCCCCGAACGGTCTCTATCCATACCTAAAACGGCATGCTGAATAGAGTGAACCGTTAACTCACGTTCATTAAGTGCCATGCGGATGGAGTCAACCAAAAAGGGAATGTTCTTGTGCAGTACAGCAATCACTGTATGAGTCGACTGCCACCCGTCTTCTTCCAGGTCGGGATTAAATACCCGCACTTTTGGATGCTTTAAATTGTGGTGCTGAATAAATTTCCAGCTGGCTAACACTGCTCCGTAAATATCCGAAAACCGCTTACCTGTTACCTCTTCCATGGGCAAACCACCAAAGAACTGAAAGACAAAATCGGTTACTTTTTTTGCTTCCGCCTTGTCCAGCTTCGCTTCAAAGGAATTGGCCAACTCTTTCAGAAAAACAGCTTTTGAATCGGTTGTAACGTGGTTCATCCAACTTATCCTCAAATTAGCCCTCCAACAAAATAGGTTGAAGAAGCATCGTATTTACGGTTTATTATTTGGCACAGAATTTTTAGCATGGAACAAACATAAGATTAAGAATAGTTCATGCTTTGGAAATTGCTTATTGTAGTTTTATCTATTAGGGTAGCAATCATACAAATAGCGAACTAATTCAGTTACTTTTAGGCATCTATTTAGCATAATTCAAGCAAGTTTTTGCGGTTTTCACTATAACGACAACAGAGAAAAAAAGAGCTTCGTACCATGCAGCCTCAAAACGCATTCAAATCTCTTAAACAATACCTAAGCCAACACATTATCGGGCAGGAACACTTAGTCAATCGACTGCTAATAGCGCTGCTAGCCGACGGACACCTACTTGTTGAAGGCGCTCCAGGGCTCGCCAAAACAAAGGCGATTAAAGAGCTTTCCAATATGCTGGAGGGTAACTTTCAACGCATACAGTTTACACCTGATTTACTACCATCAGATGTCACAGGCACTGAAATATATCGACCCGAAGATGGTCAGTTTCATTTTCAGAAAGGTCCGATTTTTCATAACCTGGTACTGGCAGATGAAATTAACCGAGCCCCGGCAAAGGTTCAGTCTGCGCTTCTCGAAGCGATGGCGGAACGCCAGGTCAGCGTCGGTAAACAAACCTTCTCGCTCGACCGTCTGTTTCTGGTTATGGCGACTCAAAACCCAATTGAACAGGAAGGCACCTACCCGTTACCTGAAGCCCAGCTTGATCGATTTCTTATGCACGTAAAAATTGACTACCCCGATGCAGATGCAGAAAAGTCAATTTTGCGGTTAGCAAGAGAAGAGTATAGTGAACAAGACAACATTCAAAGCAGTCTGGACAAGATTTCTCAGGCAGACATATTTGATGCGCGCAGTGCCGTCAATAAGCTCTACATGGCAGACTCAGTTGAAGAGTATATTGTGCAACTGATTATTGCGACCCGTCAGCCTGGGCGTTATGGCGATGATCTCAATCGCTGGATCGACTTTGGGGCCAGTCCACGAGGAACCATCTCACTGGATCGCTGTGCAAAAGCACATGCATGGCTACACGGTAAAGACTTTGTAAGCCCTGACGATGTAAGAGCAGTGATTCATGACACGCTGCGGCATAGGGTTCTTATTACATTTGAAGCAGAAGCTGAAGGCATCACAACAGATAAAATAATAGACACGCTGGTAGAGCGCGTTCCTGTTGTTTAGGCTGATTAAAGGTCGTAACCATGCCTCTGTTTAATCGTACAGTCCAAGCTACGTCGTCTCAATCTCCAGCGGTAGAAAAGAGTACTGTCTACTGTAGCGTTAAAGAGCTTATGCTGCTTCGTTTCGAAGCCATGGCACTAAAAATGCCATCTGCACGACGGTCAGTCAGGCAACAAAGTGGGGTTCATCGATCCCCTTTCAGAGGCCGAGGAATGGAGTTCTCTGAAGTCCGCTTATATCAACCAGGCGATGATGTCAGAAGTATTGATTGGCGCGTAACAGCAAGAAGACAAAAACCTCATACCAAACTGTTCCATGAAGAGCGAGAACGCCCGATTCTGATTATTTGCGATCAGAGTATTTCTCAATTCTTCGGCAGCACGACCACATTTAAATCGGTAAGAGCCGCTCAGTCTGCAGCGCTTCTGGCATGGATGGCAATAGAAAAAGGCGACCGTGTAGGCGGCATCGTTTTTTCAGACAACGGCCATCATGAATTAAAGCCGGCAAGAAGTCGAAAAACAGTCATGAGGTTTATCAACATTATCGCAGACTTCAATCAGGCTTTATCCGTTAAAAAAACGGGCCAGCAGGCAAAAATAGATCATCGCCCATCACTGCACACCTCATCAGATAAACCTGATCAGCCATTTACGCTTAATGATGCATTGCTCGAAGCACAAAGGATTGCAAAACCAGGCACTTTGATATTCATTCTAAGTGACTTACTGGACTTTAATAACGCCACGGAGCAGCACATTCAAGTCTTATCAAAGCATAATGATGTTGCCGTAATACGTAATTATGATGCACTTGAAATCAAGCTGCCGCCCCCTGGCACTTATACAGTAAGTGATGGCGCTAGTATTCGCTCTCTTGATACTCAATCTCCTTCATCACAAGAACAGTACTCAAGAGAAATTCACGCATTTAATGAGCGACTCAGTAAGGCCATGTCCCGAATGGGCATTCCGTATATTGAGCAGGACACCGTTGTTCCACCTAATACGATTATGCAGCGGCTCATGAAATTTGTAATTTAGTCATTAGGCACCATCAATTAATAAGCATTGCCAGCTAACAGGTACCGCAAACACTTGGGCACCCTAAGATTAGTATTAAGAAATTGAGAAATGGAAAATTAGCATGACTCCTGAAGAACTATTGAGTCAATTAAAAGATATACACGAGCCAGCCGCCATCGGCTTCTGGCCCCCTGCTCCTGGCTGGTGGGCACTCATTATCACAGTCGTTATTGCTATCGTTTTAGTCGCATACCTGATACGCAGGCACATTCAAAATAATGCCTGGAAGAAAGAGGCGAACAAAACCATTACCCAGGTTTCTGCACAAGTATCAACACACTCTCATCAGGAGTCTCTCTGTTTGATTAATAAACTCATCAAACGGATTGCACACCATAAACTCAACGACCCGACTATTTCGGCACTCACTGGTCAACAGTGGAAGCAGTTTCTTGAATCCTTTTTAAACGGTGATGAAACACCTAATATGTTCAACGATAAGCAACTGGCACTGCTATCAGAGGGCCAATATCAGCCAGAGGGTCAATACCGACCAGGGGCCCAATACCAACAAGGTTTTGAAAAAGATAAAAACTCTACGGCTGAAATAAAGAAGCTAATCAAAACACTGCGTCAATGGATAAAGGAGGCCTGATGTTAGAGTTTGAATGGCCTTGGCTACTACTGTTATTAGCCGCACCGTTGCTTATAAAGCCTCGAAACAATGCAACAACAGAGCAAAAACAAGCACTTCGAATCCCCTTCTTTAATCAGTTGGAGGCTGCGGGCCTAACGGGCAAAGGGGTAACAACTCCACAACGTTCAAAGCTTTTAAAACTGCTGCAACTTATCGCTTGGGTGTCATTAGTTGTCGCCGTCAGCCGCCCCCAATATGTGGGTGAGCTGGTTGAAGTCCCCCTATCAGGTCGCGATCTTATGCTGGCGGTCGACATCTCACCCAGTATGAAAGAGGAAGATATGTTGCTTAAAGGCTATCAGGTCACTCGGCTGGATGTGGTAAAGTCTGTTGTGAGCGACTTTGTAGAGCAGCGAAAAGGTGACCGGGTTGGGCTTATACTTTTTGGTTCACAACCTTATATTCAGTCACCACTCTCTTTCGACACCGTCACCGTAAATACACTGCTCCAAGAAGCCTTTTTAGGTATGGCCGGCAGGGCAACCGCCATCGGTGATGCGATTACCCTCGCAGTAAAACGGTT
This sequence comes from Alkalimarinus coralli, assembly GCF_023650515.1. NCBI lineage: Bacteria > Pseudomonadati > Pseudomonadota > Gammaproteobacteria > Alteromonadales > Alteromonadaceae > Alkalimarinus > Alkalimarinus coralli. The sequence continues at coordinate 2,234,829 of NZ_CP096016.1, forward strand.
GAGAGAAAGACCTCAAAACAGTCGTGTACTTGTTCTGCTAACCGATGGCGCTAATACCGCCGGAGAAATTCAGCCAGAGAAAGCCGCTCAACTCGCCGCAAAGGAAAATATTAAAATCTATACCATCGGTATCGGTGCGGAGCAGATGGTTAAGCGAGGATTTCTGGGCTCAAGAACCGTTAACCCATCTAAAGATTTGGATGAAGATGCACTACAGCAAATTGCAGATACCACCGGCGGACAGTTTTTTAGAGCCCGAAATACAGGCGAGTTAGAGCTTATTTATGAAGGAATAAACCAGCTGGAACCCATTGAACAAGAAGTGAGGAGCTATCGCCCTACCCGCTCCTATTTTCACTGGCCACTTGCGCTGTCGTTTTTATCACTTATCGCAATGATCCTGATAAAGTTAGGCATGCCACAGGTTCAACGCTTACTTAATGCCCGTAGCGTAGCAAGAAAAAGCAGCCATCAAAGCACTTCATCAACCGATCAGGTGGAGGGTTAACAGATGGCTTTTTTAGACACTCTCTACCAGTTTCATTTTCTGCGCCCACTCTGGTTGCTGGTATTATTTCTAGTTCCGTTAATATTATGGTTCTCTCACAAGCGCCAGTCAGAGGTTGATTCAGACTGGAGTAAGGCCATTCCACCAGAGTTATTACAGCACCTACTGGTCGGAAACCAGTCGTCATCCGGCACCACTGACAATTGGAAATGGTTCGCTATTATAATTGCATTGTTGGCTTTAGGACTTGCCGGGCCAAGTTGGCAGAAAAAGCCTCAACCCCTGCATCAGCAAAGCGATAACCTAGCGATTGTGCTGGACTTATCGCTCTCAATGTTAGCATCCGACCAAAAACCCAACCGCCTTACTCGTGCTAAACATAAGCTTCAAGACTTATTAGAGCAGAGAAAAGAAGGCAATACCGCACTGATCGTCTACTCCGGGGATAGTTACGTCGTTACACCTCTGACCGATGACACCAACACATTGAAGTCAATGTTACCACCGCTTGACCCATTCATCATGCCTGCGATGGGCAGTCGCCCTGAACTCGCTATTGAACAAGCCATCGATGTATTAAAAAATGGCGGCGCAACTAACGGAAAAATACTACTGATAACTGACGGCATAGAGCCGGATAACCTGCAACAAATTAGCGAGCGGCTCAGCAATACCTCATACCCTCTTTCTGTGTTAGCAGTAGGTACCGAACAGGGTGGGCCTATTAATATACCTGAGCGAGGTTACCTAAAAGACAAAGGGAGCGTTATTATTCCCAAAACCGACTTTGACCTGCTAGAGCAATTGGCCTCTAATCACTCAGGCGTTATGGAGCCCATTCAATTGGACGATTCCGATATTGAATCATTAAAGGCGGTCATGTCAGTAGACACAAATTCGAAAAACTCAAATAACCTTGCTGATACTGAGGCAGAGAATAGCCTTTATGATCAATGGCATGATGAAGGGTATTGGTTCGCGCTTATTCTGATACCTATTGTGCTGTTGGGCTACAAAAGAGGGGCGTTCTCACTGGTATTGCTACTCTCTTTTACCCTTCAGCCCAAGGATGCCATGGCCTTTGAATGGAAAGATCTATGGAAAACCCCTGATCAACAGGCCATGGAGATAGTGGAAAATAACCCGGCTAAAGCGGCTGAGCTATTTGAAGACCCCCAGTGGAAAGGCACAGCCCAGTACAAAGCGAAGCAGTACGAAGAGGCGCAGCAATCATTTGAAACAGCCACCACAACGACCGCACTCTATAACCAGGCAACTGCATTAGCTCAGCAGCAGAAGTTCCAGGAAGCAATTGAAGCCTACGAAGAGGTTTTGCAGCAAGACCCTGACTTTGAGGATGCGGCCACCAACAAAGCGCTGATTGAAAAGTTTCTTGAGGAGCAACAATCTCAGGAACAGCAGTCCCAAGATCAATCGTCTGACCAGTCTGAGTCAAGCGATTCTGATTCTAAAGACCAGCAGCAGTCGGACGGCCAGCAAGGCGACTCTCAAGATCAAGAGCAAAGCCAAGACCAAAGCCAAGATCAACAGGCTTCTCAAAATAATGAATCATCAGGGGGTCAGCAACAAGATCAACAACAGGGCCAGTCTCAGCAGTCTGATCAAGCATCGTCTGACCAAACGCAGCCAGATCAAGATCAAGCAGAACAGCAGCAGGCCGACAACAAGCAATCAGAGCAAGAGCAGTCTGAAAAGCAGGAGCAACAACAAGCACAAGGGGCTGAAAAAACCGATAAAGACTCAAAAGCTGAGCAAAACCCGCAGCAAGCACAAGCGAGCGAGCAGGATCAGTTAACAGACGAAGAGACTCAAGCATTCGAACAATGGATGAGGCGTGTACCCGATGACCCAGGCGGTCTCCTGAGACGCAAGTTTGCTCAACAATACCAACAAAAACGAGGTCGACAGAGTCAACAAGAGGGACAACCCATATGGTAAGTTATTTTCTAGCTAATACATTTTCCAGTGCGGCTGGCCGATTTTCACGAGCAGGTGTTGCCGTACTGCTTACACTTGTCTGCCTTGGTATATCAACACCGCTATTTGCCGCTGATTCAGATGAGCTTCATGCCAGTGTTGACCGAACACAAATTCACCAGAACGAAACGGTTGAGCTTACCATTATCGGTCAGCTTGAACTGGAGTTGAACTTCAGTAACCTGTTTAACCTAAGAAATATGGAGCTACCCGCCCCCGATCTCGGCACACTTGAAAACGATTTCGAAATTATTGACCAACAACAGAAGTACAATATTCAATCCATTAACGGTACTCATAACGCAACCATTACCTGGGTCTATACCCTATCGCCTAAAAGTGCTGGGGCGCTAACAATCCCCTCTATTAAACATGCTGATAAAGCCTCTCAGCCCATTGGCATTAAGGTATTAAAAGGCAAAGCCAGCCCGGATGATGGCCGCCCTCCCTTAGTTTTTATGGAGGCTGAGGTCGATAAACAGGAAGCCTACGTACAAGAACAGATCATCTACACATTGCGGCTTTATTATGCCGATAACCTTGTTTCGGGCGATTTAAGTAACCCCGAATTGGATGACGCAATCATCGAGCAAGTCGGCGATCAGAAAAAGTATTATCGCATGCGCTACAACCAACGCTACGAAGTGATAGAGCGCAAGTTTCTGATCTTCCCACAGAAAAGTGGTGAACTCGCCATTGCACCTCAAACATTCAGCGGAACTATTATTGATAGTCGGCTACGTAAAAGAAAGCATATTCGTGACAGTAGTGATGCCATTAATGTCAATGTTCGTCCACCTGCTTCAGAGTTTACGGGGCAAGTCTGGTTGCCTGCAATCAGTCTTAATCTGACAGAGAAGTGGGATAAACCGCTTGAAAACGTTTCCGTCGGAGACTCCTTCACACGCACTATTTCGATACAAACGCTAGGTCTGTTAGGCTCCGCTCTACCGCCTTTGAACATAAGCGATAATCACGGTTTCAAACAGTATCCCGACCAACCTGAAACAGAGTCACTGGAACACCAGGCAGGGGTCGAATCGAGCCGAACAGAGTCCATCGCCATGGTTGCTGTTAAAGCAGGCAAGGTGACACTACCTGAGATAAAAATCCCTTGGTGGGATACCGTTAACCAAGTTGAGCGTGTCGCCGTTATTCCCGCTCGTGAGTTAACAATAGCCTCAGGCAATGGCGCGCCTCCCGTTAGCGAAGAGCAGAGCTATTCTGAGCCAGCCGAAACAAGCCCTGTTGCTCCAGAAGCAAGCCCTTCTGAGTCCGGCAGTAACAACGCAGCCACTGCTGATAAAGCGGTTGATGAGTCAGGCAATGGTGCTCTCTACGTCATTATTGCTTTATTAATTTCGGGCTGGGCCATAACAACAGTCATTTTGCTGAAGAGGAAAAACACCGTTCGAGTGGAACAAGAAGTAAGTTCACCAATAATGGCAAACTCTTCAAGTGAAGAAGCTGCATTTGAAAAGCTATCGGGAAGCATTCGCCAAAAATCACCAGATATGCTCGGGGATCTTGTTCAGTGGGCAAAAATAAAATGGCCAGAGGCAACGATTAACAGTGTTGCAGACGTTGAAAGGCTATTAGATGACGAAACTCTTTCTGCGTTGATATCCAAGGCAGAGAGCGCCTTTTATTCACCCGCCACACCTGACACCCCATCCAGTAACTGGGATAACGATGCGCTTCTCAAATGTTTAAACGAAATTCGAAAAAAAGATAGAGGTCCATCAGAGCAAGTACTACCGAACTTTTATCCATAAAACGGGCAAAAAAAAGCGACCTACAATGGTCGCCTTTTTAATAAAACTAAATAACTTACAAGTAGACCTTTGCACGACGTTACGAGCGAAGCAAAGACAAGGCAAAAAATGAAGAAAAAGCGCAGTTTATGAGTAATAAATGAGCATTTTGAGTCATTTTTTAACGCTGTATTTGTAAGCGCAGTAGTAGTGCAAAGGTCTCACAAGGTCATTGATCGACTTAAACATTAATCACTTCGATCATGACTGTCTTGATAACAAAGCCCATCACACCAAGGCCTAAAGCACCAAACAAAGCCATTGTGCCAAACTTTCCGGCCTCTGAGCGTTTTGCCAGATCCCAAACGATATAGCCCATGTAGCAAATCAACGCAGTAATTAACACCGTTAATGAAATTGATTCAAATTGCGCTACTGACATAACACTCTCCCCTGTCTGTACTAGATAAAAATAATACCCAACTTAATTTGTCGGACATTATAGGGATCGAGCTAAATAAGTAAACTGAATTTACAACATTTGACTTATATCAATGCGATATATAAACCTAACATTGTCGTTTCTAGTCGCAGCTACAACCAAACCTCCCTGTAGCCTTGATGCAGCGAAACGGAATCAGGGTTAGCTTAGGGCTTCAATCACCCTCCCTTGATTCCAGTCGAACCTCCTTTCATCACGGCAACAACCAAAGCTCCCTGTAGCCTTGATGCAGCGAAGCGAAATCAGAATTAGTTTGAGAGCTTCAATCACTCTTCCTTGATTCCAGTCGTGCCTCCTTTCATCACGGCTACAACCAAAGCTCCCTGTAGCCTTGATGCAGCGAAGAGGCTGTGAAAGTATCCATAGGCTCCCCGCTGTATAATATCGTCGCCTAACGACTTCGAAGATATAAGAAAATGGGAAGACAATACAAGAAAACACACTCCCGCGATCAAGGGGATTTGTTTCCGAGCCATATGGATGACTACGTGCATGAGAGGCATCCCATCAGAGCCCTTGATGCCTATGTTGAATGTTTAGACTTAGGAAAGCTCGGCTATCAACATACCTTAGAAAACAAGGTTAATAGCGGGCAGCCTGCCTACCCTCCCGGTGCGTTACTCAAGCTTTACCTCTACGGATATCTAAACCGCATTAAGTCGAGTCGTCGGTTGGAACAAGAGTGCCACCGTAATATAGAGGTGATGTGGTTAGTTCAAGGGCTTAAGCCAAGCTATAAGACGATCGCTAATTTTCGCAGCCAAAACCGGCGTGCGATTCGGGAGACTCATAAAGAGTTTATTTTATTCTGCAAGAAACTTTCGTTGTTTGGAGGCCAGTGCATTGCTATTGACGGCAGTTTCTTTAAAGGAAGCGCGAGCCGCAAGAGCTTTACGACCACCACAGGTCTCAAGAAGAAGCTCAAAAAGCTAGAGGCGCATATCGAGCAATGGCAGAACGAGCTAGATCAGCAAGATGCGCAGGAAAAGGAAGAAGAAAACAAGCCCAGTGATATTGAACTGGAAAAAGTGCTTCAGCAACTCGAAGACTGGAAAAAAGAAAAACAAGATAAAGAGAGCGAATTAAAAAGGTTAGAAAAATCTAAAAAAACACAAGAGAGCAGTACAGACAAAGATGCCCGTTTACTGAACAAAGGAACTCAAAAGGTATCCGGCTACAGCGTACAGATAGCAGTAGATAACAAGCATCACTTGATCGTTTGCGAAGAAGTCACAACGGAGCCAAACGACCTTAAACAATTGCACCCAATGTCGCTAAAAGCAAAGAAAATACTGAATTCAGATGAGTTAGAAGTGCTTGCTGATGCGGGCTATTACAGCGGGGCGCATATTGCTAAGTGTGTAAAAGATAAGATAACACCTTATGTTCCCAAGCCTAAAACGGGGGGTAAAGGGAAAAAGGGAAGGTACACAAAAGACCAGTTCATATATGATGCGAGGAAAAATCATTATGTGTGCCCTGCAGGAGAGTCATTAAACCAACGAGGGTCGCCCCGCACACAGAACGGACAAGTATTTCATCGCTTCAGTGCATCAGAAACAGTCTGTAAAAGCTGCCCCCAAAAAGCAAGCTGTCTTGGGGAGAAAATACCTTGCCGAGTCGTGTGGCGAAGTGAGAATGCAGACCTGCTCACAGCTCATCAAGAACGAATGAAGGTAAGCAAAGGAAAAATGCGCGAGCGAAGTACACTCGTTGAGCACCCATTTGGCACGATGAAATCTAGAGCAGGTTGGAGCCACTTCCTGCTAAGAGGCCAAGAGAAGGTAGCGGCTGAGTTTAGTTTAATGGCGTTATGTTATAATCTCACACGTGCACTTAATGTGTTGGGGTTCGACAGGCTCCTTGAGGAGATAAAAAATAAAGCTCTGTTTCGCCTTAATAGAAGGAGCCCAGAGCTATATTTAAAGGCCTATAAGTATTACCTGTTTCTACAGACAATAATTATAAAGGCCGTTGTAATGACGCCAGATTCGCTTCGAGTTCGTTTTGAAGTCAAAGAATCTCTTGCTTGTTAATACTTTCACAGCCTCGAAGCGGAATCAGGGTTAGCTTAGGGCTTCAATCCCCCTTCCTTGATTCCAGTCGCGCCTCCTTTCATCACGGCTACAACCAAACCTCCCTGTAGCCTAGATGCAGCGGAACGGAATCAGGGTTAGTTTAGAACGTTAAGCATTCTCAATATTACGTGTGAACACCCACTCATCGCCTTTCGACAGCTCAGGGTTGAAACCGTAACCCTCTGAATCAAAAGCTTTAAGGCCTTCTACATCCTTTATCTTGTTTTTAATGATATAAGCAGACATTAGTCCTCTTGCCTTCTTTGCATAAAAGCTAATCATCTTATACTGGCCATTTTTCATATCTTTGAACACTGGGGTAATCATTCTTGCCGACAGTGACTTCGCCTTTACTGACTTAAAATATTCGTTTGAAGCCAGGTTAATCAATACATTGTCGTCTGCTTCAAGCTCATTGTTCAAACTTTCCGTCAGCGTGGTTCCCCAAAAATGATAAAGGTTAGCACCGCGCTCATTTTTAAACTTAGTCCCCATTTCCAAACGGTATGGCTGAATCAAATCAAGGGGCTTAAGCACACCATAAAGGCCGGACAAAATTCTCAAGTGAGATTGCGCAAATTCAAAATCATCTTCAGTGAAGGTTTCAGCATCTAACCCGGTATAAACATCACCTTTAAACGCTAATACGGCTTGTTTAGCATTCTCGGGCGTAAAAGGTAGCTGCCATGTTTGAAAACGCTCCGCATTTAGCTCTCCCAGCTTCGGGCTAATGCTCATTAACGTGGATATATCATGAGGTTCCAGTAGCTTTAACGCTTCAACCAGTTCGCAAGAGTCATCCAGGAATCCAGGCGTAGTATGCCGTTCAGTGACTGGTGGGGTTTCAAAATCAAGTGTTTTGGCAGGTGAAATAACAATAATCATGATGGTCCTGGTTCAAGGTTCAAGCAAAGCAAGAACGTCTTCCGGTCCAAAGGGCCAGCCGACTTCTTTGCCATTTTGAGGGTTCTTTAATACCGGAATTCTGACACCGTATTGCTCTAATAAACCGTCATCATAAGCAATATCGATTTCATCAAGCATACAGGATTGGCCCTGCAAGGCAACCTGCAGCACTTCAATGGCCTTTTCGCAGAGGTGGCACCCTGTTGTGCTGTATAGAATAAGTTCAATCAAGTAGTTATCTACCATGGCTAACCATTAAAGAAATGAGAGTCTATAGCAATCTTTGAAAAGATTCCAAATCAGTCTTGGCACCCCCAATAACATCCTTCATAATCGACGACCCGTTTTTTTGAACAAACCCTTTTTACACAACGTACTCACTGAGCATTTATTGCTCAATATTTTCTAAAATCATTTTTTACGAGACCTTTGCACGACGTTATGAGCGAAGCAAAGACAAGGCAAAAAATGACGAAAAAGCGCAGTGTATATGTAATATTATATGAGCATTTTGAGTTATTTTTTAACGCTGTATTTGTAAGCGCAGTAGTCGTGCAAAAGTCTCTTTACAATTAATCGGATACAAAAATAAACTATGTGGTTTAAAAATATAATCGCCTATCGTTTCACAAAGCCGTTTACACTTTCTGATACAGAGCTTGAACAAAAGCTTGAAGAAAGCCCTTTTACCCCCTGCGGCCCGACTGAAGTTTCCCGCCAGGGTTGGGTTTCTCCTTTAGGCAGGCACGGCCAGCAGTTGGTTCATGTGACTAACGGCCACTGGATGATCTGCCTTAAACGTGAAGATCGACTCATCCCCTCTACGGTTGTAAAAGAAGCTGTTGCAGAAAAAGTCGCTGAGATTGAAGAAACTCAGATGCGCAAAGTGACCAAAAAAGAAAAAGATGAGCTGAAGGAGCAGATCACCCACGAGCTTCTTCCAAGAGCCTTCACCCGCTCAAAACTTACCTATGCTTATCTCTCACCCAAAGATGGCTTTCTTATCGTAAACGCATCATCTGCAAAAGCCGCAGACGATATTACCAGTTACCTGCGCAAAACCATTGGATCACTACCTATTCGTATACCATCGGTTAATCAAGCCCCGTCATCCGTTATGACCAGCTGGCTGACAAAAGACGCATTAATGCCGACAGGGTTTGAGGCTGATGAAGAGTGCGAGCTGCGTGATCCAGGCGAAGAAGGAGGCGTTGTGCGTTGCAAAGGCGTTGAACTTGACGGCGAAGAAATCGGCACTCACCTGGAAGCAGGCAAGCAGGTATTTAAACTGGCGATGACCTGGGAAGAGAATATTTCATTTATTATGAATGAAGATCTATCAATCAAACGCCTAAAGTTTGGTGATGTGATGCAGGAACAACTCGATGACTCAGGCGCAGAGGATGCGGCCAGTAAATTCGATGCCAGTTTTGCCATTATGTCGATGGAGTTTGCCAAATTGCTCCCCGCTATATTAGAAGCGTTTGGTGGCGAAGATAAGTCCGCTATTATTGAGGGATAAGCTGTAACAGCTCGGACTTGAGTCGCAGTTTCAAAGTAAATTTAGACATAACCTGGCAAGCCCGCTTCGGCCTGATTGGTTACATTATAAAGCCTTATTTTTTAGCCAATTATGGCTTAAGCAGACGAACAGTATAGGGTGCGACTGCGCACCCTATCACTCCCCCTCGCATGTGCCAGACATGTTGCACCATGCAATAAAATCGACAGATATAGGTTTATAAATACCTGCCCCCCTTCTGCCTGCCACCCTTTATTGATTCCGCTTGTTTGTTCATTTTCACCTTGCTATTGATTAACATTCGACACTATACTGTACATATAAACAGTATTTTTTAATTAGAAATTATGAGTGACTTAATCGATTTATTAGCGCGAAAACAATTAGTCTGGAAGGGCCATCAAACACAACCAAAGCAGAATACGCAGTCGTGTGGGTACCCAATACTTGATGAAAAGCTGGCAGGTGGTTTTCCGGCAACAGGCGTTGTCAATATTCGTAGTCCATTAGGGATTGGCGAGCTACGAGTTCTTATGGGCACACTATCAACACAGTCACGTTTACTGGTATTTATAAATCCACCAGGCTCAATATGTGCTGAATTCTTTTACCATCAGGGTTATGACTTAAAGAAGTTATTAATCATTAACTCCCGCCGTAAAAATGAAGCCCTATGGGCGGCTGAACAGTGCCTCAAAAGCGGCGCTTGCGGGGCTGTTCTTTTATGGCAAAACGTGCAGGAAATACATCAAATAAAGCGGTTCCAAATGGCTTGTGAAGAAGGAGACTGCGTGCAATTCATCATGAGCCCGCCGACTCAGAACATAACCTCTCTGCCAGTATCGTTGAACATGCAACTAACCCCCCATACGCAAGGCCTCGGTGTATCTATTACAAAACGAAAGGGAGGCAGGGCCATCCCTGAGTTCGCGTTAGATATGTCTGCTGACTGGCCAGCACTCTGCTGCGGCAAAGCCAACAATGTCATTCACTTTCCAACAGCACGTCATCAAAAAATCGTGTAAGTGAGATGGCACCATGTCACTTTGGATCTACTTACATTTTCCCTCTTTGCAGCTCGATGCTCTTTACTGTGAGCCCTCTCAAGGCGTCATCATTGTTGAAGGAAGGCGTAATGAAATTGTACAACTGAATCAGGAGGCTCAGGCAAACGGAGTTAAGCGGGGTATGGGGTTAGCAACCGCCGCCTCTCTTTGTGGGAACCTGCAAGTCCTTCAGTACGACGCTTGCTGTGAGTCAGACAAATTAAAAGAGATCGCGCACGGATTATACACGGTTACCTCAGATATCAGTTTTTTTGAACCTAATGGGTTACTGCTCCACGCCAGCAATATGTTGACCCTTTATGACGGGCTTGAGAACTATTGGCGCTCTATTACTGACCAACTTGACAAACTACCCTTTAATTATACTTATTCGTCTGGTTACTCCCCTTTCGCTGCAAAAATGCTGGCACAGAAAGGAGTCAACCAAATACTGGACTCAAAGCAAGAACTGTCTGTAAAAATTAACCAGTGCCAGTTATCAGAAACAGAGTTAACAACAAAACAAGTAAGCCAATTGACTCGGGTAGGCGTAAACACGGTAAAGGACTTATTAAGCATCTCTATGGCTGATATTGCCAAACGTTTTGATAGTGATTTAGTGAACTATACAGGGCGATTAACGGGAGAGTTTCACCACACAATTAATTTTTATCACCCTCCTGAACGTTTCAATCGCTACCTTGATTTACTCTTCGACGTTGTAAACCTCTCTTTTCTGGAAAAACCGTTACTAAAATTATTGGCACAACTCGAAGATTTTTTACGCGTAAGAGATCAGTATGCCCATGAGCTCTCTTTACTATTACAGCTTAGGAATAACCAATCATGTGAGGTGAGTGCAACATCCGCTGCGGGTGAATACCGGCAGGAAATATGGCTTAAATTATTTCAATTAAAGTTTGAGTCAGTCAGGCTAAGTGACCCTGTCGTACGACTGTCTTTAAGCGTAAAACGGGTCGCAGCCAAACAAGGTGATATGGCAGATTTGTTTAGGGGAAAACAAGGAAAGCTATCCCCCCTTGAGCTGCTGTCGTTATTGCAGGCAAAGCTTGGCGAACAGAACATTCAAGGCGTGCGTATCACGGAAGACCCCCGCCCTCATATAAGCTCTCAATATTGCCAACCGATGGTCGAAACACCCGACTCTACGACTATCCCCATAGATAAAAACCTGCTCCGACCAAGTATTCTATTGCCATTCCCTAAACCACTAAGAGAGCGTATCTCTATCATTCAGGGGCCAGAAAGGCTTTCAACAGGATGGTGGGATGGGCAGGCGATCATTCGGGATTACTTTATTGCGCGTACAGAAAACGGCCGCTGGTTGTGGGTGTTTCGAACCCCCGAGCAAAAATGGTTTCTGCATGGAGTATTTAGCTAATGTCATACGCAGAGCTTTATTGCCAAAGCAACTTCTCTTTTTTGCAAGGGGCATCTCACCCGGAAGAGCTGGTGACACAAGCTAATTTTTTAGGTTATCAGGCTATTTCAATAACAGATGAGTGCTCTGTTGCCGGAGTCGTCAGAGCGTATGCAGCAATCAAGAAAAACCAACTGTCTATCAAACTCATTGTGGGGAGCTTGCTGAAACTAAATCATGAACTAAGCATTATTTTAATCTGTCCGAACCGTCAGGCGTATGCCGAGTTATGCCGACTCATTACCAATGCACGACGCCGCGCTGAAAAAGGCCATTATGTATTGGATAAGTGGGACCTGATGTCCATCAAACAGTGCTTTGTTATTTGGCTACCCAAAGGAAACAGCAGTGACGAACAATGGGCCAAGTGGCTAAAGAAATATTATAAAGACCGCAGCTGGATCGGCCTTCAAAGGCACCTAAAGCATAACGACAAGCACTACACCCAACACTGCCAATCACTGTCCCGAATATGGAATATGCCCATTACGGCTTGCGGCGGCGTGCTGATGCATTCATCTACACGCTTATCGCTTCAGCATGTGCTAACGGCCATCAGGCATGGAACCCCCGTCCATCAGGCAGGGCAGCTATTATTAGCCAATACAGAACGAACCCTTCGCTCTAAAAAGAAACTTTCCAGCCTGTTTGACCCATTATGGTTGGCAGAAAGCGTGGAGATCGCAAACCGGTGCAACTTCGACCTGGGTGAATTGCGCTACGAATACCCTCAAGAACTGGTACCCCGTGGTGAAACCGCTATGTCCTATTTACGAAAACTGGTTGAGCATGGTATTAGGAACCGGTTTCCAGAAGGCGTTTCAAGCTCAGTACAAGCAATAATCAACAAAGAGTTAACGTTAATTGAAGCGCTTAATTATCCATTCTTTTTCCTCACTATTTATGATGTGGTTATGTTCGCAAAGCAACAGGGAATTTTGTATCAGGGCCGAGGCTCTGCTGCGAACTCTGTGGTCTGCTACTGCCTGGAGATTACCTCCGTAGATCCACGGCAAATTTCCGTGCTGTTTGAGCGTTTTATCAGTAAGGAACGAGATGAGCCACCAGATATTGATGTCGATTTCGAGAACGGGCGCAGAGAAGAAGTAATCCAGTATATCTACCGTAAGTATGGTCGTGAGCGAGCGGCATTGGCGGCAACGGTCATCAGTTACCGTTTTAAAAGTGCTGTACGGGATGTCGGAAAAGCGCTCGGTATTGCAGAAGCTCAACTCGACTTCTTTATAAAAAATGTAAACCGCCGTGATCGTGACTTAGGCTGGCAGGCTCAAGTCGTGGAGTTAGGGTTAAAACCTGAGTCGCTCAAGGGGCAACAGTTTATTACGCTAGTAAATGAGATTATCGGCTTTCCAAGGCATTTATCTCAGCATGTCGGAGGTTTCGTTATCTCATCCGGGCCGCTTTACGAACTGGTTCCTGTTGAGAATGCGAGTATGGAAGAGCGCACTGTTATTCAATGGGATAAAGATGATCTGGAAAGCCTGGGGTTGCTAAAGGTCGATGTACTTGCATTGGGAATGCTGACAGCCATTCGAAAGTCATTTGACCTTATTTATAACCACTATGGCCATCGCTATTCCATTGCTGAAATAACCCGCATGCAGGATGATCCAAACGTCTACCGCATGATTCAACAGGCCGACACTATCGGTGTTTTCCAAATTGAGTCTCGTGCACAAATGAGTATGCTGCCGCGCTTAAAACCCGCCAATTACTATGATCTGGTCATTCAAATCGCCATAGTTCGGCCAGGCCCGATACAGGGCGATATGGTGCACCCTTTTCTTAAACGCAGAAATGGTGAAGAGGCGGTTTCTTACCCTTCAGAAGAGGTAAAAGAGGTGTTATCCCGCACATTAGGGGTGCCTATTTTTCAGGAGCAGGTCATTAAGCTGGCCATGGTCGCTGCGGGCTTTACCGGGGGAGAAGCAGACCAACTGCGCCGGGCAATGGCCTCATGGAAAAAAAACGGGGAATTGTTCAAATTTAAAGCAAAGTTGATCAATGGTATGTTAGAAAGAGGCTACGAACTGGACTTTGCTGAACGTATTTTTGAGCAAATTTGTGGCTTTGGAGAGTACGGTTTCCCTGAAAGCCACTCGGCATCCTTTGCCGTACTGGCTTATGTCTCTGCCTGGTTAAAATTCTACTACCCTTCGGTATTCTACACCTCCCTCCTTAACAGTTTGCCGATGGGTTTCTACAGCGCATCACAATTGGTACAAGATGCACAGCGTCACCATATTGAAGTCCTACCCGTGTGCATCAATCTCTCTAATGTCAACCACAGCCTGGCAAACAAGGCCCCCTACGCCATTCGTTTAGGGCTGCGCCAAGTCAAAGGACTCAGTGAGCAAGGGATGAATAAAATTGTTTCAGAAAGACCAAAGTCAGGCTACTCACACCTATCCCAGATCAAAAGAATTGGCTTATCACGCAGAGACATTGAACTACTGGCCTCTGCAAACGCTTTCAGAAGCTTGTCATTAAACCGTTATGCTACTCGATGGAGCTTAATGGATTCTGAAGATGAATTGCCGCTGTTTGCCTCAAGCAAGCTACAAGTTGCCTCAAGTAAATCACAAACGGGGTTAAGCAAACGGCAAACGACTTTACGAAAATGGCAGGATCAACATGAGAGATTTCACTTTCAGCCCAATGCATTTGAAAACTTGCTGGAAGATTATAGTGCAGTAGGATTAACACTGGAAACCCACCCCATTAGCTTGCTGGATAAGTCAGGAAAAGCCGGTACTTTCACCAGGGCGAGCCAATTACGAACGCTGCCTCATCAATCCTTTGTGGAAGTCATCGGCGTCGTAACCGGTAGACAATCTCCGGGTACGGCTTCAGGCGTAACATTTGTGACACTGGAAGATGATACCGGAAATATCAATGTCGTCGTTTGGGCCGGTACAGCGAGAGCACAAAAGCAGCCATTCCTTACCGCTAAAATTCTGAAAGTTAAAGGCATTCTTGAACGCGAAGGAGAGGTTGTACACGTCATTGCAGGCAAACTTATTGATATAACTGACCACCTGGGTGGTCTTCGCTCGTCGTCGAGGGACTTTCATTAGCCCATTTAAATGCTTAAGGCCCAAGCGGGGCTATATGCCACCAATAGGTGATAGTCCCAGCAGCGGGTTGATAGCAGCTATTTCAACTGCTCTTTCTGCCAGTCATCTTTTGGCACATTAAGCGGTAAGCGCAGCGCCATCACTTCTTCATCAGGATCCCACTTGGATTCAAAACCCAACTTTTCAGCAAGACTCAACATAGGCTTATTATCCGGCAGCACAGAACCAATCATCTCAACTGTACCCTTCGACCGACAATATTCAATCATTTTGTTCATTAGCGTATAACCAAGCCGCTCACCTTTGAGCTCTTCACTGACCATCACTGCGAACTCGCATTGCAAGTTATTGGCATCAGTCCAAACACGAACGGTTCCAAGCGTTTCATTTCCTGAACCATCTTCTTTAGGGACTGTAGCAACAAAAACCATCTCTCGGTCATAATCGATCTGAACCATTTGAACTAACTCTTCATGACTAAAAGATTTCCGGTAATGAAAGAACCGAAAGCGTATCGACTCAGGTGACTGCTTCAAATGAAACTCGATATGGGCGGGCTCATCCTCGCCCCTAATCGGGCGAACTTCAACACGACGTTTTGATTTTGGCAGCGTAATCCACTCTGCAAGCTCTGCCGGGTAAGGTTGAATTGACAGTTTACCCGGTAAACCCAAATCGATAGCGACATCAACTGCGACCACTCCATCCTTATTGAATAACAGAGGCAGAATCTCCAGCCCTTTAATTTCAGGTATATCAACCACAATCTGCGACAAGGTAATTAATGTTTCACATACTGCTTTGATGTCCTGAGCAGGCCGGTAGCTATACTCTTTCAACAACTGGTACATGTAGGTTTGGGAAAGCAGATCCTTAGCCAACACCATATTCAGCGGCGGCAAGGCGATTCGTCGATCTGTCATCACATTAACACTCGCCCCGGCAGCACCGCATACGACCAATGGCCCTAGTTTGGGGTCACGAGTAATCCCCAGGCTAAACCCCAGGCCTCCAATATGCTGATGCGAACGGTGCACGGAATAACCCAGAAACCCGCTATTAGGAAAGTGCTCTTTATACTGTTCAAACAGTTCGGCACAAGAACTAATAATGGTGTCCTTTTCGTTTAAGCGCCGAATCGTTGTTTTATAACGCCCTCTTCCGGTTTTTTCTTCAAGAAACGGGTGACTGCTTTTCTCATGAAGCAGCGCAATATTAATAGGGCCGCCGATTTCTTCAAAGGCTTCTATAACCTCTTCAATATCATCGCAATACCATGTTTCAACCGTCGGGACACCATAATCGGCAATCAGCTGCCTTGCCTCGCCGTTCGACAGATGGTTACGCCCATTTCGAATAGCATTCTGAACAATCTCTCTTGCATCAGAGCGGTCAACCGCATGATCACTGTACGAGGAAGGTGTTTCTTTCAGCAACCTCTGGCTTCGTTGATGGTTAACCACATGCATAAACGCTTTTACAGCTTTCTCGGGAGAGAAAAAGGTGGGAATACCCGCTTCAAAAAACGCTTCTCTGGCATCCAGTATCGTACTTTGTCCCAGCCAGCAGGTGAAAATATTGAGCCGCGCTCGCTTAGCTTTGGTAATGACGGCATCTGCAATTTGAAGGCTGTCTTCAGTCAACGAAGGGGCGTACATGACCAATACATTTGAAACACCTGGGTCTTTAGCCAAAATGTCCATCACCGCCGAATAGGTTTCAGGTGTTGCATCATAGTTGAGATCAATCGGATTTTTCCGCGTCCAGTAAGGAGGCATTAGCTCTGCAATAGCATCAATCGTTTTATCCGACAGCTCAGCCAGTTCCCCGCCCAGATTTGCAAGCCGGTCGACCGCCAATACATTTGGCCCGAGGCCGTTACTCATTATCGCCAGCGTTTCTTTTTTAACCGGCTTCATTCTGGTCAACGTTTCAAGTGCATCAAACATTTCGTCAGCACCATTAACACGAAGAATACCCGCCCGTCTAAATAGCGCATCAAAAACCGCATCCCCATTAGTAATGCCATCTGCCAACGGCACCGGTTCCCATTGTGACTCCGGCACTCTGCCGCTTTTGATGCCAATAACCAATTTGCCTCGGGAGGCTGCACGCACAGCAGAGATAAAACGGGATGGGTTAGGCACCATTTCAATATGCAGCAGTATCGCTTTGGTATGCCTATCCTGAGCGAGATAATCGATTAAGTCATCCGGGTCGATATCCATACTATCGCCCAGCGTTAGAAAGTGGGAAAAGCCAACGCCTCGACTAAACGCCCAGTCGATGACGGCACTGGCGATAGTTCCTGATTGTCCAATAAACGCTATTTTACCGGGCAGCGCGCCCATATGGAGGTATGTTGCATTAACTTTGTTGCGAGGCGCCATAATACCGATCGTATTAGGGCCTAGAATTCGGATGCCGGTTGCTTTGGCTGCATCCCGAACCGAGTACATCAGCGGTCGGCCACTTTTACTGTGGGTTCTCGATAACCCACCCGTAAGTATCATCGCGGTTTTCACACCCATTTGCCCGAGTTTTTTAATCGCGCGGGGCACAGACTCAGGCGGGGTACAGACAATAGCCAGGTCAGGGGTAAAAGGCATTTTACTGACTTTTTTAACACAGGGAATGCCATGTACATTGTCATATTCGTTTGGATTAATAACCAATAGCTGGCCAGGATACTCTGACGATAACAGATTCCTCAGGACTATTCCGCCCAGGTTCTGGGAGCGCTCCGACGCACCTAATACAACAATCGATTTGGGGTTGAATAAGGCATCAAGATGTCGAGTACTCACATTCTTCTCCTAGACAAAAGTCGGAATCACTATCGTTCTGGCATCATATACAATAATCATCAATGCTAGGATCACTAACTCCAGAGTGGCTAACTACATAGTGACTAACTACAGAGTCACGAACACAGAGGCCGCTAATACCGTGATTAATCGCCAGGCAGATGGCACACACCAGCGTACTGAATAATTATTGCCGATTTATTAAAGCAGCATCACTATAGCCTGACCCAACAACAAAATAGTTGATGCTGATCAGCATAGAAGTGCCTGTTTTCATTTCTGACCTAGATCAGCTCAGGCAAAAGTTACCATAGTTCGACATAACGAGAGCGTATCTATTCTGCATCTTGTTAGTTAAACTGAGAGGGCCAGCTTATTTTTTACTTATTTAGCACACTTTTCAGTGCGGTATTCAATACTTAAGCCAGGCAAAAGAAAATAATAATTTAGTCGAATAATAACGTAGTCACTATTATGAAAACTGCTTATATAAGTCATCATGACTGCACTTTGCACAATATGGGGCCAGAGCACCCTGAAAGCCCTGCTCGCTTGATGGCTATCCTTGACCAAATTCAAGATACACGTCTAAATCAAGACCTCGACTTTATACGCGCAGAATTGGTAAACCCTGATCATGTCAGGCGCGTGCACCCGGCCACATACGTTGAGCAACTCGACCTTATACAGCCTAAAAAGGGGCGCATATATGCAGACCCAGACACCATTATGATGCCCGATACCATGCGCGCCGCAAAACTGGCAGCAGGCGCTGCTGTTCAGGCTGTGGATGCCGTCATGTCAGGGCAGAACAAAAATGCCTTTTGCGCCACGCGTCCACCTGGCCATCACGCAGAACGTAACAAAACCATGGGGTTCTGTTTCTACAACAACATCGCTGTCGCAGCAAAACACGCACTGGATTTTCATGGCCTGGACAGAGTCGCTATTATCGATTTCGATGTACATCAGGGAAATGGTACCGTCGATATATTCCAGGACGACCCAAGAGTTCTGGTCTGTTCCAGCTTTCAACACCCCTACTACCCATACAGTCATCACGCGGTTCACAAGCCGAACATTATTAATTTACCGCTGGAGGCTCATACACAAGGGCTGAGCTTTCGAAACAAAATTGAGAAAGCATGGCTAAATGAGCTACAAAATCATAAACCGCAACTGATTTTAATTTCAGCAGGTTTTGATGCACATAAAAATGACCCGATGGCGGATCTTGAGCTGGATAAAACCGATTATCGGTGGATTACAGAAATGCTGGTAGATGTTGCCAAGTACTATAGTAATGACCGAATCGTCTCAATACTAGAAGGGGGTTATAACTTAAAGGCACTGGCTGAGAGCGTGGAACAGCATCTGGAAGTATTGGCTGGTTTTTAAATAAACGGATAGTCAGCCAGTATTCCGAGTAAGTATAAAGCTGGTGGGCAGAACCTAAAGCGACAAAAAAAGGGGAAAATACTTTCCCCTTTTTAAACAGGTGAGCTGATTTTACTCATTCAGGCGTGAACTATACGATGCCCTGCTCTAGTGCTTCTTCTCGAATTCCGTCCCAACCTTCTTTAACCTTACGCAGATGGCTTGCCACTTCATCGAGCATATCAACATCATTCTTAACATTGGCTTCAAACAACCTGCGCTCGATATATGCGTATAAGTCAGATAAGTTAGAAGCAAGCTCCTGCCCTTCTTCAATATTTAAGAAGCTACGCAAGCCAGATACGATCTCGATAGACTTATTGATCAAACGATTTTTGCCTTCGTAATCAGATGCCTGGATACGGCCTTTAGCCATATTGATTCGTTCCAAAGCACCTTCAAACAATAGTTGTATTAAACGGTGTCGATCAACATCAATAACGCTAGTTTGTGTATTGACCGCTTGATATTGGTGTAGTGCATTCATAATTCACCTGTAAACATCTTTTAAGTAAACCAGGGGTTAAGCTGGCACTTGCTATAGCATCTGAAGCTACATCTTTTAATATGCTATTGTTATCGGCATTGCTTAAATTTTCTTAACCGACTTACACAATATTTTAGCCCAAAAATCTATCGTACCTAGCCGACAACATAGTCGAACTTAACAAACAACACAGTCGAACTTAACCAGTACTTAGTCGTCCTTTGACCCAGCTAATGCAGATAGCTGACTTTTCAAAAAGTCCTGTGTGCTATTCAGCTGAGATACCAGTATATCCGCCGCTGTAAACTGCGCTGAGAGCCTTGATCTCAAATTTTCTACTCTCAAATCAAGCTGCTCACGCCCTTTCGTGATCTCTGCTAATTGGTCTTTAAGGCCAGTCTCTTTTGCACCGATAATGCCTTCAAATTCAAGGAAACTATTAAGCTTATCGACTAACTGATCGCCAACACCTTCAATAAACGTTACCGAGCCGCGACTTCCGGTTGCAGAGCCTTCAACTTTTACGGCTAACCCTTCGCTGTCATCGCCTTCGGCGCCTGTCAGTATCTGGCCTTTTCCTGTCGCTTCAACACCGTTAATAGTGCCTTTTACATCCAGCCCGTCAACGCCTGCAATTGCATCAATACCCAACGATGCCAGCGTATTGGTATCTACCGAAGTGAAAGACACTTTAGACTCACTGCCAAATGTGCCAGAGTTAAACTGTAGCTGGCCGCTACCATCCAGAGAGACAGAAATTGCAGCGCCTGCTGAGCTAAGATTTGCGTCAGCATCCAGTTGCTTTTGGATTTCAGTCACCAGTTCGGCATCGGTATAGGTGCCAGCGGTGAGTGTTATATCGGCACTTTCTGTGCCATCAACGCTAATCTTGAAGGTATCGTTATCGGCGTCAATGACAGTCGACGCCCCAATAGCCACGTTACCCGTGAAGCTACCATTTGTAGCCGCCTGAGTAATATTAATGTCATAAGTGCCCGGTACCGTTTCTGCTGTTTTCTTGGAGAACGAAACTTGCGAATCAGATGCTCTACCCTGCTCAGCAAACAATGCCATAACATCATCGGGTGAGTCTGCAAGCGCTTTAGTAAACGCCTCATCATCAACTGAAAGCATACCGGTTGTTCGATCTGTGCTTATACCAACTTCTGCAAGGCTACGAACCGATGAGCTATCAAGCCCTGGTACCACTTGAGATAAAACACTTCTTAACTGGGAGTTAATTGAACGGATCGTCGAATCACCCAGCAACAATCCGTTTTCTGAGTTGCCGTTTGGGTCAAATGCGGTGACTTCATTGAGGATCGTTTTAACTTCGTTAAACGAATCAACAAAGTCCTGTATTCGTTCCAGAACTTTTTCTGTGTCCTGCGTGACAGAAACCGTTGCAGGTGAACCATTGGTCTTGCCGGTAAGCGTGAATGTTACCCCGTCAATAGCATCTGACACGGTATTTGATTGCCGAGAAACAGCTATACCATTAACTGAAAACAGCGCATTTTTTGCTTCAACGGACTCGGTCAGGTGATTATTAGTGCCGTCAAACGAAAGCTGTGAAAGGCCTAATGCATCAGTGCTGTTACCGTCCCCGGTATCGTTAACACTAATTTCGATAGCGTTATCAAGGCCCGAGTTCTGTGCAGCAAACACCAACACAAAACCTGAACCTGTATCGATTACACTGGCATTAACTGCCAGGTCTTCTTCGGCATTGATAGCATTCGCAATACCTTCAAGCGTATTGTTGCTACCATCGATCGTAATGTCTTTTGTGACATCTCCAACTTTAATGCTTAGCGTACCTGTACCAAGCCCCGTCAGATTTTTATCCGCAAATGAAGCGGTACTTAACGAGTGAGCCTGAGCAAGCTCGGTAACTTCTAAAGAATATTGACCAACAGCAGCCCCATTAGTCGCGGTTGCAGTTACATTGCTGGAAGATGACTCGGCGTTTAACGCCTGTAGAGCGCTAGGGTTACTCAGCACTCGGGTAGGAAGTCTAAGATCGGTAAGGGCACTTCGAATGCGTCCAACCGCTGAAAGCTCAGCTTGAACCTGCTCTTCTTTACGATCAAAACGAAGCTCGGTGGGCGCGCGCTCTGCTTCTGCTAATTTGTCTATAAGGTCACTGGTTAAAACACCAGAACCGATACCTATGGATGAAACAGACATAACTATTGCCCCCACTAAACAGTAAAATAAGTCAGCTATTTAACACCGTCAACTACAAAGCGTATAACTGACCTATTTACTGTATCGGCAACTACAGGCAAAGTTTTTCCTTTTTCCTGTAAATAAATGTAACTTGTTGCCGGTTTTACACCTTAATGTTAAATAAACTTAGTGGCTCATCCTGTTGCAAGTCCTGCGCCAACCTCAATGCCACATCATCAGGTATTTGTCTGACTACTTCTGAAGTCTGACGATCAACAACGGTTATCACAGTTTTTCCAGATGAATCGTCCGTCTGAAATTCAAGGTCTCGTTGCACATTCTGAATATAGTCATTCAGCTTGGTCACCGCTCCCTCTAACTGTTTATCCTTTTGCTCCTGACTCTGTTCACCACCCACCTTATTAACATTCTCGGCTGATATGGTGTTAACAGAACCATTCGACTTATCGGATACCGTGGCTGCCTGCTGGGGTTCCTGCTGAGGTGAAGACGCAGACGACCCAGCCCTGGTGGCCAGATCCAAACTACTTAACTTAACGTCATTCATAAAACACCTCTACTCTAAGATCTCTAATAACTAAGTGAAACTTAAAATCCGGCTTTAGCGAAGTGCACTAAAGCCGGTCAAGTTATCGCTTAACTATTATCCCAGTAGTGATAGCACCTGCTGTGGACCAGCATTAGCCTGGGCTAAGATTGAAATACCCGCCTGCTGTAGAACCGAAGATCTGGACAGTGCAGCGGTTTCTGCAGCAAAGTCAGCATCCTTGATTCGAGAATTTGCAGCTGACAAGTTCTCAGAGTTGATCTGGTTTGATGAGATCGTGTTATCAAAGCGGTTTTGGATCGCACCCAAGTTTGCACGCTCGGTGTTAACCTGTGTTAGCGCGTTATCCACTGCCTGGATAGCAGCATTCGCACCAGCAACCGTACTGATATCAACATCTTTCAGCAACGTACCAGACTCAGAGCCACCGTAAGTGCCGACATTTAGGCCAACATTTTCAATATCTCCAGTTTCTGTACCTAAGGTAAATGAGCCTGCTGATTTAAGCACCACACTTGCGACATTTACACTATCAACAAAACCTTCATCGTTAGCAGCACCACCACCGGTAAGCTCTATATTACGTCCATCTTCAGCTACTAACTTATAGCTGTCACCATCCAACACCTCAGCTCTCACACCAGTCTGGCCAGACTTCGCATTGATAGCATCAATAGCGTTAGTTACCTTAGTCGCCACATCTGAACCAGCAGCAATATCAATAGTGACGCCATTAATACCTATCTGCCCAGCTGTGGTTACAGTAATGTCGCCAGAATAAATTGTATTCTCGCCAGCTTCAGCAGTAACTCCTGTGGTATCAGAAATCCGGTTTATCGCTGCAGCTACCGAGATAGCACTCGCATCTGAATTTGCGGTCGATGCAGTATCATCTGACGCAAAAGACTGACCTACAGTCGCTCCATTAATTGTTAAATCACCAGAAACCAATGCAACACGGCCACTTGCTACCGTATCCGCATCACCAACGACACCACCATTTACTCCACTGAAACTTCCCTCTTCAAAACCAGCATTATCTATATCACCCGTTGTAGAGGTAATTTTTATATCTGACCCATCAGCACTCGTAAGTGTGACATTTCCCGTATAGACCTCTTCAGCGCCAGCAGCACCACCGGCAGCCATACCAAGAGCAGCGGTAGTTACAGTCGCCTGACCAAGCTCAATGTTTCTTCCATCTGCTGCACTTAAATCGATTCGGAAGCCGTCATCAGTAGTAACTACGGACGCAGTTACACCTGTTGCATCGGATTTAGCATTCAAGGCATCGGCCACTTTACCCAGCTCATTGCGCACGCCTTCTCCTGCAGTAGCGGCCCCAACCTGAATATCGATGGTCACGCCGTTAATAGAGACATTTCCGGCAGCAGCCGTCATATCCGCAGTGATAGAGGTACCTTCAACAGTATTCTCCGCTGCTGTAGCAGTAACGCCAGTTTGGTCACTTACCGCATTAATAGCAGCAGCCTTAGCAATTGCACTAGATGCCTGCTTAGAAGATGAAGTAGTATCAGCTGCCGCAGATGATGCTCCAACTGCCACTCCGTTAATGTTCAAATCACCAGCAACCAGAGCAGTTGTTTCTGCCGCAACACCTACAGTTAAAGCAGCCTTACTGATATTTGATGTTATACCTGCTGTTTCGGCACTACCTAATGTAGATGTAGTTACTTCCGCAATGTTTACATCAATGGTTTCACCCACGTTTGCACCCACCTGGAAGGTTTGGGCCTGGAAGTCACCATTTAGCAGCTTAACGCCGTTAAAGTTAGTCTGATCAGAGATACGGCCAATCTCATCAATAATCTGTTTTGCTTCGGCGTTTAGGGCTTCACGGTCAACATCAGTGTTGGTTGCGTTAGCAGACTGTACCGCCAGCTCACGTAAACGAGATAAGTTAGTGGTAATCGAGTCCAAACCACCTTCAGCAGTTTGCGCCAGCGATACACCATCACCTGCGTTTCGTGTTGCAACATTCAAACCACTAATCTGTGATTCAAAACGAGTTGATATAGCCAAACCTGCCGCATCATCTTTTGAACTGTTGATACGTAAACCTGAAGACAAACGATTCAATGCTTGTGCATTATCTGACTGAGCATTGTTCAGATTACGTTGTGCGGTTAGCGAGTTAATATTGGTATTTATAATTTGTGGCATAATGTTTCTCCTAGAACCTTCATCAAACAAGGCGCTCTCGTTATTGAGTTACCATATCTCCGCGCCACATCATTAAAAACGTAAGCCGTCGAATGGATAGATACTTGCCTTGTGATGTTTAACGGCACAAATTTGGCGACCTTTAATTTTTAATGTTACGGAATGTAAAAGTAATTGACCCTTGCGTTAAAAACAGCTTTTAAAATAAAAAAAATATCTATAAACCATTGAATTTAAAATATTTAATTACTTTAGTATTTTTAAAAATATTTCTATTTTTTTACCTATTACTCTAAACACTGCTCACACACAAAAGCGGCAATTCACCGCCAAAAGACCGGCAACTTTTCGTATTTATCAGCCCTGTCCTCTTCCCCTTTAAGCCACTCACAAAAATATAAACGCTTATTTTTCATACAGATGCATCATTATTTAAGAAACTGGCACACCACATGCTTTAAGGCTGTTAAGCGCAGATACGGTGTTCTGAACCTTCATCAGTATCGGAATAAAAACTTTAAAGCAGCCGGTAGTTGCTTAACCCATTTAGGGAATGCTGTCCGCCGGTATAGAAGATAAGCAGGAGGGTATAATGCCTCAAATCATCAATACCAATATTGCGTCTATCAACGCGCAGCGAAACCTGAATAACTCTCAGGGTGACTACAATACATCACTTCAACGTCTGTCTTCTGGCTTACGCATTAACAGCGCTAAAGACGATGCGGCGGGGTTGGCAATATCGACTCGTTTTACCTCTCAAACCAGAGGGCTAGATGTTGCCATAAGAAACGCGGGCGACGGTGTTTCGCTTTCACAAACAGCAGAAGGCGCTTTGGGCGCAATGACAGATAACTTGCTAAGAATTCGAGACCTGTCACTTCAGTCTGCCAACGCAACCAATAGTGCAGTTGACCGAGAAGCGCTTAATAC
This sequence comes from Alkalimarinus coralli, assembly GCF_023650515.1. NCBI lineage: Bacteria > Pseudomonadati > Pseudomonadota > Gammaproteobacteria > Alteromonadales > Alteromonadaceae > Alkalimarinus > Alkalimarinus coralli. The sequence goes on from NZ_CP096016.1 coordinate 2,260,270, forward strand.
CGAAGTTCAGCAGCTAAAAGATGAAATTCAGCGTATTGCTGAACAGACTAACTTTAACGGCACCAAGCTGTTAGATGGCACCTTTGAAGATGTGACCTTTCAAATTGGCGCAAACGAAGGCGAAAGTCTTACCTTTGGCATCGCTCAAACAACTACTGACGTTTTGGGCACCGCCAAAACAGACGGCATTACCTCAAACTCTGAAGTAATACCGACCATAACAGGCACAGCCCACGCTCTCGCAGCGGGAGACTTAGTGATCAACGGCATCGCAGTGCCAGCATCAACCGGTGTAGATGACAGCTTTTCTAATGTTGATAACGAGAAGAGTGCCATCGCTAAAGCCGCTGCAATAAACAAAGTCAGTGAACAAACCGGCATTGAGGCGATCGTTAACGAAACCTCCATCAGCGGCACAACAGGTTTCACCAGCGCTGACCGTGCAGGCACGCTTCAAATAAACGGAATCGATATTGCCGTATCAACTGCTGCGGGGCTTTCAGTCAGTGTAAACCTCGAAAACGTTGCTGCCGCCATCAATGAAAAGTCTGGCCAAACTGGCGTTGTGGCGACCTTTAATGGCAACCCAACAACAGGAATATCGTTAACTGCAGCGGACGGAAGAAACATTTCAATAACCGGTGACGGAACAGTCAACTCTAGCGCTTATGGTTTGCCTGCCAGTTTGGGCACAGGTGCAACAACAGATGCAACAAACTCAAACACCTACTTGGGTACTTACACGCTCGTCTCTTCTGCGGGTAAAGAGATGTCTCTGGATACCAACGCCGACATAGGGAACGCAGGGCTTCAGGTTGGCACGTTTAGTGGCAACAATAGTGGTGCTATTAGTGAAACCCAGCCATCCAATGCACTGGCCACTGGAGACTTAGTCATCAACGGCGTGCCAGTAGGCCCGAGCCTGAGCTCTTTCGACACGGCCTCAAGCGTCGGGAATGACTATAGCGCCATCTCTAAGGCTGGCGCGATCAATGAGGTTGCTGATCGAACAGGCGTAACGGCAGAGGTTAATGCAGCAATTCTCAATGCTGACGCAGCCATTGCAGGCGTTGGTTCTGCAATAACAGGGTCATTCCAGCTGAACGGTGTACAAGTTAACCTGTCATGGGCGGCTGCTGATTCAGCGGCTGATGTTCAAGGCTCGATCGTTGACGCGGTAAACAACAAGTCAGGCCAGTCTGGCATTCGTGCAGAAGCCTTTGGAAATAGCTATAGACTCATTGCCGATGATGGGCGAAATGTCGTGGCAAGTAATTTCACCGGCCTTACCGCTGCCAACATTGGTTTAACCACTAACCAAACCGCAAACGGGTCAGTTACTTTGCTTTCGGCAGGTAAAATTGAGTTATCGTCCCTAACCGGTGCTATCGCGACCAATTCAGGCTTTGAAGTAGGCTCTTTTGGTTCGGCCGAAGATGGGCAGTTGATACAAGATATCGATATATCCACTGTTGATGGAGCGATAGCCGCGCTTAACGCGGTTGATAATGCACTCGATCAAATCAACTTTACCCGTGCGGATCTGGGTGCGATTCAGAACCGATTTGAATCTACCATCGATAGCCAAGCGATTACTGCCGAGAACCTAACCACAGCTAACTCGCGAATCAGGGATGCAGATTTTGCAGCGGAAACCGCTGAGCTATCTCGTTCACAGGTTCTTCAGTCAGCTGGTTTGTCAGTTCTTTCTCAGGCAAATGCCGCCCCGCAGCAGGTACTGCAGCTGCTTCAGGGGTAATTCATTAAACTAGCGCCGTGTAAATCTCGTGCGAGTTTACACGGCCTTGGATAAACACTCATCCATATTCCAAGTCCATCACTATTACACTACCCCGCAATTAGACCCCACATTGAATTATTGTTATAAACAATCTCTCTAAGAAAAAATTTCAATATGTTAAGGACAGCTCAATGGCCGCTACTCCTCCCCCTCTAAGCTTCACTCTCTTTGACCTTGAAAAAGAAGTCTATCGACGAAACTACAAAAAATATGAGCAGTACCTAATTGAGTTATGCTCTTATTTGGACAATAAGGGACTCATCGAAGACAGCTATATAGTCAATGATAAAGGGGAGCCTGTAAAGGTTCAAAACGGCCTGCACCCGCTTAGCGGCATCATGTCCTTTGAGCAAAAAGTTGAGATTTATAACCGTATCGCCTCCTGCATTACCGCATATCTCTCAGATACGACCTATACCCCTAGCGATGAAGCACTACTTCATTTAATTTTTTTCAAAACAAATATTGCCAGTATTTTTTACATAAGCAGCTTCAACAATATGGACCATATTCTATGGAACAGGGACTTGCTCACTAATGATTTCCGGCTCAACCTAGCAACAGAACTGGATATTAAATACTTATTAGCCTGCTACACACTTAATAGCAACATTACCATTGATGTCGATACGTTAATCAACGCAATTCCCTACTGGGGGGCAAGTTGGTACTTAGGCCTGTTATACCATCATCATCACTGCCTCAACCAGCGTATCCAAGAAAATTTTAACAAATTGATTGCCAGCCATAAGCAGTTTGAGAAAGTGTCTTTGGACGTGACCTTAGCCGAGCTAGCCGCCTCCCCTTGGATGAATTGCTCATATTGGGATATCGAGAATCGTCATAGCGTTAAGAAATCAATCAATGTTGCACTGAAAAGGTGGGCAGAGGATGAAATTCAGCCAGGACTAAAGAAGAGAGTTTCGCGATACATCAAAAAAACAGATGGCATTAAACGCATTGTTGTATTGTGCGAAAAGTATTTTTCAAAACATGCGATGTACCGTAGTTACCATCTCCCTATTTCAGTATTAAAACAGCATTACGACGTAACCTTGTTTTGTGCAGAGCAAGACTTTGACGATAACTCTGTAAAAGACTTCCATAGAGTTATTACCGTTAAAGATTCTGCTCAAAACATCGCACATATTGTGAAAGATATTGCTTCCATTGAACCTGACCTTATCCTTTATCCATCTCTGGGTATGGCCAAATGGACGATACCACTGTGCAACCTGCGCTTGGCCAAATATCAGGTAATGTGTTATGGCCACCCTGCTTCTGCCATGTCAGACGAGATAGACTACGGCTATTCATCTGGGTTTGCGCAAGGCCCTGACTACCAGTCGTTCTGCATGGAACAGGTAATCCCTGTTTATCATGCAGATCATGAAATCGTTTTTCAGAAGCACTCTCAGTTTGAAGAAATAGATCGCTCAACACCCGAAGATAATGTCGTCAGAATTGCCATTAACAGCTCTCTGCCCAAAATAAGCAATCGGTTTATTAAACTATGCTCTATTATCAAATCACACTCCAGTGTTCCACTAGAGTTTCATTTTTTCGCTGTAGGTAATGCAGGATGTGAACTGACTGCATTTAAGAAGTCACTCCAAGAGCGAATAGGCACCTGTATAGTTATCCACCCTCATGCACACTATATAGAGTATATGAAGAATCTAGCCAAGTGCGATTTGGCCATAGGGACATTTCCTTTTGGTAATGCCAATACCAATATAGATCTAGCCGTGCTGGGAATCCCAAAAATATATTATTCTGAAGAGTGCGGTTTAGCATCTTTCACCGATCATGCAACTTTACGGAAATTAACACTACCAGATATTCTTAAGCCAACATCTGAAGCAGGCTTGTTGTCCAGTTTAATCTACTTAATCCACAACACCAACGAACGGCAAAGGATCTCTAAAGAGCTCCGAAATCAAAAACCAACAGAATCACTTACAGAGCGAAAAGAGGATGATTCTACCTTACTCAGGTCAATCCGGTGGATTGAAAACAAGGCGATATTAACCATAAACAGAAAAGAAAATCAGAGCTGAACATATGAGGCTAGCAATCATGCAACCTTATTTTCTGCCCTACATCGGATATTGGCAATTGCTAAATAAGGTGGACAAATTTATAGTTTACGACAATATTCAATATACAAAAAAAGGGTGGATCAACAGAAACAGATTCTTGAAAAACGGGAAAGATGCACTTTTTACCATTCCTTTAAAAAAAGACTCGGACACTCTAAATATCAGTGACCGAACGATAGCAAGTACTTATGATAAAGATAAACTCACTAGTCAGTTTAGAAACACTTACCTAAGAGCCCCTTATTTTGAAGATGCCTTTCCAGTAATTGAAGAGGTTATTCACTATAATGCCGAAAACCTATTTGACTATATATTAAACTCTATCAAAAAAATTTGTTCATACTTAAAAATAGACGACTCAAAAATAACGGCATCTTCAAGTATTCCCATCGACCACACACTGAAATCTGAAGAAAAAGTCCTGGCGCTTTGCCATGCAATGGAAGCTAAGGAGTACTACAATCCGATAGGAGGGGTCGCACTGTACGATAAAGTTCATTTTTCAAACCAAAATATTGACTTGAAGTTTTTGAAGGCACTACCTATCGAATACAAGCAACATAATAACGAATTCGTTCCCTGGCTTTCTATCGTTGATATTATGATGTTTAGCAACTTGAGCTCAATTCAAGAAATGCTCACACACTTCACTCTTGAGTAAGTGAGGCCAAATAACAAACTGCAATTACAGTTTAAGGGCTCAATTTTATTTACTTAGCATTCCAACAAAGCAACACCAAACCCAAATCGTCCAAACTCATTCCCGTTGTACAGCATATACACATTTCCATCACATTCAAACACATGAGGGTACGCCAGCATTTCAGAGTCCCAGCCACTCTCAGAGACAGTAATGCCTGCACTCAGGTCATCTCTATTCCAGTTAAGTAAATCATCAGAGTAGGCATACCCTATCCGATAACTATTTTCTTTATTTTTCCTGAAGTCGAAGGGTTGCCTATAGCAAAAAAACATATGATATCTATTGTCGTGCTCAATAACAGTAGGCAACGCTTGACACTCATCTGGATTCAACTTATCGGCAATTATTTGTTTCCCTTCCTTTTCCCACTCTTTACCGTCTTCAGAAGTTGCGTGTCCAATCTTATATACTCGATCAGGATGCGACGACTCCGCACTTTTTATCCATTTTGTCCCATAGATATACCACATGTGATAGGTGTCGCCGTAAATAGAAACAAACGCATCCCCAACTAAAAATGGCTCGTGCAGAGAGGATGTGAGCACAGGCCCTTTGCCAACCTTTTGAAACGTCATCCCATTATCATTGCTAACGGCCAAACCAACCGATGCATCTACAGAAACAGACACCCGTCTATTCCAACCCGTTGTATAAGCAAGTATTCGACTGTGTTTCTTGTCCTTCAAAACATTCATAGGAAAGATCCCGTGCTCATCAAAATCACCTAATCCTCCAAGCTCAATTACAGAACTGGGTGATATCGCCAATACATTTTTGAAATCTTTGCTCATGTCAACAAAGCAAACATGACTTAAGTATTTGCCTGAATGGTCTCTTTCTCGGGTCGAGAAATAAATCCGAATAAAATTATCAAAGATGATAGTCTGGGGCGACTGTGCAAATTCACCATTTCCAATGGGCAAGTCATGCTCCGTCGGGTCAAATATTTTTCCTAGTTTTTTCCACTTCACAACCACCGATACCTATTCTATTTACGTTCAAACCCAACAATAATGGAGTGGGGTTAACAATTTAATATCCAGCAACTAAAGTTCGCCCTTCAACTCAGCTAAACCAAACCCGTATTTGCCAATATGATTACCCTGGTAAAGCATGAACACATGACTATCCAGCTCAAATAAATGAGGGTAACTAATCATTTCAGAATCCCACCCTGCATCAGACAACCTAATACCTGCCTTATCATCATCTCTAACCCATGTAATAAGATCTTTAGAATGCGCATAGCCGATACGATAGCCCTTATCTTTAGTCTTAAAGTCAAAATTAAAGCGGTATGAGAAAAACATATGGTATTTTCCATTTCTGAAAAACACGTCTGGGCTAGCTTGGCATTCACTATCCCCCAACTTTGACTCAATTAAATCTGAGCCATGTTTGACCCACTTAATTCCATCGAACGATGTCGCCATCCTTATTTTATAAATAGGTTCTGGATTTCCATTCTTATTTTCGACCCAGCGTTTGCCTGCTACATACCATAAATACCACTTATCATTGAACTTTCTTATTCTAGGGCTACCCAATACGAATGGCTCATCAATACTATAAGATAACACTGGTCCATTACCCAGTCGGCTAAAGTTGACCCCATCATCATAACTAATAGCCACACCCACTGCCGCATTAACAGTGACAGACTCACACCTCGTCCACCCGGCATAATACACGCGGACTTCTTGCCCATGCCTAATTACAGAAGCCGGGTTAACACCAAATTCGTCAAACGTGCCTAAGGAACCTAATTCCAATACGGGTTTCTTGCAAATGTTAATTACTTCAAACAAATTATCTCTTTTTAAATCAGCGTACCCCAAATAACTAACATATTGACCATTGCTATCAGCAGCAGGTCGACAACTGAAAAACACTCTTACAAATTTTTCAAAAATAAGTACTGACGGCGCTTGTGCAAACTCTTTCATCCACCAGATATTTCTAACTTCTGTGGGATCAAATATTTTTCCCAACTTCTTCCACTCAAACACATATCCCCCTTGGAAGTTAAGGCACGATAACTACTTTACAAAACAAATGTCGCTTAGAGTCACATCAAGATTCAACTATCGGTTTGAATAAAACTTAATCCCAATAACGATTGCGCTCCAACAATTCCTGGTAATCCGCTCGTGTGATACCAACTAAAACCTGATCCCAGTAACGTCCTTTTCTAAAATACCAATTTCGTCTTCTTCCTTCTTCTTTCCAGCCCAACTTGTCACAGTAAAATGTATGCGAAGCCGTATTGTACTCAATCATTGAACCATCGAGCCTTTCAAAGTGCAGCTCATCAAATGCATATCTCATTGTCGCCATAACAGCATCAATTCCATACCCTTTACCTCTGATATCCGCATCCCCCAACATTACTCCATGCCAAGCCCTGTTATTCCTCCAATCGATGTTAATGATGCTGGATATACCAATAAGACCAATGTCCGGTGTGTCGATAGCCAACCGCTGATTAAGCTGATCATTTGCTAAACTTTTAAACCAAGACTTGTGGAACTCCATGGAACTTGGAAAGTGAATCCCCCCCATTATGTCTTGAGTTTCAGGGTTATTTGCCCAACAGTGAAGTAGAGCCAAATCCTCTTCTTCAATGGCTCTTAAAATAATTTTTTTCCCTCTTATATTCATAGATATACCTTTTTATATTTTCAGTTCCACTAGAAGAAAGCTATTGCTGTATCAAATTAAACCAATTAATCCCCCCTCTGGTGAAACACCATAGTTCGATTTTTGCCACTTTCCCAAAGGTAGGAAAGCAGTGTTTTTACATAAACTCGATCTATGCCCCTGCCTCAACAGGAGTGCCAATGGTTGAACCGATACTAATTACAGCTCTTAATCTCAGCCAGGATTCCACAGCACAGCTCAGGGTATTCAATCCCAACCGTGCATAATGCATCAATAATTTTCTGGTCGAGATTTAGAGAAATCATTTGTGAAGTAGTCAATGGCTTCAGATAGATGCCCTCCATTCTTTCTACCATGCAACCGGCACGCTCTACATCTTCAGTCAGTGTTTTGACTGAGTAATAACGTTTGTGCCCGCACAAGTAATCATGTTCTGACAACTCCTCCATATCAGACAAAATGCCAGCTTCAAACCCTAACCTCCTATTTAGTACTTCAGAGTTCGGTACAGCCAAAAATATTCTTCCACCGGGTGCCAGAAACTCCTTATATTTGGCCATTATTTCAACAGGGTTATCTACATGCTCAAGAACGAAGCCTAAAATAACCACATCAAACTTTTCATCAGTCTGAAAACTCTCAAAATACGCCTCCATAATGTTTACATTACTCGCAGGAAACAGCATATTAAAATTATTTATTACGGCCTTTGAAGCCTCGACAACAACATATCGTTCAAAGTGATTAGAAAATAAATTCGTGCTAAAACCGTGCCCCAGCCCAAGTTCCAACATCGACTTCGCACCTGCTGTATGCTGGATCACTCTCTTTGGGTACCAATTGAGCTGTATATTGTTATCAAAATCATACAAATTCGTACCTTCATATGCGCCAACATGTGAATCTAAAATGCCATCCATAAAAACCCTCGTTACATCGTTATCCTTTATTCACCGAATTATAGTCACATGGTATAAAATGAAGTTCGGCAAAAACTATTAATTTAAATTTAGTATATGAAGAATTAGATAATTTAAACATTCGCAAATGCAAGCCGATATGTTGTCTATAGTTAAACAATACATCTACTACTAAAAATTGATCTAGCCTTTAAATAAGGCTTGATAATTGCCTTAACAATAGAATCGCATCAAAAAACAATCGGTGGTAAAAGTTATGATTTCTTATTTGGTTCCAGATATGCCTACTACAGAGAGCCTGGTTCCCTATCTCAAGGAAATCGAGAATAATCGCTGGTACTCAAATTTTGGCCCACTTTATTTTGAATTGAGGCAACGTTTTGCCGATAAATGTCTCAATAGAACCGACCCGGATCGCCTCACATTGGTATCTTCCGGCACATCAGCAATAGAACTTGCCCTGAGAAATCTAAAGCTTCCCAAAAGAGCCAAAGTTCTAACCAGCAGCTTTACTTTCCCAGCGACCGTGCAAGCTATTCTGAATGCAGAGCTAACACCCGTTATTGCAGATATACACGAAAAAAACTGGCAACTAACGCCGACAATGGCCGAAAGAAGCATGCTGCTTCATGATATCCAAGCGGTAGTACCTGTAGCCGCATTTGGTATGCCTGTCTCAAATGAAGCATGGCAACGCTTTAACGAAAAAACCAACCTCCCCATTGTCGTTGATGCCGCCGCCGCACTACTCAACCAAGAAGTAAACGATACGTTCACTTATACCTTTAGCCTTCATGCAACCAAACCAATTGGCGTTGGCGAGGGTGGATTAATAGTTAGCCCAAAAAAAAGTGACTCCATCGCGATCAGAAGAATGGCAAACTTCGGATTTGAAGCCAATCGCTCGATACTTCATGCTGGAACAAATGCGAAAATAAGCGAGTATCATTGTGCGGTTGGATTAGCACAACTTGATCGCCTTGAGAAGATTAAGCTGCAGCGCTCTAAGATAATGGAAAAATATATTGAGTTGATTTCAAAAGAAAAACTACCCGTTACGTTTCAGCAGTGCAGTGAAGAATACGTTCCAGCATCATTATATGTCTTATTTGATCAAGCCGATGCTGGAGAGCTGTTTGAGGGGCTTCTCGCTCATAAGATAGAGACGCGGAGACTTTACTGGCCCTTAATACAAGGGTTTCCCGCGTTTAACGAACAGGTTTTGCATGCAGGTATCGATTTCAAGACCGCACAGCACGTATCATGCAACGGGCTGGCTCTTCCTTTTCATAATTTACTTGAGACTACCGATATAGAGCAAACTGTGTGCAAGTTATCTGAGCTTCTATTCAAACAAGTTTTAAGCAACTAATTTACTTTTCTTCTAAATATCAACGGACTGGCGAACCAGATACAAAAGGTTTTTGCGGAATGAGTAGAAATTTTAATAACGAGTTTAAAGATACCAATCACAGCAAATATGCGTACAGCTTCGATTACGACGTTCTACACCCATTCATAATCAGATCATTTGAACCTTTTTTTAAAGAAGGAAAATTACTTGAGCTGGGTTGTTTTCAAGGTATGTTCACCAAACGACTCCTCCAATATTTCAGCGACATTACCTGCGTAGAAGCGTCAGATGCCGCCATTGCCGTAGCGCGAAACAACGTAGAAGGCAATATCACGTTCGTTAATTCAACATTTGAAAAAGTAAAACTTCCAGGGCAGTACAATAACATTGTGATGACTCATGTATTGGAACATTTGGACGACCCTATTTTAGTTCTTAAGCGAATAAATGATGAATGGCTAGCCGAGGGCGGTCGACTCTTTCTTGTTTGTCCTAACGCGAATGCGCCCTCACGCCAAATAGCCGTTAAAATGGGACTAATAAGTCATAACGCCTCTGTAACTCCTCAAGAACGCGAACATGGGCATAGAGTTACATATAGCCTCGATACGCTTGAAAGAGATGCAACCGCCGCAGGTTTAAATGTCGTATATCGGTCAGGTATATTCTTTAAGGCTCTGGCAAATTTTCAATGGGACAAGCTTTTAGCCACGGACATTATTTCTAAAGAATATCTGGAAGGCTGCTATCAGTTGGGCCAGCAATATCCAGACCTATGCTCGAGTATATTTTTGATGTGTGAAAAAGGGCGTTAGTTACAGGTAAAAGTAACGTCTCAGTAGAGAAACTTGAACACAACAGGGAACAGTTTATTTTATAGATGAAGTTTCTGTAACTAAACAATTGAGTAGCCCCTCCGATTCAGCTACAGACGTTGATAGCTCTCGTATTTAAAGAGAGTATTGAATATTATTGATTAACCTATCGTCACTTTGGCATACCCTTCGCATACTCCCCTTTCAAATACAAAAGCGGAAGAGGCTTGCCTATAATGAATTCAACGACACCTAATCTTCAGCCATCAGTAAATGAACTTTCACAAGGTGAGCGTGCAGATACCGCTCGCTTGCTTATCCATGCAAACGATCTTTACCAGATCGCCAATAATGTAGCGACACCGGCTTCAGAAAGGCAGTCTTCACTGAACAGTGCATTTGAATTGGTGACACAAGTCATTAGTTATGATCCGTCTAACACCCCTGCCATGAACTTGCTGGGGCGTATTGAGCTGGATCGAGGCAATATCCTATCGGCCAAAGCCCTTTTTAATACCTGTATTGATCGCGCCCCTGAAAATACGCAATATTTAACCAATACCGGCTACCTGTATCTTGTAGCAGACGAACCTGAAAAGGCGCTAGAGCTTTTTAACGCATCACTGTCAATTGACAAAAGCTATGTTAACGCCTTTTTGGGCATAGCTCGCGCTCAACAAGCGTTACGTCATTTTGATATTGCTTATCTACACTACCGAACCCTTGTAAACTATGGCCACAATAATAAAACAATCTTGCAGGGCATGCTCAGTTGCTGTGAACACATCAAGATTGAACGGTATGAGGCCGCACTGGAAAACGATCTGCTCAATTTGTTTGAACAGGATGACTTGCCTCATGAGCGTTTAAGCCATTTTGCAGCGGCACTTATTAATAAAAAGTACGATCTTGAAAACCCCAATGCACCGATTGATTTAATATCGGTCGCTAGCGACCCTCTCATTTTGCATGCATTGTTAAAATGTAATCTGCCCAACCCGTTTGTTGAGGAGTTTGTTACCCTGCTTCGGCAAAGCATTCTGTTTGAAGCAGTGGAAACACGCCACCTTCGAGATGAACTTCAGCAGCTCACGGTAGCCATTGGCGTTTATGCAGAACGAAGCAACTATGCGCTTATTGTTGACGAAGTAGAAACGACTCACGCCCAACATTTCGACCAGATTTTAACTAAAACGCTTCAGAGCCACTGGTGCATTGATGATGTTGCCGGTGCATTGATTGTCGTGGGCATGTATCAAGCCTTCTTTTCACAAAGTTATGCAGTCAACCTAACTGCATTATCGTTATCAGAGTGGCCCATAGCACTCGCTCCACTCATGGCTTCATCGCTCTACAGGCGCGCTGAACGGGAGTCTTTTAAGCAGCAGTTTCCGGAAAAACAGGATGAGCTTTTAATAGCAAAAGAGGATTTGCCCGCACCATTTCCCCGCTGGAATAACCTTGCATTGTTTAATGAGCAATCATTAAAAAAAGATTTGATTCAGAGCTTTGACCTGTCTGCCGAAAGCCTGCCAGAGAAGCTATTGCTTTTGGTTGCGGGCACCGACGCAGCTCAGAAGGCGTTCGAGTACGCCCGATACTTTACTGATGTTGATGTACTTGCTGTAGAAAACAGCCTTGAGAATCTCGCGGAAAGTCACTTAAAAGCACAAGAAGAGCAGCTAACGAATATTGCATTTTGGCCTCCATCATTAGCAAAACGGTTCCTGCAAGACGGCAATGAAATTCACTTTGCTTCCATTAGTGGCGATTCTAAGGTGCTCGATAGTACCTTTATTAAACTCATTCAAAGTAGCTTAAGTAAAAATGGCATATTGAATATTAAGCTAGAAACATCGCCAGATAGTGCGACAAGCGATATCCAGGCACTCGTCAAAAAACAGGCATTAAGAGCCACATCAGCCAATATACGAGCACTTAGGGCTACCATACTGGCTGACAAATACAGTGATTACTGGGCCAGCTTAATCAATGATGATTACTTCTACTCTGTAGATGGGTGTCGTCAATCATGGTTCAGCAACAATGCACAACAAGCCGTGCTTGATTCGGTAATCGATCTGTTGGGAACCCCTGACTGGACACTATCCAAAGTACTCAACCACCATAGCAAAGCGGTGGCCACCGCTTTAGCCAAAAAGCATTTGGTTAAGTTTGCAGAAGGGCAAAATATAGAAAATGAATACTCGGTTTATTTAGTTAAGGGGTAAATAGGGGAAGGGTAAAAGTTAACCTTTTACCCTATCGGCCAAATGGCGATCAGATAGTACCTAACCGTTGAATGGTGTCTGGGTATTTTTCAACCATTTTGATAAGCAGAGCTGCCTGTGAGTTTGGTTTAACTCGGCCTTGCTCCCAATTTTCTAATGTTCTTTTATTGATTCTTAAAAAATCAGCAAAAACAGCCTGTGATAAGTGCAACCTTTCCCTTAAACTGATTAGCTCCTCGCTAGTCACCTCAGGCGTTTCTGTCGCCATCACCAAGTGCTGTTTTAGGGTAGTTTTCCCTTCTCTATCATCCTTTAAAGACTGGAACCCTTCACTTAATTCTTCGAATAAATTACGTTTCATAATAAGCTTCTCGCTTTAATTTCAAGCTTCAACAAGTCTGCCAATAACTTCAGCTCAGCTTTGGTAAGGTCTGTAACTTCATCTTTGTCGTAAATGGTAAAAAGCCAAAACTGTGATCCTTCTTTCCACCAATAGTAGATAACCCTAACACCACCACGCTTTCCTTTTCGTCTACGTTCATCCTTATAACGCACTTTTCGCAGTCCGCAAGTCCCTTTTATTAAATCACCAGATGTAGGATTTTTCAGTATCTCATTTTGAAAATTACGGTAAGCATTGTCATCTAAATAGTGCCCTCTATTCCGCTCAAATGGCGGTAACTCTATAAATACTGCCTTCATCTATTTCAGCCATCCTTGCCGAATGTTGAGTTATTGATAATAAATATACGCTACATGCGTATACTTGTCACTTCTTCCACCGCAAATAATCCTCATACTCATCTACATCCCATGTTGTCTCTAACAGTTGGCAGCTTAAGCCGAGACGTTTCGCATTATTAATGGTAGATTGAAGCACGTCCCCTTCCCCCCACTTAATACCATCAAGCAAAGACGGTTGTACTTTGCGCGCACCAATCAGCACGTAGCCTCCATCTTCCGCTGGGCCAAGCACCAAGTCATTTGTCTGTAACGCTTTAGCCGCCTTTTCTAAATAGGCTTTATTGACCGTTGGGCAGTCGCTCCCCACGATGATTACACTGCCAAAATTTTCTAAACCTCTCGATAGCCCGTGAAACATCCGCTCACCCAGGTTTTCCCCTTTTTGAAATAAAACGGGGATAGACATCTCCTGACAACGCCTCTTTAATACCAGGCTATCAGCATTATCCGCTCGTGACTGGTCGAACCATAACTCAACACTCCCCACGCCTGATGATGTAAGATTTCGCATAACGGTTTGGGTCAGCTCTATATGGGCGTCATAAGCAGCCTGCTCACCCAGCCTTTTAGCGAGGCGTGTTTTGACCTGTCCTAGCCGGGGCCATTTGGCAAACTGGATTAATAGTGTGTGAGTCATAGAAGATAGATATCCGTTTAAGGATGTATGGCACGCACTTAAGCCAAATGGCTCTAATTTATAGGGTGTGTTTGCGCACCCTATAATGTTAGAAAATTACTAACAGGTGCGCTTAAGGATAATATTGACGGTGAAGTTTTTGGGCATCAACACCCAACATGTATTTAAAACGTAGCGACCACATCAAGAAAATAGTTTTCCAGACGCCATGTTTTTCCCAGCGGCGACTATCTGTCACTACCGGTGTTTTAATGCAGTATGGCCTACTAATTTTCTTAAGCTTTGCGGTCAACGCAACATCTTCCATTAGCGGCTGTTCGGGGAAGCGCCCCACTCGCTCAAAGTAAGTCTTACGAACAAAAATGGCTTGGTCGCCCGTGGCGATACCCGTGAGCTTCGAACGCCAATTCATCATAAGCTCAATCACACGGAACATCTTTTTATCGCCTGACAAACGAACATCAAATCGCCCCCAGATACTGGTCGACTCAATAAACACTTTGAGCAAATTTACACTGTTGTTAGGCAGCACGGTGTCTGCATGCAGAAATAACATCGCCGAATAACGCGCCACCTCAGCGCCACTATTCATTTGAGTCGCCCGTCCTTTTGCTGAGTCCACCCAGCGGTCGACCAAGTTACCGCATTCAGTCTTGGTATTATCGGTGCTGCCACCATCTGAAACGATAATTTCAGCGCCGTAAAGCCTCATTAGTTGCAAGGCTTTGAGGGACTTTTTGATTGTTTTCTCTTCATTCAAGGTAGGGATAATGACACTGATTGGCATAGGCATTTTTAGTTACTCCAATGCCCCGCCACAACTGCTTCCCTGACCGGCGGTGCAACCATAACAATGGTTAGCAACAACAATAGGGTGGCCTTCTATATTCTTCTCCAGCAACTCTGACAAATGAGTTCGATCAGAGGCTATTTGCTGACCGCGATGAACCAGTGGCATCTCAAGCATCTGATTAAAATCACAATCATACACATACCCTTGCCAATCAATACTAATTAGATTACGGCACATCACCGACTCAAGATTATGCTCTGAGTACGCCCCTTTCAGAAGATCCATGTAGTTATTAAACTCCCCCTTAGAGAGCAACACACTGCCAAATCGGCTAATCGGCATATTGGTGATAGAAAACAGCTGATTAAACTCAATACCAAAACGATCATACAACTCTCGCTTATAGTCGAGCTCTAGCTGTTCTTGTGGAGGGGGAAGAAAAGGACCGCCGGGATTATAAACAAGGTTGAGCACCAGCTCACTCCCATTAACACCGTAGCCTTTTTGATTAAGCATTTTCAGCGCATCAATGCTGCCATCATAAACTCCTTTGCCTCGCTGTTTATCGACATTCTCTTCGTTGTAGCAGGGCATAGACGCGACAACTTCGACTTGGTTGGCTGCCAGAAAGTCTGCCATATCCTCATACCCTGGCTCAAGCAGTATAGTGAGGTTACAGCGATCTATTACCGTAACATTTCGTTTTCGCGCTTCGGTCACCAGATAACGAAACTCAGGATTCATTTCCGGTGCCCCACCCGTGAGGTCTAAGGTCTTGATATTCTGCAAATCAATAAACTGCAGAAAGGTATCAACTGTCTTTCGATCCATCATTTCTGTGCGGTTAGGGCCTGCCGCGACATGGCAATGAGTACAGCTTAAGTTACATTTATAACCCAGGTTTACTTGAAGGGTGTGAAGCTCCGCTCTTCTGATCTCAGGAAAGTCAGACAACAGCAGCATAGGACGAGTATCAAGCATAGCTAACCTTATTGTTATTCCGTTTCTATTTAGTATGCTGTGAGACTACCAGAAATTGAGTTAGTTCAACACCATGAAGCCAAGTCACCGGTCTCATTTTGCATCAACTCAAGTATATTAGCCTCAAGAATTCGGTAACCTACATTGCCATACAATTTTTGGCGTCCCTCATTCAAATAATAGGTAGGGCTACCTTCAATTCTATAAAGCTCTTTCAGCTCAGCGTCACGACATAATGCAGCGATAGCTTCACCACGCTTAAGCCGTTCATTAATCGCTGTCAACGAAAGCCCTAATGACTTGGCGATGGTCGTTAGCACATCATAATTCGATATATCTTGGGCGTCACGAAAAAAAGCAAGCCTGACTTGCCAAACAAACTCTTCAACCAGTGTTCGCCCATTGAGGCTTTGTTCTGGCTTGCAGCTCACAACCCCCTCTTCCTCAAGTAGCTGAACCGCCTTTATAAAGCAGTGGGTCGATGCAGAAGACTTAGGTCGACAGTTTTTCCATACATCACGATTAACCTGCACATGAGGAAATTCTTCACACACATGCAGTACATGGTCTGAGAAGCCATCGAATCCACCTCGATCTTTCCAGCCATCCCCAATCCGGTTTTCTGTGCACCCAAACAGCGGAATAAAGTGGTGCTTAATAACTACGTCTTCACCAAACTGCTCTCGTAACTCATCCAGCCTGATTTGAGCAACATACGCCCAAACACACAACACATCAGAAAAGTGAGACACCAACACGGGCTTTGTCATACTGCTCCCTGCCATAATTAGTGATGAAATTGCTTTTTAATATCTTCAAACGACGCGCTAATCAGGTGAACATTCTTATACCCCATATTCCTGAGCGCTTTGGCAGAGAGGGCTGCCCTCCCCCCGGTTCCGCAGTGCAACAGAATACAGCGATCAGCATCGTCACAAAGCTCGGGCATTTTCATCTCTAAGACACCGCGAGGAATATTGATAAAGCCTTCCACTGAGTCCAGGTTGTATTCAGCAGGCTCTCTAACATCAATCAATAACGGCTTATCACACTCACCAATGAGCTTTAACGACTCTTCAATCGTCAAACAACGTTCACCCACTTTCGCTTCCGCCACAATATCTGATAGCTGTTTTAGCATATTAACCTCTTGTAAGTTTTCTATATAACTATATAGATATCATAGCTTAGTACTAATAGAAAGTACTGGATTTAAAACATAGTAGGAAAATGAGAAATTAATAGTGAACACCGCTAAATAAGGTTCGCTAAGTCCTTGAGAAATAGAAGACAGAACGATATGATACGCGTTCTTTAGGGCCCCGGTGGCACAGCTGGATAGCGCGGCCCCCTCCTAAGGGGCAGGTCAGAGGTTCGAATCCTCTCCGGGGCACCATTTATAAGTTCTAACTAGCTGATACTTAAGTAATTACAACTAAAAAAACAACAAGTTTCACAAGTGTGTCGCATCCACTATCGACCAAATCTCTAATCCCCCCTAAGCTTTAAGTCCATTGCTTATCAAGCAAAAATAAATAATTCACCGACAACAATTCCATCAACTGCTAAAAAGCTTGCCCCCTTGCCCTATCACAACGCCAGTTGCCCCTACCACAACGCCAAATTTTCGATAGTAGCCAAGGAAACTTTGATAATGTAGGATTGAATACATGCATGCTGAAAAACACTAATTAGTGATTATATGAGGCTATAAGCCACGGAGCATATGAAATGTGGAAGAAAGTCGGACTATTTTTCTTTTTTTTCAGCATATCACTCTTCTTCTTGGCAAATTATCATATTACAAAGGCCAAGAAGCTCCAGCGTCTATTTGAAAGTACAGCCGCCTCTCATGAATGGCTTATACCATACTTAGATACAGTCGAGACACTTCATATTAGAACCGCCGATAAAGGCTTCCAAAAAGTGGTTTCCGACTGGTCTGAGAAAGCATCATTTCTAGACGCTCTTCTCGACAAAGCCCAACTATCAGATGGTTTAAGCTCATTAGAAAGCCACCTTTATACCCTCTCTCTCGACTATCATCTTATTCACCCGTCTGTTGCAAGATACCCGGCCAATCGATGGATTTATAGATACATCAATGATGTCGACACCGTTAGCAGCGAAGATATTCCCGGATTGGTTATTCATGCTATGTACTCTTTGTCTCAGGGTCTTCATGAGTATTCAATCGAAAGACTGAGTGAGTTAATAGATTATAGAAATGCCGTCGTCTTGGCATGTGAAAGCAATGCTTTTAAGGACTGGAAAATAATCAAAGGGA
This sequence comes from Alkalimarinus coralli, assembly GCF_023650515.1. Taxonomy (NCBI): domain Bacteria; kingdom Pseudomonadati; phylum Pseudomonadota; class Gammaproteobacteria; order Alteromonadales; family Alteromonadaceae; genus Alkalimarinus; species Alkalimarinus coralli. The sequence goes on from NZ_CP096016.1 coordinate 2,278,299, forward strand.
AAACCACCTGCTCCCACGTCAAAGCAACCCTGATGGAGAACCACTGGAAAACGTGGTTCGATTATAGCGCTCATAAAAGAGATTATTTGCCTCGACTAATTGGTAAATATGCTCGTTTATCTACTTTAAAATACGCTTCCCTCGAAGTCTGTAACTTTGCGCCCTATAAAGCACAGTCCATTTTGCAACATGCTACTGAGAACGGACTGGTTCAAGTCAATGGCTGGTATCATTTTGATATTGGGGAATGCAAAACTTTTAATAAAAAATTCATCGATACCGAGCCTGAACTCTGGGTTCACATGCAAAATAGTAACCTGGCGAAATTCAACAGGGTTACAAATCAACTCAATGAAATGCTGGCATCTGATACAAATTCTCAAAATGATCATTTAGTACTTATCAAAAGTAACGCAAGCCAAAATCTATGGATCGATTCCGTTCAATGTATACCACGCGGAGCGTTCTCGTTCGATTCTGTTGCTGAGTTTCAAGGTATATGCGATGAAAAAGTTACATCGAAGGTGTCATTCGCCAGAGCCAAGCAGTCGATACAAGAACCTACCAAGTGGTTTTTTTACGCAGAACACCCCAATCTTGTTACATTCAGGCCAGACGCCGACATTGATGATGCTTCTGCAAGAGAAGAAGCGTCCAACCGTGCAAAAGTCTTATCTCAGGTTATTGATAGGCAAGAACGCTTTGAAAACCTTTGGACTGAAAATCAGATTCCGTTCTCACTTGGCGCATCTCCTTACGATGTTAACGGTTCACTATCACAAGGAGTGATGCTCCAAAATGTTGCTAGTTTAAGCATCGGAGGTGCCTCCATGCCATATCAAAATGGAGATATGTTGGTACTTTTAAATGATGTACCTATTTATGGTATTTCAGACTTGTATGGAGAACTAATCAAGCATGGCTTTTCCCTTTCCGCTGGTTATAAAAAACCTCTAAAAGTTGGTATTGAACGGAATGGTGAAGTAAAGATATATAAATCTTCATATTTCTTTAACGAAAATCATCCCAGTTTTTATGATGTTACTAAAGCTGAAGCAACTGCTTGGGGAATTGGCGATGCAGTTACATTCGGGGCTAGCGAAGCCACCGAATGTGCCGGGAAAAACATATTGGCTTTAGGGGGAAATACTCTTTCCGGATTTATCGAATTAGGATTTAGCTTTATTGATGATCGAAAATTCGATAAAAGATCTCTGAAACGATTTGATTATGTGGATTTTGATAAGTGCACTTGGGAATCAGAGCAGCGCAAAGCCATTGCACAGCAACGCTATCAAGATCTATATATCGATTCACAATGGTTTGCACTGGTCACTCCCTCAGCCGTTCGCCTAGCAGGGCAAAGAGCATTTAGAAAATACACAAGAAAAAACATAGCGAAAGGAACGCTGGGAGTGGCTATTTCCGATGGTATGCTCGAAGGTATTGAAACAGGGATATGGACTCTTGGCACATCCGCGCCTGAATTGACCTTAGAGGCCCGCATGAAAAATGTGAGTGAGATGGCACCCTATGGTGCAGGGCTAGGGTTTATTTCTGGATTGGTATTTAGAAATGCAGTGAAGGGAGGAAAATAGAAACGATGAGAAATAAAACACTTATTACCATCCTGTCACTATTGATACTTCTTCCTTCATTGACGAATGCACAAAGTGTTCCTTCTCGCATGAAGGATGACTTTCTGGATGCGTCTAAGCGTATTGAACGAGAAGCCGCAGAACGAGCCAGGCAAGATGCATTGCAACAAGAGCAAAAGTTAATTGCGGACCGCATGGCAGAACAACAACAGCGAGAAGCTGCTAGACAGGCAGCCGAAGCTGAGCGATCTCGAATTGCAAGGGAAGAATTTAACAAGCGGGTTCACGAAGAAGCTATAAGAGCTAAACGGCTTGAAGCTGAACTCAGCCAAAAAGCCCGCCTTGATAGACTGGCCATCGAAAGTAAAGAGCGTATAGCCCGTGAAGCCGAGGAAAAGAGAAAAAACATTGAGCGCACAAGGCAGCAAGAAGAAAGGAATATTGCTCGTCAAAATGAACTACGGCAGCAGAACAAAATAAAACTAGAAACGGAGCAGAAACGGCAGGCAGCGGCAGCTTTAGAAAAAGTCAATCAATCAAGAGCCTCTGTATCACTTGTAAAGAACTCCAGTAATGTTTTAGCTCAGCGTGAACAGCTTACTCGAGGGGTAGATCAACTTTCGCCTCAAAATCGTGACAAGGTTCTTGGTGCAGCTAAAGACCTTGAAGACAAAGCCGCCGCAGCCAAAGCTCAGGCATTAAAAAATAGCTCAGTCAGTCATACAAAAATTAATAGCGCTAACAAAGAAGAAATTGTACAAAGAGTACCTGAGCCCGGATACCACGAAGAATTGTACGCAAACAAACCTCTTAACTCAAAAAATGCGACAGACAAGTGGGATGAATTCTTAGGTCCAGCCCCTTACAATAACAGGCACCCACGAACAGGTGAAATAGACCCTAATCGAATAGTTTCGAATGATAGAAAGCGTAGTATCCGCTACGGTGCCCATGAGATGAATAGCAAGCCAACAAAGCATCATTATCATGAAGAGACATGGACTCATGACCCTGTTAATAATGTAATGAATGTAGACAATACAGTTATCCGTGTACCCTTACCTAAAAATTGATTATGAAGATAAAGATCGAAAAAACGAACAATCAAGGAGATGAGATTCATATTGATTTTCTTTCGGACTATGGCCGCGGCTCTGCGATATGGGCAGGTGAAATCCCAACGCCAGGCGCAATGTATGATGTCGAGATAGAAATTGATGATGATCTTCTTTGGGGAGAAAATATATCTACGACGACAAAGAATAAACCAACAATAGCGATCGAAAAGGATATGCTTGTAGTTGCCGGAAAAGTTATAAAACTAGAAAAAAACGGCTGCCTTTCAATAGCAGTTGGAGACAGCATCATTTTACTAGATGTGGAAAGCCCTCCAGAAGAAATTGTGGGATTAATTGAGTTCCGTGCTTCAGACGTGAAGGTATACTCTACAAACCTATAATGCAGAATAGTTTAAAGAAAGTAGGCTCCCCCATATTTTAATCTGTAGTAGTTCAGGCTTGATCTGACAGTTACCGATTTCCAGATTTGGATTTTACCCTTCTAGAGGCACCATTTTATTTAACGAGTGGTAGCAAAAACTTCCTAGAATGCGTTTTTCAATAACTCCGCTTATTTTTCTATAGTATTTTAGAATAGATCGCTATACTGATAAGGCTAGTAACGATAAGGCATTTCTAATTATTCTCGCTACATGCTGTAATTTAAGATTCGGCATCAAACATGTCTTAATTGTAGTGGACTTCATTTTTCAGGAGGAACGATGAACACAAACACTCAAATAACAGACTCTAAATTACTCAATTTTAAATTCACTGGCACAGGTGAGTCATTTGACAGTTCAGGCCAGCCGTTAGGTAACGGTTCTCAAACCATGTCCCTTGAGTACACTATCGACACAAAAGGGCTGGAGGTAAGCACCCGTTCGATCGGCGAACTGTTGGGTGAATTTAACTTTTCAACCAATGCTAAAAGTATATCTTTATCTATTGGCAACAAGAACTTCGATCAAAATAACTCCAGTGCCGACTTCAATGGGCTCGCAGTTAATGACGAATTAAATTTCTGGGAAAATTCTTTTTCCATTTCACTGATCAACGCAACCTTTAACGCATCTCAATGGATTCGCCACGGAACTGTTGAGTCCAGCAAATTTGTGACTTCTGAAGGGATCGAAGGCTATTTTAGTACAGCAACCAGCAATGGCACATGGTATTTTAACGCGCCTGATGGGACAACTGTACGAGGTGTTTTCAGTAACGTGTCTGTTACAGCAATACAAGACAGTCCAGCACCTAGCGCTCCTGGCTCGATAAATGTAGATGCAAATTAAATTTAACGAGAGTGAAGCAATGCAAAAAGTAAGCATATCGTTGTTGCTTCACTCTTACAGTCGATCCAAGCGAACTAAAGTAGTGTTATCAAACTTTCCTCTATAAAACTTGTCTATAGCGTCCTCAAATATGCCTGAAGCACCTTCAACCTGTGAAAATAGCGTCATTGATGATTGAAATTTCAAATAATCCGGATACCCAAAAATTTCCTCTATATCACCACCCTCAATATTTAACACTAGCCGGGTAGACTCTATAAGCCTGCTACCCAATACAGACTCTTTTAGATAAGCGTCGGCTTCAGCGAGTGACGTTATGGCATATTGCTTTGAAGTGGCGCTTCGAGCCAAACCATCAATTTGGGGGAAGATATACCACATCCAATGGGTTTGCTTTTTTCCTTTTGTCAGCTCTTCTTTCACTCTCTCGTAGCAACTTTCTTGCGCTTGCACAAACCTGTGAAGATTGAAGATATCATTTGTCCGCTTTTCCATAGTTACTTCACGCTTCACTCACAATTAAGACTCATATCTTGCCGGTTATGTATTCCGCTACTCACTTATCAGAATATCTATGTTAATTATAGAAGCCAAAACGCTTATTTCCTGCTACAACTACCTTTTAGCCAATTGAAATAAACATAGGGAATCGTGATGAAGCTAAAAGTTGGCCCTGTTCTAGGGTTTGAATCTGGATCAATCTATACCGTTTGTTTTTCTACTGACAAAAGCGTGCAACAGGCGCAACTCGTATTAAATAATGAAACCATTAGCTGTCTTAAGGTAGGTGAAACGCCTTCTTCTAGCGTCTGGCGTGCCGAATGTTCAGTAAGCCCAACGCCTCACGCTCAGGAATTTACGTACAAGGTTAAGCTGGATAATACGACTGCGAAATGCCAAAACAATAGAGATCAGTGGACATTTGTTTACCCTGGTAGCAGTGATACCCCCAATATTGCTTACACCTCTTGCAATGGGTTTTCATCGATGGATCTCATGCATAAATCCCAGGCTCCATTTCGACTTTGGGACAAAATGACAAAGCAGCATGCCCATAAGCCTGTCTCTCTTATTTTAATGGGGGGTGACCAGTTATATGCCGATGATATTTGGAGCACCATACCCGAGTTAAAAAAATGGAATGCGTTAAATCACAAAGATAAAATATCGCGCAAGGCCACTAAAACAATGTGCGATCAAATAGACCGTTTTTATGACCGCATCTATCAAGAGCGCTGGGCGAGTGAATCTATGAGTTTCATGCTTGCATCAGCGCCGTCTGTCATGATGTGGGATGATCACGATATTTTTGATGGCTGGGGAAGTTTTCCTGATAAGCTTCAGAACTGTGAGGTGTTCCAGCAGATATTTAAAACAGCTAAGAAGTACTTCGAGCTATTTCAAATTCGCTCAAAGCACAACAAATCCCTGCTTGACTCAGATGCCCAACATTATGCGTTTGCGCTTAAGTTCAATAATTACAACATACTGGGGCTGGATAACCGAACCGAACGAACACTGAATCAGGTAATGGGAAACGATACTCAATGGCCACTGGTCAACGAATATTTGAGTAACCTGGATGGTGATGGCCATTTACTGGTGATGTCAGCAGTGCCGGTTGTTTACCGTGACTTTTCGTTTTCTGAAAGTGTATTTGATCAGACCCCTTGGGAAGAGGAGCTCACTGACGACCTTAAAGACCATTGGCGCTCTAAAGAACATCAGGGGGAAAGAGCGCGCCTAATTCACCGCCTATTAGAAAACGCCCAAAGAAGACGTTCAATAAACCCGGATAGTAAAACCGTTATCCTGTCTGGTGATGTTCATCTTGGCTGTATTGGTGTTATCAATGATACGGCTAGACAATGCAAGATTCACCAAGTTGTTTCTTCCGGCATTGTCCACCCTGCTCCCAGTCGGCTACAGTGGATAGGAATCATGGCCGTCACTAATGACCGGTGCGAGTATTTAGATGAAGGTCGCAACATCAGAATATCAATGCTCACGCCGTTCTCGTCCGATAAATACATAAGGCAGCGCAACTACGTTACTTTAGAATTGGGGAGCGACAAAAAGCTCTGGGTAAATTGGGAAAGCGAGGGGAAAGACAAGCCCAGCTATCCAATTGAGTAAGCTCTCGTAAACTAAACGATGATCGCAGAATAAATGAAACGCTTAGAATAAATAGCTACCTAGCTACCTTGAACAACATTATGTCAAACGTATGACATCAACACTGTTTAGGGTAGCACGCCATCGTTTGGAGCTTCCCGCTATATCTTCGCCACAACCAACCAATATAAACAGCTTTACCAATTCCTTGCTCTGCATAGCTCTCGGGCCATTGTTCCATTTGCACAGAACGTCCCTTTTTGAGCGCAGTGAGCATACCAGTATAGATCACTCTCAGCTTCACTTTTGCTGTTAAATGGCCCTATTTGAGAGCCCTCCCGGGTCATGTAATACCACTGGCGACCCGCTTGTACAAAACGGTCACACCGAAACCAGCCCTTTTCTGGCTCATTCACTCGCACCATCATAACTACCCCCACAAAGTGCATTGCAATAACAAACGATTTGTATTTTTATCATGCTTACTCACTGAGTATAGCGGTCAGGATACGTCATTATTAGATGATAATGACCTATAGGAATCTCTATTATTCTAATAAGTTACAAACACCCATCGCCTTTAACGCTAGAACTGACTCGCTCTTGCCCCCCTTCCTGAAGTTAAGGAAACGCAGCAATAGAGAGTGAGGTATTCGAAGATTGGGTATTTATATGTGAGTCAGGTGTTGCTCAGAATCGCATTACATACGCAAAACAGACGCTGATGCGGCTGAAAAGAAGGGCTTATCTAATGAGTTAATCGTTAAGCTCTGGTGATTTTGGTTATGATAGGTCAAAGTACAAAGTGCGAAACTGTTTTTTAGCATCGCACTTTGCTGAGGACTCAGTTAGTGCCCGTATACAAGCATATCAGCTTGTATGACAAAGTCAGTGAAGTATACTTCGCCAATGCTGGGGCGACTTCCAAATTGAACATGAGGCATGTCCAAATCCATTCTCAAGTCCACATCAGTAATCGCTAACCCAGAGACACCTGTCACATTATTAGTGCCTGCAGCTAATGTTGCAGAGGCGCTAGCAAAGCCAAAGCTACCGACAGAGTCCATACCCCGTGTGTTGTGAATTTTTAAATCACGCAGCTTCAACCCGGCAAAATTGAACAGCACAATCAAGTTACCGTTATCCCAATCCATATCTAAGTCATCAACGCGAAAATATGCATCTATTTCCATTTTTGAATCAGATACCGAGAGGTTGCCACTGGCATTGTCTGAGAAAGTGTTTGTTCCATTTCTTATAACAATATCCGCCGGACCTATATGACCTTGCATGCTTATATCCGAAAACATTGACGACCCCGAAGGTGCATTACTTCCCGGGGCATATGTGCTTTTGGCATACTCAACAGAACCTACGATTAATTCAAAGTCGGTTGAGTTTGTATAAGCATCAATATTCTGGCTGGAGGTATTTGAGGCTAACATGCCTGGGTTGGTCGCATCGACATGAATAACCAGGTCTCCGTCATTAAATGCCTTTCCGAATTGCCCGCTACCTTGGTCATATTTAGCGATCGCATCAGCAACATCTGCATTCGAGCTGCTTACTAAACCTTGGTCAGCCCATTCAGCCACTCTGGAAAAACCGTGATGAAGTATTTCTCCATCGCTTGCAACGTCGACGGTTGCCAAGATGTTATCTAAGGCTGTTCCACCAACACCGCCCAGAAACAAGTCCTTGACGAGAAGAAAACCACCATCCTTATAGGCGATTTCACCAATATTAACCTTAGCTTCTAACTCAATAGATATTCCTGACTGCCCTGTAACGCTGCCCATTGTAGCGTCATCAAGGGATTTCATTTGTGCAAATGCGGGATGCGCTACAAGTAATGCAACAGTTACTCCAGCGCAAGCAGTTCGGCGTTTCATGAGGTATTCCCTATGGATTTTGTTTTTTATTAGTATATTTTTCGTACAAGGATATACCCCATAGAAAAATAAAACTGAGACACAGGTCACTCAAAGTTACATTCTTTAACAATCTGCACGCCATTTATTTGGGCCAATATATACAGGTTTAATCACCCGTAATATCTAAAGCCAGTTTTTTGGCCTCACTTTTGCTTATTTCACACTTAGCAATTGAAATATACGTATGGAGGCCAAAACTATGTCACTGATCAGCAATGAAATTGCGTATCAAATACCTCAAGATCTCTCCCGGTCAACTCTGCTGAACCCGGAGAAGAGTGACGCAAACCAAGCCCCAGGCAACGATATACTGTCCGCAGATGCTGTAGAACTGCAGCTCCGAGGCGGGCTTGCGCCAGCCCCCAAAAAGATATTTGTCAATGAGTATAAAGATATCGTGGGGAAAGATGCTGCCTTTGTAAAAGAGACACTCAGGAACAAACTTGCCGAAGTCGGGATGAACCCGGAAATGAAACTAGAGGTAACCCGGGATTTATTTGGCAATTTTCAGACAAAAGGCAATGGCATTCCCGGCGCAATGGAGCAGATGAACAAAGACCTTACTAACAACAAAGCATTTCACGAAGCCTTTAGCCGATTGAGCACTAACCAACCTACACTCGATTACGTCGACAACGTCGTAAAGGTAGCCAATGCTTATGGCGTAGACAATAACGTTTTCTCAAGCCTGGTCAGCGCGACACCCGATAATAATGGTCTGTCCGACATTGCCCACCGCTATGATGCACTCAAAGCCAATACCGTTAACACGCAGAATATTGACGGGCTGGCTGAAGACACCCAAAACGACGAGCAGTTCCGGTTCGTACTAAATGGGTAATATTGCACGAAATACGGGATAATGTGGCTACAAACCAACTACTCTCTAAACGGCTCTGGATCCCCCTTCCCTTCACGAATAAGCTGAGGGACATCATCAATCATATTAACGACAGTCGTTGGTTCAAAACCGCAAAAACCGCCATCAATAACCAAATCAACCTCGTGCTCTAGCATACTCCTGATCTCGTAAGGGTCGGTCATAGGCATATCATCACCAGGCAAGATTAAGGTGGTGCTCATCAAAGGTTCATTGAGTTCCTCCAGAAGCGCCAAGGCGATATTGTTCTCAGGCACTCGCATGCCAATTTCACGCCTTTTAGGATGCATAAGCCGCCTGGGTACTTCTGCACTGGCGGGCAAAATAAACGTATAAGCTCCTGGGGTATTATTTTTAAGTAAGCGATAACTGCTATTGCTGACTTTTGCATATACCCCCAGCTCAGAGAGGTCACGGCAAACCAAGGTAAAATTATGCTTGTCATCTAACCGGCGAATACGCCTGATTCGATCAACTGCCGCTTTATCTCCGATATGACAACCAAGCGCATAAGCTGAATCAGTCGGGTAAGCGATAACACCACCAGACTTTACGATATCAACCGCTTGAACAATTAAGCGATGCTGCGGGTTATCCGGGTGTATTTGAAAAAACTGACTCATAAGCCTTCTCCTTTAGTGCCATCCCCTTTCGAACCGCCCATGCAATTTGGAGAGGCTGGAACCTCATTTTTTTCCTGCCACTCAGCTTCGTTGTATATGTGCAGTGCCAGCGCATGAACGCCACTTTTCATCGCACTATCCAACGCCTTGTATACCTGCTGATGCCTTGCAACCTTTCTTATGTCATTAAAGTCAGGGCTAACCAGAATAACTTTAAAGTGAGTCTCTGAATTCGGTGGCACACTATGCATATGACTTTCATTTAAGACGTCCAGGTGAACCACTTCAAATGAGGCAGATAATGTTTCTTCGATCAGTTTTTGTACGCGCATTACTCAAGACCTTAATATAGAGCAGGAGGTTAATATGAGTAAATTCTACTATCACTACAATGATTTAGCATTAGAATATCTACCAAATATTATTTTTACCGCAGCACACTTTTTTGGCATAGTATTCGATTAGGCGTAAACACGGGATATTTTAAGATCTAAATATCCCGCGCTTTTTGCTCTATGACCTGTTTCACACTCATTCTTGACTTGGTGTAACTACATTCCATGCAGTTAATCATAGCAGAAAAGCCCAGCTTAGCTCGTGCCATTGCACAGGCATTGCCAACCCCACACGTTGCAAAGCACGGTTATATCGAGTGTGGTGACACGACCCGCATTACCTGGTGCACCGGTCACTTACTGGAACCCTGCGCGCCTGAAGCCTACCAACCGCAATATGCCAAATGGAATCTCACTGATCTGCCCATTGCACCTGAAAACTGGAAACTCTCTCCGCGCAGCAACACGATGGATCATTTTCGGCTTATTGGCTCACTACTGGAAGAGGCTACAGAAGTGATACACGCAGGTGACCCAGACCGGGAAGGTCAGTTGATGGTGGATGAGGTACTCCAGTATTACAGTGTAGAGCTTCAGGTTAAGCGCCTACTCATAGATAACCTCACGCCGCAGGCGATCAAGATTGCGTTCAGTCAGATGAAGTTGAACTCAGACTTCCGCAGTTTATCACTCTCGGCACAATGTCGGCAGAGAGCCGACTGGCTATATGGTATTAACCTAACCAGAGCGATAACCCTCGTGGAACGGGACAAAGGCAGAGAAGGCGTATTTTCTGTCGGCCGGGTACAAACCCCTGTGCTCGGTCTAATCGTTAAACGGGATCTTGAAATAGAGCAATTTGAAGCAACAAGACACTTCACCATCGAAGCCTCTTTTAAACCACCTACAGGTAATGAAAGCATAAATGCGGAAGTAGACGCGGAGATAAATGCGGAAATAGTCGCAGTCTGGCAAACGCCCCCGTCAAGAGAAATGCATTGCGATGAGCAAGGAAGGCTTCTTAACCGAAAAATTGCAGAAAGGGTGATACGAACACTTACGGCAGCGGGCACAAATACAGCAAACCAACCCAGCGAAGCGCTTTTAGGCCGAATCGTCAAAATAATCGATAAGCGATGTCACAAGCCCGCACCACTTCCGTTTTCCTTATCAACATTACAAATTGAGGCAGCTAAACGCTTCGGTTATAGCCCTCAGTTTGTACTGGATGGTTGCCAGATACTTTATGATAAATACAAGCTAATCACCTACCCTAAATCTGATAGCAGATATTTACCCGAGCCTTACTTTGATCAACGAACAAGTCTACTCAATACAATCATCTTAAACGCGCCACAACTTGTCGAGTCGATCCATAACTGCAACTCACTGTTAAAGTCTCAGGCATGGAATAACCAAAAAACCGGCCCCCATCACGCCATTATCCCTACCGAGCAGCAGTTTGATATCAATACGCTTCATGAGCGGGAGCAAAAGCTATATCAACTCATCTGCCTGAACTACATTGCGCAATTTTACCCAGAGCAAGTGACAGATGAGTCAACCATTCATCTGTCAATAGCCGATGAGCTATTCATTGGCGCAACAAGCGCCGTTTGCCAAAATGGCTGGGGAGCCCTGTTCGATTCTGGTATCGAAGCCCCCTTCTCTGAGAGCCACCCGTTCTCTTCTATCAAAGAAGGTGACACTATAAGCTGCCATTCAGTCAATATAATCGCTCATAAAACCGCACCGCCGGATCGTTTTAACGATGCCACCCTGCTCTCTGCGATGACCAATATTGCGCAGTTCGTTGAAGACCCACATATCAGAAAGACCTTGCGTGAGCATGATGGACTGGGCACAGAAGCAACACGAGCGGCCATTATTGAGACGCTATACCGCCGCGAGTACATCGTAAAAAACGGCCGCGAAATTCTCTCAACTCAAAAAGGAAGGGAGCTAGCGGCCAACCTGCCAAAACGCTGCATCACTCCTGATACGACGGCCGTTTGGGAAGCCACACTGAATACCATTAGCTCATCCAGTACGAAGCCTGAAGAGTTTATTGAAAGGGTTACTGAAGACATCCGTCATTTAGTTGAAGAGTTAACAGGCATCGCAGCGCCACTTAGAGGTTCGCTGCGACCCACAGTGGCACAAGCACCATCGTGCCCCAAATGCCAATCTGAAATGATCGAAAGAACCGGAAGATACGGAAAGTTCTGGGCTTGCAGCCAATTCCCTTCGTGCAAAGCCTCACTTCCCTGGCGGCTCAATACCACCCAAAAAGCCAAAGCAGTAAAAACGGGCGACTCACCTCCTATTCCCTGCCCTAACTGTCATGCACCATTAGTGCTGCGTAATAGCACCAGAGGAAGTTTTTGGGGCTGTAGTAACTACCCGTCTTGCCGAAAAACATTTCAAGACGACGGCGGGAAACCTCTAGTTCCAATTAACCCGAGACCTTGAGCAGCAATCAATACAGCCAGCATGAGCCTCGCAAAGCACCGAAATGGAAACACCTGCGCTGAAACAATCAAATAACTAATGTAACGAAGTCGAACAACTTAAATAATGACGCCAATGGTTTTCTCTGGCAGAATCATTGTCTAATCACAAAAAGATAAAAATAATGATATTGCCGCTTCTTACTGTTGATAAAAACAACGTTCACCATTAACAATCAATTGACCAAATAATAAAGCGGCGGCAAACGACTCAATCAGCCATTGAAGGCACCAGGGGATAGATAATGAAAATTGGACTACTTGAAGACGAAGTAGAACAAGCACGAAACTTAAGTGACGCATTGATAGAAAAAGGACACACCTGTGAATTTTTCCACAATGGTCAATCTTTTCTATATGCCGTCACACACAATAGTTATGACCTTCTCATAATGGACTGGCAGCTGCCAGATATGGAAGGGACAGAAGCATTAAGAGATGTTCGCAAAGAGCTTAATTGGAAAATTCCAGTTATCTTTCTTACTCAAAGAGACAGCGAAGAAGATATTATCACCGCGCTGGAAGCAGGTGCTGATGACTATCTTGTAAAGCCCGCCCGAATTGGGGAATTAGTAGCAAGAATAAGCGCACTCTCCCGCAGAACATCAACTGAAGAGGAGAGCAAAAGCGAAACGTTTACACAAGGTCCTTTCGAAATAGATATGCACGCCCGGACTATTCAGTGTAACGGAGAGCCGGTCCCGATGACTGACAAAGATTTCGAACTGGCTGTATTTATGTTCCAGAATGTCGGCCGGCTACTTTCAAGAAACTATTTGCTTGAGAGAGTCTGGGGAGTATCAAGCGACCTGAACACCCGAACAGTCGATACTCACGTCAGCCGGCTAAGACGTAAACTTGGCATTAAACCAGAAAATGGATTTCGCATAAAAACAATTTATCAACATGGTTACCGCCTGGAAACTGTCGCGGAATGACAGTCCTTGCGGCGCATCATGTGCGATACAGCTCATAGTATGTCAACTTGCACGAGCTAACTCGTACGGAGTCAACTCATACAGTGGCAAGTGGCATAGCGTATATGTATTAACGGTTACAGGCCCTTTAACACGTCTGTTTAAAGATTAATGTAGCCCAATAGCGAGAGGTTTTTTAGAAGGTTTCATTTTCTAATTTTGCTATGAAGTTATTGTGCTTTCCAAACAGATTTATTTTTTGCCTACTGTATTGCCTGCTTGCAGGCAATACCAGCGTGCAAGCACAGGGGGCAGGGTCACAACTATCCCCCATCGAGTGGCACTACACCATCAGGCCTAAAGATAATATCTGGGCCATAGGGGAAGAGTTTCTCAACAGCGCTCATAGCTGGGCAGACATTATTCGACACAATAAAATCGACAAGCCCAAAACGCTAACAGCAGGCACGGTGTTAAAAATCCCCGTTGACTGGCTTAAGCATCAGCCTGAGCCAGCAATGGCTGCCTCAGTGTCAGGCAGGGCGATGCTACGGCGCCACCTGGATAGCCACTTCTCTAATCTTACAAAAAATAGCGAGCTTCGAGTAGGTGATGAAATTACCACTTATGATGGCTCTGTTTTGATCCGCTTTGCCGATAGCTCCATCCTCAGGCTGGCATCCAATTCAAATCTGGTATTTAACCGGCTGACCCGATACGGCAAAACGGGCATGGCTGATACTCGCATGAGACTTCAGAAAGGCAGATTGTCAACTCATGTTACCCCTTTGAATGGTCGTGGCTCTCGATATGAAATAAACACACCTTCCGCCGTGGCTGCGGTCAGAGGCACTGCATTCAGACTTGCGACAAGTAAAGGCGCCACCCAGTTAGAGGTAACAGAAGGAGCAGTTAACTTCAGCAATAACACCCAATCAGTTATGCTGAAAACAGGACAAGGCACGGCCTTTCAAAGTGGCATGGTTCGCCCTTCAGTCGTTGATCTACCGAAAGCGCCAACACCTAAATCAATTATTACCAGCACTCAGCAACTGCCCGTTACATTTAGCTGGCTGGAACAGCAGGACATAACGACCTACTACTATCAGCTTTATAAAGGCTCAGACCAGGGCGAGTTGCTCGATGCCAGCTTTTTATCGAAGCCAGAAGTCACTTTGGATCACCTCACTAACGGCACTTACCTCGTTGCCATGAGAGCCGTCGATAGACAAGGTTTTAATGGACTGGATCATCAGGTAAGCGTTGTTATTGGAATGGTTGCCAAAGCAGCCACACTGCTACAACCATCTAACGATTTGCTGGTGGACAATGACATGCCGGAGTTTACCTGGCAGTACAATAGTAAAAACGAACTATCACAGTTAGAGTTAGCTCGGGACTTCGAATTTACAGATATCATAAGCGCATCAGAGTATGCGCCCGACAACACGGCCCTGCCCAATAATAAGCTTCTTCCTGGCGAATATTACTGGCGAGTTAAAACACTGGCTGGCGGCGATAGCATTGCTTACAGCGATGTAAGAAGATTAAGAGTTCGAGGCATGTTACCTCCTAGCCGAATTATCAGCGTAAGCTACGTGGATAACAGAGCAAAGATATTCTGGAATAGTGTTCCTCAAGCGGATCACTACGTGCTGCAACTTGCCGAAGACTTTGAGTTTAAGAATGTTCTGTATGAAGACACCCTGACAAAGTCCAGTGCAAGTATTAAATTGTCTAAAGGCAAGCGATATTTTGCCCGAGTTAAAGGGGTTGGCAATGAACTGTTCAAATCAGAATTTAGCACCGGAAAAGAACTAAAAATAGAATAAATAGCGGCATCAGCCGATAAAAATTAATCAAGGCACCTCGCTGTCTGACCGGGTTCAGCTTTTAATGACTAGGGATAACACGCTTAATTTCCGTTCCTTTGAACAGTATGTTCTTGCGCTCACTCTCGTCGCGCTGAGTGGCGTACTCATCTATACCCAGCTCCCTGAACGCCTGAATCTCATTGTTTATGACTTTGCCATTCGCTTATCACCTCAGACTGTTGGGGAAAATACCGCCATTATCGCGGTCGACGAGAAAAGCCTTGACGCCTTGGGCCAGTGGCCTTGGAGACGGTCAACCCACGCAAAACTTATTGATCGCCTTTCAGACGCGGAAACCAAAGCCGTCGCCTTTGATATAATTTTTGCAGAGCCTGACTTAAATCACCCAGAAGATGATGCCGCTTTTGCCGAGGCAATAGCGCGCAATCGCAACGTATTTCTTCCGCTGCATATTCACCCCAGAAGCTATGAGACAACACTCTCAGAAGTCATACCGATCCCCGAACTGACAGCGGCAGCAAAAAATCTCGGACACATACATGTTGAGCTGGACATTGATGGTATAGCAAGGGGGTTCTATTTAAAAGAAGGGCTTGGGGAGGCCTATTGGCCAAGCATGTCTCTCGCTCTGGCTCAATCCACACACCCCGCAATTGCATTGCAGCTTGACCCGGTCGAAGACAATATGGAAGACATTGCAGCATTTGTTAATGTCCGTGAAGGCTACACCATGATCCCCTTCGCAGGTGTCGCTGGAACATTCCCAACATTCTCATATATTGATGTACTAAACGGAGACGTTTCAGAAGCGCAATTAAAAAACAAAGTCGTCCTTATCGGGGCGACGGCTGCGGGCTTAAGTGATGTGTTACCTACCCCTGTTTCAGGCCTTGCTTCCCCGATGCCAGGCGTTGAGATTCACGCCAATGCATATTCGGCACTAATTCAACAGGCAACAATACAACCACTTCAACAGCTGTGGGTTTATCTGTTAACCTTCGCTTTTGTGTTGATACCTGTACTGGTTCTTCCACGACTCTCTCCCGAGCAGGCACTTCCAGCGACATTGCTGCTAATCACTGGCGTTATTCTTTTTAGTCTGGCCGTACTATTTGTTGATCGACACTGGTACCCGCCTGCAGCCGCCGTTATCGGGCTCATCACCGCCTACCCTCTATGGAGTTGGCAGCGACTCTCGCAACTCAATAAGTTTTTAAACAATGAGCTGGAGCGACTTCATCAGGAACCCGCCCTAACAGTGCGAAACTTGGCAGAAAGGCCCGTCAAGCAACTACTGTCAGCATTAACAACAATGCTAAAACCAGATGCTTATCTGCTATCAGCCGATGACACTGTGATCCAGAGCCACAATCAAAGCCAGTTGGTACACCCAAAAAAATTGACGCCTAATCACTGGTTTCACACGGCAAGCAGCAGCTGGATTAAGTTCTACCGAGGTCGAGATATTTATGAAATGGCACTTTATTGGGACGACACCCGGGATATCGATAAAAAAAGAGCCTTTCTTCATCGCTTGAAAATGAATGATATCGCAAGAAAGCACGCCAGCGCATTTAAGCGATATGAGAAAATTGCCTCTCGAATCGCTCAGGTGAGACTAGCGATAGACTCTATGGGCGACATGCGGCGCTTTATCTCAGACGGCTTTGAGAATATGCCCGATGGCGTTATTGTGACAGACCCGCTAGGCATTGTGCTTTTTATCAATAGCCATATAGAACAGTGGCTTAAATTGCCTAAACAGTCTGTTGAGGGACAGCCTATCTTAAATGTGCTTAAGCTTTCCCATGCTAACACCATGACTGAATCGCATTCGGGACACAACCAACGCGAACCCGACTGGGAAGCAATTATTCAGAAGGTACTGATCAATGGTGACCCCAGTATTGCAGAATCAACCTTAGGCGACAGAGATCTGATGTTTCACTTTGTACCTTCATTTGCATCAACTCCTGGTGGCGCAGGAATGATCATCAACCTGTCTGATGTAACATCGATAAAACAACAGCAGAGAGAACGAAACGAATTAGTTAGCTTTTTATCTCATGACGTAAGATCACCATTAGTCTCTCAGCTAGCGATGATTGACGGATTAAAAAGCGGTAGGATTACCCTGGAAAGCGACACCTTCGACAAGATTGCTCACCATGCTCACCGAAGCCTCCACCTCGCGGAGCAGTTTCTACAGCTAAACCGTGCCGAACAAGTCAACGATACACAGTTCTATGAGTGCGACCTGTTAACCATTATTGAAAACAGCGTTGATAGCATCGCCCACCAGGCTAACGATAAAGGCATTAAACTCTCTATCGAAGATGAAGATGAGCTCTGGATAAACGGAAATGCAGAGCTACTCGAAAGAGTACTAATCAACTTGCTATCCAACTCAGTAAAATACAGTTACTCGGAAACCGAGGTCAACATCGCGCTTACTGAGACCGATAACCAGGCGGTATTGTCAATTCAGGATCAGGGTTTTGGTATCGACGAAGAAGAACTCCCCTATATATTTGATCGATTCCGTCGCCAAAAAACATCAGAAAACAGCGGCCCGAAAGGGGCTGGTCTGGGCCTCAACTTTGTCAGTATTGTCATTGAAAAGCATCACGGCACTATCGATGTACAAAGCAAGTTAGGCGAAGGCACAACATTTATAATTAAACTGCCAATAAACCAGGGATGACTTAATCATGCTCGCACTCGTAAAGAACGCAAAAGAGACCGGTATTGAGTTTCTTCATAGAACCGCATCTGCGGAATATAACAACCTTATCGGTAAGACCGCACAAAAAGGGGCACTTCTGGCGGTCAATAAAATACTCGGTTTGGCCATTCCTTTCGCCACTAGAAACCACTTTGAAGTAATAGAGCTGGGTAACGGCTACCTTAAAGCCAAGATACCCATCAAAGGCAACAAAAACCACATTGGAACCATGTACGCAGGGGCTCTGTTTACGGTTGCAGAGCTGCCAGGGGGAATCCTCTCAATCTTCAATTTTGATTCGAGCTACTACCCCATTCTTAAAGAGCTCAAAATGACCTATTTAAAGGTGGCCAAAAGCGATGTCACCGTTGAATTCCTGCTATCAGAAGACGAAATTGCACGAATTGAAAAAGAGTCATCGGCAACGGGTAAAAGCCCCTTTACCCTGAGAGGCAAGCTCATCGATGCAGATGGGGTTGTGGTCGCGGAATCGGAAGCCCATTACCAGGTCAGAAAGCAGCAGTAACAAGTCAGAAAACAGCAATAGCAAAGCATTGTTCAAAAACGCGAACCAGTGTTGAAGCAAAAGGCTGAAACCTTAGATGATAATCGCTACACTGCGTAAAGCAGCAAGTGCGTCTAATTGATAACAAGCACCCTAACAATAGAATATAAGCAAATCCAATTAAAAACATAATGAGTCGGAAAGATATGTCCAAATACCACGTTTACGGCATCGGTAATGCCTTGGTTGATAAAGAGTTTGAAGTTGAAGAGCGTTTTTTGAAGTCAGCTAACATTGACAAAGGCCTAATGACGCTGGTCGAGCAGGATCGTTTAGTTGATATTCTCGATAAGCTTAAGTCAACCTATGGCCTTAAAAAGCGTGCCAGCGGTGGTTCAGCTGCAAACACTATCATTGCTGTAAGCTACTTTGGTGGCAAGACCTTCTATTCATGTAATGTTGCCAATGACGAAACCGGCGACTTCTACGTCAAAGATCTAAAAGCTGCGGGTGTTGACACCAACTTGGGGGATAACAGGGAAGAAGGCACAACTGGAAAGTGCCTTGTAATGATTACTCCTGATGCAGAGCGCACGATGAACACCTATCTCGGCATTACTGCTGACCTTGCATCCAGGCACTTGGATGAAGACGCCATTAACGCATCCGAGTATCTTTATATTGAAGGCTATCTTGTCTCCTCAGACAGCGCACGATCTGCTGCAATTGAAGCTAAAAAAGTAGCTGAAGCCAACGGCGTAAAAACAGCATTCACGTTTTCAGACCCTGCAATGGTGCAGTTCTTTAAAGATGGCTTGGTTGAAATGATTGGAGATGGCGTCGACCTTCTCTTCTGTAATGAAGCTGAAGCACTCAACTTCAGTGACACAGATAATCTGGCAGATGCCGTCGAGCACCTTAAGCGTATTGCCAAGCGGTTTGCTATTACATTGGGCAGTAAAGGCGCGCTGGTTTTTGACGGTGAAAAACAGCTTAATATTGCACCACACAGCATCAAAGCGGTGGACTCCAATGGCGCTGGCGACATGTTTGCAGGTGCATTCCTCTATGCCATTACCCATGGCTACAGTTATCAGCAAGCAGGTGATTTGGCAAGTCTGGCTTCCGCAGAAGTTGTATCAAACTTCGGGCCTAGACTAGAGTCAGAAAAGCATCAGCAGATTAAAGAAAACGTACTGGGGTAACCCTGCTCAGAGAGTGGCCCTCTCGCACAAAGAGGGCCATAGTTTACAAAGGGCCTGCTTCAACCAACGCAATCTTATCCTTTATCGTCGGCTAATATAGCCAGCTAAGCTTTTTTACCCAAGTTGATATGCCTTGGGCCAGACACACTTTCCTGGCCACTCACACCTGAATTAATATGCTCAATTTGGCCTCCAGCCTCTAAAAAAGCAGCAGTTTGTTCTTCAATAGATTGCGAAGTGGCGGTTGCCGCTGAAGGCTTCTTTTTTGTCGTTGTTTTGGGCTTAGCAGTCATAAGTAAGGTTCAATATAAGAAATGAGTTCCCCATTGTACATGAATCAGCCAGCATTACTTGATTCAGTAACAAATTAGTTTCTCCAAGCAGGTCATGAGATGGTTGAATTGCAGCGAGAAGCGAGGGTTATGAGAGAAATATATTTTCTTTCATTTAGATTTAAGTCACTCAACACTATAATGGCCTACAGCGACAGCTATCCCCTAACTCGGAAACCCAGTCAGAACTTATAACCGGTCTTTAGGTTCAGATTGGGATGAGCAACATTTAGCACCATCCATTTATTAGGCATAAAAAACAGAGATTTGAATTATGAGCCGCTTCTGGAGCACAAAAGTAAACGAATTAACCCCTTATGTCCCTGGGGAGCAGCCCAAAGTATCTAACCTGATAAAACTTAACACCAACGAAAACCCTTACGGTCCTTCGCCGAAGGTGCTAGAGGCTCTGAAGGCAGAAGCAGCAGACACCCTGCGACTCTACCCTGACCCTAACTCAGAGCAGTTAAAGAAGGCGGTAGCAGATTATTACGATGTTACCCAGGCACACGTTTTTGTCGGCAATGGCTCAGATGAAGTGCTAGCCCATACTTTTCAAGGACTCCTTAAGCAAGACAAGCCTCTACTCTTTCCTGATATCACCTACAGCTTTTACCCGGTTTATTGTGGTTTGTACGATATTGAATACCAGACTCAGCCACTAACGGATTCGTTTGAAATCGACTTGTCTAGCTACCCAACTGAAAACGGCGGCATTATATTTCCAAACCCCAATGCGCCAACAGGGCGAGTACTGGCACTCAGTGAAATTGAATCCCTACTCAAGCAAAACACCCACTCTGTGGTTGTCGTCGACGAAGCCTATATAGACTTTGGCGGAGAGAGTGCTGTTCCTCTGGTAAAACAGTATCCAAATTTATTGGTGATTCAAACACTATCCAAGTCTCGCTCGCTGGCGGGTCTAAGGGTTGGCTTTGCCGTTGGCAGCCCAGAACTTATTGAAGGACTTGAAAGAGTTAAAAACAGCTTTAACTCTTACCCGCTTGACCGTTTTGCTATTAGTGGTTCAGTTGCCGCGCTTAAAGATCAGGCATACTTTCAGCAGACCTGTGCAGCGATCATTAATAGCCGTAACACATTGGTTGAACACCTCAACCAAATGCAATTCAATGTCCTGCCTTCAGCAACCAATTTCGTTTTTGCTGAGCACCCCGAACAATGTGCAACGGATCTCGCAGCCAAGCTTAGAGAGAGATCGATTATCGTCAGGCACTTTAAACAAGAAAGAATAAAGAACTTTTTGCGCATCACCGTTGGCACCGAGGAAGAGTGCCAGACACTTGTTAATGCGTTGAAGGAAATCCTGACATGAAAACGGTTGTCATTACAGGTGCATCAACCGGCATTGGCTATGCCTGTGTGGAAGCAAGCTTGAATGCCGGACATAGAGTGATTGCAACCGCGCGCAAAGAAGAAGATCTGAAACAGCTCTCTAAAATGGGCGCAGAGGCCATCCACCTCGAATTGCTAAGCGAAGAGAGCGTTAACCGTGCCGCTGCAACAATACTGGAAATGACAGACAGCCGCATTGATACCTTATTCAATAATGCCGGTTATGGTTTTCAGGTGGCCATGGAAGACTCAACCTGGCGAGGACTCAATGATCAGCATACAGCCAACGTAATAGGCCCTGTTATGCTGACTAACCAATTGCTGCCGGCATTGAGGGAGAATAGTCAACTAATATTCAATGGTTCCATACTAGGCGTTATAACGGTCGCCTTCCGTGGCCCTTACTGCATGTCAAAGCACGCGCTGGAAGCAGCAGTAGATGCCTATCGCTTAGAGCTGGAACCAAAAGGTGTATCGGTTCACATGATTCAGCCTGGCCCTATTGAGGCCAGTTTCCGCTCCAACACGTTGGCGGTTTTAAACCAAACACTGAAGGGTAAAAAAACACGCCTTGACTACAGTAATCACCTGGCTCGGCTTAATTCCCGTATAAACACCAAAGGCACACTGCCTGCATCGAGTGTGGCCGAGGTTTACTTAGGCATCGTCAATGGTAGGTATAGAAAGCCGAGATATCTGGTCACGCAGACAGCAAAATCTGCGGCCTTCTTTAAACGGCTATTAGGCTCAGCGTTTCATCGTATCGCTAAAAAAGCCGAACCCGTGATAGAACAATAGGTTTAAGCAAACAACAGCGAATAATTCGATTAAGACTTAGAGCTCTTCGATATCTTCAGGCCATGCCGCAACCAGGCTAAGTGAAAGCACTTCTACGCTCACAACCCCCCCTGATGCAGCAAGGTCTGATAATAAGCCTTGCTCGGTCAGGTCATCATTGTTAAGCGACATAGCAACATAAATTCTGTGACTTTGGTCTGTGGTGTCCCCCCCATAGAGCGCAGTCCGCTCCATACCAAACTCTTCAAATTTTAACCAAGTATCGCCAAACTTCTCAATAATCTGCTCTAGTGTCATTGGTTCTGCCTACATAATTGAGTGAGAACAGCATTATAGTACTGTATAACCCGTATTCGATAGCATTTAGAGACTAAGATAAGGTAGAGAGTGTTTGAAGGCTATGGAGATCAGGAAATCTCAAGCTTTCACAATGTGAACGCTTGAGATAAATTGGCAACCGTTATCACTTACGTCTTTAATTTACAGCCCTGCATTTTTAAGGCGGTTATGCCAATTAATTATTAAACTTTATTCCACTCCAGTAATTCGGCGATCTTTACCATAAATGAACTGAGCAGACCGATAGTCAGGCTTATTGGCAACGTCTTCAAGACGAGTCAATGAGTAAAAAGGAATATCTATCAACAGCATGTTAACTAACCAGTCGGGAATATTACCACCGGGCTCTGTATGCTGAACCCAAGTAATTTTGGTTTCAAACTGGTTGATTGGCTTCAGAAAATAGCGGATCGTCATTTTCTTTAGCCGAACATTGTCTGATTCGGGAACATACCCCTCAACCGCATCCAAAAATATACTGATTTCACCGGTCTCAGCATTTTCAATGGTCGAAACATGATTAACATAATCACGATCATCAGCAGGCCAAGGCAGATCATTAACACCATATTGAAATGCTTCCTGAAAGGTTTCCCCTTCCAGCGTTTCAGCATTAATACACCCCTGAACCCAGTCAGCACAGGTTCGCTCATCTTTCATAACTTTAACGATGCTACTGACCGAAGCCGACATAACTGTCTGCCCCATAAATGCTTTGATGTCCGACCCTTCAACATCCTTAAAATAGACTTGAATATCGTCCTGATCTTTCTGCAGCTCCCATTCAGGATCATTAGGATCAAGCACAACATCAGCTCCAACACATGAATAACTTGCCAGCGAAAAAACCACGGCTAGAGCCAAAGAAGAAATAACGTGAACCCGTTTCATTAACACCCCTTACATTTAAAGAGAGTTTTGCACGACTACTGCGCTTACAAATACAGCGTTAAAAAATGACTCAAAATGCTCATTTATAGATCATAAACTGCGCTTTTTCGTCATGTTTTGCCTTGTCTTTGATTCGCTCATAACGTCGTGCAAAGCTCTCTTAAAGATTAAAAGATCACTCTCAGTCCAGCCAAAGACCCATCGTAACTATTGGTACAATCTAACACATAATGACGGTATATTGACGAAAATGACACCTATAGTGTTAACTTGATTCTGAATTATGATGCTAAAGGCCGGATAAATTAGCTAAACTATTGTGTAAGCAGCAGACCCACTTCACCGAGACATTATTGATGCCAATAAACCGCGACCAATTGATCGAAATGGTCGATAAAATCCCCACATTTCAAGAGAGCGTTCATCGCATACTGGCGTTAACCACAAGCCCTGACTGCGCGGCAAAAGACTTGGTGCAAGTGATTGAGCATGACCCGATACTCACCATAAAAGTGTTGAAGCTTGTAAATTCAGCCTACTTTGGATTATCTCAAGAAGTCACATCAGTCAATCATTCGGTCGTCTACGTCGGCATTAATACAATAAAGAACGTAGCGATTAGCGTGGCTACGACAGGGGCACTGCCCAAAAATAACAAGGCTGGCTTAAATATGAACCGCTTTTGGGCTCATTCCCTGGCTGTAGGTGTTATTGCAAAGCTACTGGCTGAAAATAAAGGCGTTGGAAAAAACGAGCAGGCAAATTACTTTGTTGGCGGGTTACTCCACGATATCGGCAAAGTACTTTTCGCTCACTTTATCCCCGCAGAGTATCAAGCGGTACTGCATAAAGCGGAGTCGGAGAATATATCACTGCATCTGGCTGAAAAGGAGCTACTGGGCTTCGACCATAGCGAGATTGGAGCCATGGTAGCCCAGAAATGGCAATTGCCAGCCGACCTCATCGACAGTATTAAGAGCCATCACAGATTAGGAAAACAAGATAGCCAACACTGCCCGCTTTCGCTCGCCATCTATGCAGCAAACCAAACGGCCCACTATATTGAACTGACAAAAGAGGCCTCAGAAAGTGAGGCTGAAAATTTACTTGCTCAGGCAGCAAAAATTGACCATGAGTTACCAGAGGCGGTCAAAGAGTGGCTAGGCTGGCCGTTATCTGAAGTCTGCAAATGGCTATCAAATTTGGACGATGAAATTGAAAAAGCACTTGCCTTTATCGACTTAAGCGAGGGGGAACCCACTTCATGATTATTAACCTGCGTGGAGTAAGAGGTTCAATTCCGGTGCCAGGCAAGGACACCGTCAAATATGGCGGAAACACAACCTGTATCGAAATCACAACCGACGAAGGTGACAAAATAATCATTGATGGCGGCAGTGGCATCCGCCCTCTTGGCAACGAGCTAATGAAACAGTTACCAGTTAGTTGCTCTATTTTTATAACCCATACCCACTGGGACCATATTCAAGGGCTACCATTTTTCCTGCCGCTATTCGTGCCTGGCAACAACATCGATATTTATGGATCGTTTGACCCGGTGTATATGAAGGATTTAAAAACCATCCTGGCACAGCAAATGGAGTATTGTTACTTTCCAGTTAGAGAAAGTGAGTTAAATGCCAACATTAGCTACAACAACCTTAAAGAGGGAGAAGCAATAACCGTTGGCTCAGCGATAGTTACACCATTGCTTATAAACCACCCTGTTTTAAACTTTGGCTATAAAGTGGAATCTAACGGCAAAAGTTTCTTTTTTACTGGCGACTACGAGCCGCCCCTGAATATTTATGAGCCGGAAGACGAAGCTTATGCAGAGTACCAGCGTCTTGTCGACCAGCAAAAGAAAATTCTGACTGACTTTATTCAAGGGGTCGACGTTGTGGTAGCCGATTGTCAGTACACCCGCGATGAATACCCAAGCAAGAAAGGTTGGGGACACGGCACCCATGACTCATGCATTGAAATGGCGCGAGATGCAAACCTCGGCGCGCTCTACTTCACACACCATGACCCAACAAGAACAGATCAGGAGCTTGATAGCATCTATGATGATGTGATGAGCAGAAGCGACCTCCCACCGACGAAGTTTTTTATCGCAATGGAAGGCACCGAGATTAAGCTCTAGTCAATACGCCCTGTTAACGCAACCCATAGGCTACAATGCTCCACGCGACTGAGTACTCCACCCTCTTGAATCCTCCACCCTCTTGAATCCTCCACCCTATTGATAGAAGCGTGAGATATAGCCTAGACTCTATTGGTCAGTCTGATAAACCTCAAAGGACTATTATATGATTACGGTATACGGCTACCCCCAAACACGTACCACCCGAGTAACCTGGATGTTGGAAGAACTGGGACTCGACTATCAATTTAATTTTATCGACCTCATGAAAGGTGAAGGACGCTCAGCCTCATTCAGGGCAATAAACCCCGCAGGAAAGGTGCCTGCAATGTCAGATGACGATTTGGTCCTAACGGAGTCCGCTGCCATTTTAAGTTACTTGGGAGACAAATATGGCAGCGCACCACTGATGCCAAGCCCTGGCAGCAAAGAGCGAGGCCATCATGACCAATGGGCATACTTTTCGATAGCTGAACTGGAACAGCCGTTGTGGGTCATCGGAAAGCACAAGTTCGCCTTGCCCAAAGAACGCAGAGTCGTAGAGATATTTGATACTGCTGCGTGGGAGTTTCAACAAGCACTAAAACTCCTTAGCCATGGTTTAGCGGATAAGGACTATATCTTAGGCTCAGATTTTAGTGCCGCCGATATATTAATTGGACATACACTATTCTGGGCGATCAGTTTTAAGCAACCTATCGAGCAGGAAAACCTGAAGGCCTATATCGAGCGGTTGAAAGTTAGGCCTGCCAGGCTTGCAGCCATCGAGAAAGAGAGCGCTCTGGTAGCGCGTTAATGGCGGCTAGCCAAAATGCAGGTAAACATCAGCCTTCTTGCATAGGGAGGGGTACTCCCTGTGCATTAAAAGTCAGAGTGCCTACAAAACCAGTGAAGCACCTACCGCAATAACGATAAACAGTGTATAGCACTGCATCAACCCTCGCCAAAGCAACGGTGCGTTTTTCATTTCCATAAATATATCGATAATTTGCTGGTTCTTAATGAGTACGGTTAGCAGTACAAGAAAAACCAACAGCCCTTGTGGTAGCTGCAATGACCCCAGCCCTGCTGAGGTTAGTGTTAGCAAAATTAACAACAACCATGTTCCTGTTAGTTTTCGGTTGCTTAGCTGCATCGTTACTCCAATCACTTAATCACGTAAATCAACGGAAATAGAACAACCCACACCATATCCACCATGTGCCAATAAGACGCACCGGTTTCAACGCCCGTTATATCGTCGCTATAACCACCTTTTTTAGCTTTATTAGCAACCACAATAAGTATCACGATCCCCATCAAGACATGCATAAAGTGGAAAAAAGTAATGAAGAAATAAAGGGTATAAAAAAGGTTTGTTCTCAGGTTGTAACCCAGTGCCATTAAGTCCTGATATTCCAGAAGCTTAGTAACAATATAGATTGAGGCCACCGCTATACCCATCCATATCCACTGGGCAGATTTTGCCAATTCCCCCTTCGACGCAAAGAACACAGCCCTGGCAACAAAGTAACTACTGGTAATCAACGATATTGTATTGATTAACCCCATTAATGGGTGCAGGGTCTTCTGCCCTTCTGCAAACATCTCCACGTTCATTGTCTTGGAAATCGAGAAGACTAAAAAGAGCGCTGCGAATACCGTTAATTCGGCCAATATAAAAATCCAGATCGCCAAATCACCGGGAAGCCGTTTTTGACTAGCTACAATATTACTCAATCAAACCTCCTAAAATAAAAACACTCACCCATAATAGCCTGTTCCTAACGAAAGACCACCCAGAAAAGTCACGATGTCATCCTCGCGAAGGCGGGAATGACTACGGAGCCGATATCTATCTGTTTCTTAACATATTGTACGTTGCGCCTAACCACTACTGAGTTAAATTAACATACAGCCGAGGGAGTTCATTCGGAAGCTGCTGCGGGTCCTTTATAACGACAAATGCGTTGTTGCCGAATATATAAGGTAAGTACTCATCCGCTTCATCATCAATCGTGACGCAGAAAGGCTGCAATCCAAGGCGCTTCGCTTCAATGATCGCCATACGAGTATCTTCAATACCGTAACGCCCTTCATAACAGTCAAGATCATTTGGTTTACCGTCAGTCAGAATCAGCAGCACGCGTTGATGACTTTTCTCTACTGATAGTACCTTCGTGGCCTGGCGAATCGCCGTCCCCATTCGAGTATAGTAGCCGGGTTTAAGTGCCTGAATTCGCCCTCGCACAGTGTCTCCATATCGCTCATTAAAGTTCTTGATCATATTAAACCGCACATGATCTCTACGGCGAGAGGAGAATCCATATAGCGCAAACCGGTCTCCTGTCGACGAAAGCGCCTCTGAAAAAAGCTGCAAACTGTCATGTATTACATCAATAACGCGCTGCTCATTGTTGATGTAAGTGTCCGTTGAAAGCGACAAGTCAGCCAACATCAAGCACGACAAATCTCTGACCTGAGCTGAAAAGGAGCGATACAATCGAGGGTCGGCATTAACCTGTCCCTGACTGCGCATGCTACAAAAGTCTTGCCACGCATCCATATCAACTTCTTCACCATCCACCTGACGATTTAGCCAGCTTCTCACGGGCTTTAAGTTACTAAATTGCCGGCGCAACTTAACAGCACTCGACCTTAAATGAGTGGGCAGTTCAGCGGGCGTGGCATCATCTGCAATCACTGGCAGCAGGCAACAGTGGTTATCAAAATACCGGTTTTTGCGATAGTCCCACTCGGGCAGCAATATGCCATCACCCAAAATAAGATCATCACTGTCAGCTGATGGCAGATCCAAGTCAAACTTAATACTGGACGACGCCGCCTTTCGATCCCTCGATAAGCTCAGAACATCCAGGTCGTCCGCAACGCTTTCTGCATCATCCTCTTTTGTGTCATCACCGGCCCTGTCAACCGGCACAAACTCAGACCATGAAAACAGGTTCTCTAACCTGAAAACCATTAATCCGCTATTCTTGTTGTAGGCATCCTGCCTTTCCGCCTTTTTACGCTTGCTCTTGCGTTTACCGGATTTACTATCGGAACTATCAGCATCGGGGTCATCAGCAATCATCCCTTCCGTTTCACCTCCAACACCCCCAGATGGGTACAACCAGAGATAAACCGGCATTGGTGCATATTTGGCAGGCGGTAAAAGCCTTTCGCAACCAGGATCAAGTATTGCGCGCTGTATTGCCTTTTCTTGGGTGGCATCTGCCGTAGATAGCTGTTCCGGCCTTGGTCTCAGGCGGATAAAAGCCTTGGCCAACTCATGATAAATGGTATTAAGTCCACGAAACCTGGCAAGTACCGAGGCTGTGAGCCGTTGGTTATCGACAAACCAGCTTTCAAATTCATCACTCTGTTGCGATGCCAAAGCACTAAGCCAAATATAAAGCTTCCGGTTTAACTCTTTGTCAGGAAACAACGCCAAGCGCTCTGGCAGGCGCAAAGTTTCGCCGTCTTTCCAAGCTAGCTCCACTTGGTTATGGGCACTGGCGACCTTTTGTAGAAAACTTCGGCGAGTGTAGTAATCTCGCGGTGTTGCAGCTTCGATTCGCAGCCCAGGGTCTCCCCCTAGAGCACGAAAGAGAATGCTAATAGTGAGTTGCTGCTCCTTTAAATAAACGGCTGCATCAGGAAAATCTGTACGGGCCTTGCGAGTAATAAACTCATGCCACTTAATACCTACATACTCTTCCATCTACGTTACCTGACCCGTTTATACATAACATTATTTTGAAGAACGACTAACACTTATAGGGTGTGCTTGCGCACCATTCGTTCACTTACATCACTACTAAACTGTTAAGTGAGTATCTTACAGGAGTTTGAACACAAGCCGGTGCGCAAGCGCACCCTATACAAAACACGGGTAATTGGATAATCACAAACATTGGGCGTAATTTGTCATTTTTAGCCCAAAATATCCTTGATTTAAGACAGGCTCTGCTATCAATGTGATTGGACTATTTTTTTGATTTTGATGTTTCAATCGAAACCATGGGAATCAGCGACGTCTGTTTGGTTTTTTCACCTTCGTCCCACGCTAACAGACTGCCATCAGGGTTATCTTTTTGAACCTCGACACACGCACTAATACACTGTGCACACTGCGTGCAGGTAAATTTGCTTCTTTTAAAGCTGCGCACAGGTAAGCGCATGGGGCATGCTTCTTCGCAATCTTTATCGCAACCTTTACAGAGTGAGGCCCGCTCGCGATCAAACTCCACGACCATAGACTTTGGATTCATCATCCAAAACAAACTCTGAAACACACCAACTGCACAGCCATATTTGCAGAACAGGTGCCTGGCAAAAACAAAGTCAATGGTAAACGCTAACGTCGCTACGCATAGAAAAATAGTCTCCCCACGAGATAAATCAAAATTCACCAAATCAATATAGAGAAGGATGGGTGGAAGCAAATACGAAAGCAGCCCTAGCGCCCATGAAAATGCAATAGTGACACTCACCAGAACAATTAACGACCAATCGGCAACAGTACCTTTAGCGGACTCAGGCTTGGCCTTTTCCCATATCGTAACCTTACCGGTGCGCTTATGCATTAGGTCATTAATGGTCTCTACCACCGAAAAGTGAGGGCACAACCATCCACAGTATATTCTTCCCCACTTCCAGAAAATGAAAATACCGATGGAAATAATCGCTATAAGCGGCAATACGAATCTAAAGAGTATTCTTAAACCTGTGTCGAGTGGCGTGCCACTTAGCACCCAGCTCTTAGTAATATCGAGACTTAACGCCTGTCCTAAGATAACAAAATGAGTTTCAGTAAGGTCAAAGCGGAAGATATCCAACACAGGAGCCAGCAAAAACAGAAAAAAGAATGCTGTACGGGTAATAAGACGGTTACGTTGAAGATTTTTCATCTATCCACCCTATTCCGGTAAGATGAAGCCTTTACATTAAAAATAGAACGAAAAAGGCGACCTTCAAACCTTGGTTTTTAAGCCGCCTTTTTTGGTAACAGGGCTGTTTCGCCGCCCTTTCAGGCTATTTGACTGAAAGGGCAAAAACCCCAACAGCCATGCCTGGACTATTCTATGATTCAGCTACTTCAACTGCATCACCCTTCACAAAGAAGCTAGCGATGTAAGTTAATAGGCCGATAAAGAATATTACGCCAGAGATTTCACGTAACCAGTAGAACAACGCGATGTTATCCTGCGTCGCCATAAAGGATAGCGCCTGACCAGACTCCGGAATACGCTGCATCCAAACCTGCAAGATACCTGCAGCGGTTAGGAATAGCGTGATGAATACCATCGCGATAGTCATTAGCCAGAAGCTCCACATTTCAAGAACCTGAGCCTGACGAGAGTTGCCGTTTGGACGACCACGCATAATTGGCATTGAGTAAGAGATCATTGTGATAACGATCATTACATATGCGCCATAGAATGCCATATGTCCGTGAGCTGCGGTTACCTGAGTTCCGTGAGTGTAATAGTTCACTGGAGCCAAAGTATGAAGGAAGCCCCACACACCTGCGCCCAAGAACGCCATTACAGCACACCCTAATGCCCATAAAGTAGCAGCACGGTTAGGATGCTCACGACGACGACGGCTAACCATGTTGAATGCAAACACAGTCATCATGAAGAATGGAATAGGCTCAAGTGCAGAGAAGATAGAACCCAAGTAGTGCCAGTACTCTGGTGGACCAATCCAGAAGAAGTGGTGACCTGTACCAATAATACCTGTGATCAATGCCATTGCGATAATGATGTACAACCACTTTTCAATAACTTCGCGGTCAACACCCGTTACTTTGATTAATACAAAGGCCAGAATTGCACCCATGATCAATTCCCATACACCTTCAACCCATAGGTGAACTACCCACCACCAGAAGTATTTATCCAATGCCAGGTTATGAGGGTTATAGAAAGAGAACAGGAAGAACAGTGCCAAACCTAACAGACCAGTAATCAATACAATATTGATTACAGTTTTACGGCCTTTAAGTACAGTCATACCAATATTGAACAAGAAGCCCAATGCAACAATAACAACACCGACTTTGGTGATGGTCGGCATTTCAAGGAACTCACGCCCCATGGTAGGCAGTAGACCATTACCTGTGATTTCAGCCAATGTCGCATAAGGAACAGCAAGATAACCAATAATGGTCAACGTACCTGCTGCAGCAAATATCCAGAACAACGCCCAGGCTAACTTGGTGCTGTATAGCTCAGTTTCTGCTTCTTCAGGCACCAGATAATAAGCAGCACCCATGAAGCCAAACAACAACCAGACAATAAGCAAGTTGGTATGAACCATACGCGCTACGTTGAAAGGTATTTCAGGGAATAAAAAGTCACCCACCACGTACTGTAAGCCTATAATCAAACCGAATACGATCTGACCAACAAACAGCGCGAGGGCAAAAATGAAGTACGGCATTGCAGCCGACTGTGATTGAAATTTCATTCTGCTCTCCTTAACCTTCTACATTCGGTGGCCAGTCGTTAGTATTGATCCCGTTTGCGTATATAAGGAACGCAGCCAAGTCTTCTAACTCCTGATCATTGAGGTTAAATTGTGGCATTTGACGACGACCCGGTACGTTAGTAGGCATCGCATTCATCCAGCCCTTAAAGTAGCCTACAAATGCTTCTTCATTCCCCATGCCTCGTCGCTGGAATACGTTACCCAGTTCTGGTGCAAAGTAAGCACCCTCACCAAATAAGCTATGACAGCCCAGGCAGTTATTTTCTTCCCAAAGCAATTTACCGTTAGCAACAGACTCCGTTAAGTTTTCACGGTTGTCTCGCTCCGGCATCGCTTGCATAGTGTCGAACGTTAGGCCAAGAAACAACAAGATAAAGAAGGTACTCCCCCCCAAATAGATGTTTCTGGCCATGCTCTTGGTAAAGCGCTCAGCCATTTCGATGCTCTCCTTCGTTATTAGCAATTGTTGTCAGCAATTGAGTGCACGCTAAAGGTACGCGTCCACAGATTTAAAACCCTTGATTTTGGTCAACCTTATAATTTTAAAAAAAGTTTTTTTCACAAAAACCACCTCCCGATACTTACTTCTATCTAATCAAACACAAGACATACTTATTTATAGGTATTAGCAACTTATATTCAAAAACACATAAACCATAACCCAGATCAATCTTTTATCAATTAGGTTTTTGATTTTTAACTCTCATTATTTCTCTTGATGAGAGTCAAGGTTTGTAATTCCTTAGAGGCATAACTTTACTTCCGACAATTAGTCCTTGAAGGGAGACGTCATCAATGAGAAAAACTCTAAAATTAGGAAAGCTAGCGGCAGCAGTCACCCTGACTACAGCAGCTCTTTCTGGAAGCACTGGAGCGTTTGCTGCAGCTGCTGCAAAACCCACTCTTAGCGAAGCTGACTTTGAAACAGCAAAGACACTTTACTTCCAGCGTTGTGCAGGTTGCCACGGTGTTTTGCGTAAGGGTGCAACAGGTAAAAACCTTGAACCTAAAGAGACCCTGAAGAAAGGCCAGAAGCGTTTAGAGAAAATCATCGCTTACGGTACTGAAGGCGGCATGAACAACTTTGACGATATCTTTAGTAAAAAAGAGATCTCAATGCTTGCTACCTATATCCAGATGGAACCACCTGTTCCACCTGAAATGTCTCTAGAAATGATGAAGAAACATACCAAAGAGTATGTTGCTCCAAAAGATTACCCAACCAAGCCATTACACGGCCGCAACTGGGAAAACTTTTTCGTAGTAATCGAGCGTGACGCAGGTAAAGCCGCTATTGTCGATGGCGACAAGCATGAGATCGTTGCTCACATCGATACTGGCTACGCGGTACACGTAATCAAAGGTTCAGAGCACCACAAAACACAACATCCTAAAGATGCTGTAGGACGTTTCTGGTACACCATCGGTCGCGACGGTAAAGTCAACAAGATCGATTTGTGGCAGACTCCAGAGAAGATGCTTGTAGCTGAAACCAAGATGGCATATGACGCTCGAGATATCGCGGTATCTGGTGACGGTAAATATGTTATTGCTGGCGGTTACTGGCCTCCACACTTCGTAATCATGGACGCAGAAACACTTGAGCCTCTGAAAGTCGTTTCTTCTCGTGGTATCAACGTTGACGGTGAGTACGTAAACGAAGCACGTGTTGCGGCAATCTACACCACACCTAACGAGCCAACCTGGATGGTTGCTATTAAAGAGCTAGGCCAAATGTGGCAGGTTGATTACAGCGACATCGACAACCTACGTATCGAGCAAATGGATACAGCCAAATTCCTGCATGATGGCTTCTTCGACCCAACAGGTCGTTACTTCCAGATCGCAGCAAACGCATCTAACAAGATGGTTGTTGTAGATACTAAAGAGCGTAAGCTTGAGAAGATGATCGACGTTGCTTCACTTCCACACCCAGGACCAGGTGCTAACTGGACTGATAAGAAGTGCGGCCCTGTTGGCGCAACCACTCACCTTGGTAAAGGCGAAGTTTCTGTTTGGGGCAACGACCCAATCGGGCACCCAGATCAAGCGTGGAAAATGTGTTACACCGTTGAAACTGATGGTGCTGGCGTATTCATCCGAACTCACCCTGACTCACAATACGTTTGGGCTGATCAGTTGAAGCACCCAGAGCCAGAAGTACAGCAAAGCGTTCAGGTTTTCGACAAAGATACACATGAGATTGTTAAAACTATCCGTGTAACTGAAGAAGAAGGCAAAGCTGCACTTCACATGGAGTTCAACCAAGACGGCACAGAAGTTTGGGTTTCAGTTTGGAACCGTGCTGACGCGAAGAACCCAACCGGTGAAATCGTAGTTTATGACGCGAAGACACTTAAAGAGAAGACTCGCATCAAAGGTCTAACCACACCTACTGGTAAGTTCAACGTATTTAACCGTGCGAACCACAAAACCTAGTAGTTGTAGCAAAACCAAGGAGGACATTGTATTCAATGTCCTCCATT
This sequence comes from Alkalimarinus coralli, assembly GCF_023650515.1. Classification (NCBI taxonomy): domain Bacteria; kingdom Pseudomonadati; phylum Pseudomonadota; class Gammaproteobacteria; order Alteromonadales; family Alteromonadaceae; genus Alkalimarinus; species Alkalimarinus coralli. The sequence continues at coordinate 2,312,653 of NZ_CP096016.1, forward strand.
TTGCCGTACGGCATCGAGCAAACCTGGCCGATAACGTAAGGCACATAGTGCAAAAAACATAAAAGAACTTTATTTCCTTCTCGTACCATCTACATGATGCGGTACACCTGGGAAATAACGTCAATAAAAGAATCAGGTTATAAATCTGTAAAAGAAAAGACGACAGGGCTTGCCACAAGCAATAACTCCGTTGTCTTCTCCTATTCGAGCAGCCTGGGTGGAGCAAAGCAATGAAGAATAAGTCCTGGTTACAGGAACTTTTATCCAAAAAGATAATTCTGGGTACCACTATCGGAACCTCCCTGATATTCATGGCAATAGGTGTCATCTTCTGGGGTGGTTTTAACTGGTCTCTGGAAATGACTAACACCGAAGAATTTTGTATCTCATGCCATGAAATGGAAGAGAACGTTTATGTAGAATACAAAGAAACCATTCACTACAGTAACCGCTCCGGTGTTCGTGCAACCTGCCCTGATTGCCACGTACCGAAAGACTGGATACACAAAATCCAGCGCAAGATTCAAGCGTCGAATGAAGTACTTCATAAAATTTTGGGCACTATCGATACGCCTGAAAAATTTGATGCCAAACGCCTGGAACTTGCTAAAAATGAATGGAAACGAATGAAAGAGTCGGACTCCCGCGAGTGCCGAAACTGCCACAACTTCGAATCCATGCACCAGAATTCGCAAAAGCCACGCGCACTTAAGCAGCACACGGCGGCAATCCAACAGGGTAATACCTGTATTGACTGCCACAAAGGCATTGCACACAAGAGCGTTCGTCACCTGCTAACAGACGAAGAACTGGAAGAACTTGAAGCGCCAGACCCTGAAATGGCTAAACCTGACGCGACTCTCCATTTATTCCAGCGTGATATCGAAGCTGCAGAGCAGGCCAAACTAGACGCTGAAGCAGAAAAGGTTCGCAAAGAAGAGGAAAAAGCACGTAAAAAAGCCGAAGCGGCTAAAAAAGCTGAAGAAGCAGCAGCTTCAGGTGCCTCGACTGCAAAGGCAACCCCAGCAACGGCTGGTGCAACCAGCGGTGTTAACTGGGATTCCGTTCCATCCAGAGATATTACTCTGTTCTTCCCTGGAACTGCATCAATTGAGTGGATTCACGGCAGAGAGCACGGCGGAAAGAGAGCATTCACTAAAGGTGATCGGTGCGTAGAGTGTCACGACGCTGAAACAATGGATATGGGTGCCAAAATCGTAACCGGCGAGAAACTTGAAGAGTCAGTAATTCCTGGTAAGCGCGGCAGCATCCCGGTGACTGTTCAGGCGACTTACGACGCAGAGAACCTGTACATGAAGTTTAGCTGGCCAGAAGGTGAACATGCTGCAATTCCTTTCGCTGATGGCGGTAAAATGGATCCAGATAACCAGGTTAAGCTTGCCATGATGTTTGGTAGCGATGATGTCGAGTTTGCTGATCGGTCAGGCTGCTGGGGAAGCTGTCATGATGATGTCAAGAACATGCCTGGCGAAGTGGATGACGCAACCATTAAGGCATATGCAGACTCATCAAGACTTGATACATCTGGCGGCATTACCAAATATATCGCTGAAAGCCGCACCAAAGTTGAATACAAAGGACGACGCGGTAAAAAACTCGGTGGCTGGGATAAGCTGAAGTCAGAAGACGAGATCAAAGCTGAACTTGAGGGCAAGAACTTCCTGGACCTGATCCGCTATGAAATTGGAACGGGAAAAGTTGAAGACGGTTACCTCTTGGAAGAACGTAAGATGAGCGGCGGGCAAGGTGCAACATTTACGTCTAACCTGACGGATGGCATCTGGACTGTAGAAATGACTCGTAAACTGGCTTCAGATAAGCCTGGGGATGTAAGCTTTGATACAGCCAACGTTTATAACTTCGGTTTTGCAATTCATGATGATTTTAGTGACTCACGCTTCCATCATGTATCTCTGGGCTACCGTCTAGGTTTCGACAAAGACGAGGAAGGCATAGAGATAAACGCAACCAAGCAATAATCCTCCTCTTGGTAGGTTCGCCTACCAGACCCTCAAGCCACCCATTTGGGTGGCTTTTTTATATCTCCCACACTGGAAAGTAGTCCACTTTTCTTCCTTCTCTTCCTTATGCATTGAGCCCTTTTTTCTTCTTTCACAGGTTCGTCAATATAATTTACACCCTTTAGAATATGTATATTTTTTAAACACTCAATCTACCTGATTATTGGTCAATAAATAAACTGTGGCCCATCAATTGCCTTAGCCCGTGGGCGAACAATAATTATCGCAATACAACATTACCTGGGAGATATAGAATGAAAACAAGATATATATTTAAGGTATTGATGACAGCCCTACTCGTCACATGGGGTTTTTCCGCCAACTTGCAAGCTATGCCACAACTTAATTTTGATGTTGACAGTGGCGGCTCCTCTGTTAATACCGCAGGGTAAAGCCTTTGCAGTGGTTGTTCCAGCAGTTTTAGCCTTGCTTCGGGGCTGGACAGTGAAATATTCAGTTTAGCTGCTGGTGACAGCTACACATTTGATTTCTTTGATATAGAAATATACGGCCCACCCAGCGGGTTTGGTGCCATAGGAGGATTTGTAGAGGCAACTCTCGCATTCGACCAGCCCGAAACAACATCCGCAACAGGGACAGGCCTAGGGGGTGCCCTTTGGGGATTTGACTTACTCTTCACATTTGACTGGTTTGGTGCAGGAGGACTAACATTCGGGCCAGGCGGACAACCAGGCAATGTAATGCTAACTGACGGTTCAGTATTTGGTGTCGAATTCTCAACAGTTGGCGACGCCTGCGGAGACAGGGGTTGCACACTTTATCAAACTGTCGAGGCAACGGTCACCGCATACAAAGTCGCTGACGTGCCAGAACCAAGCTCCATTGCGCTCATCGCTCTCGGTCTGGTTGCATTGAGTCTTTCACGCCGTCACGCATAACGGCGTCACACATAGACCATTTAAAAACAGGCTGTAAAACATAGGCCCTTCAAACATAGCTCTCCAGCTATAGTTAAACAGGTGTGCTGACGACCTGGCCGTCAGCACTCACTGAAACCCTTCTACCCAGGCAGGAAATATATTCATTCGCTTGTCCCGTCGGGTAGTTCGTTTCAGGTCAACAAATGCTGATTCGCATAACGTCTTTTGGGCTTCAGAAAGTGCCTTTTTGATTAACATGCCCCCTATATCAAGCGGCTCACTCTCTGCAATAATATTCAGGTTATTAGCTTTTTCCCAGCGCCTGGCCAACGGCCCCGGCACCGCAGCAACAAAGACATCCCCATGGAGCAATAAGGTGATTGCGCCTTCATAATGCTGTGTTAGATAGATATTTTCATCGTCTAAAACAACCCCTTCATCATTATAAAGCTTCCTAACTTGTTCCCCTCCCAGATAGGATGTTTCAGAAATAATGCTAAGCCTCTCCCCTGCGACACTACTTAAGTCAGAGACGCCTGTACTTGCTTTAATGATAATCGCTGTCGTCAATGGGAAATTTTTATACGTTTTCACACGATTGAGCGTTTCGTAGTCTCTCACTTCCTGGCCCAACGAGGCTTGAGGTGCCGCCGAAAAGTAAATATCTCCTGCTACACCCCCTTCTTTGAACTTAAGGTCAACTGAGCACTCTCGTTTCAGCATGTATTGCTTGAAACTTTCAATTGATCGTGATGTTTGGCTACCACCCTCCCCGAGTGGCAGAACGAGTTCGAGCGGCGCAGAAAATACCTTTATAGATATAATAAAACTAAACAACACTATCACTATTGAAGTATAACGTTTCAATTTCATTTCCTGGGCCATTCAATTATTGAGTTCAGTCAAAGTAGCTCAAAGACCTTTAAGCTATGTTGACTACCATCAAGCAACGACGGTTAATGCTGTGACAGTATCAACACCACAGATGGGTTAATCAAGGTGTAGAAACCCAATCAGGCACTAAACTTATAAGTGTTTATAAAAACATAAAAGGAGCGGGCAATGTTTAATAAAGTCATCTTAGCTTTTATGGCTTTGATTATTTCATTCACAGTGAACGCAGGTGACGTAGCGGACGTTAGCATTAAAAAGTTTGAGTTTATCCCCAAAGAAATCACCGTAAAAAAAGGAACCAAGATTCGCTGGACAAACAATGAAAAACGTCAGTATCACAGCGTCTGGTTTGAAGAGCGTGGCGACCCAGAGCCTGACTACTTCTTTCCTGAAGAAACATTCGAACTTGAGTTTAACGAAGTGGGTACTTTTCCATATCGTTGCGGCCCGCACCCCGAAATGCTGGGTACTGTCATAGTTACAGAATAGCCACACTCACAGAGTAACCATTAAACATCAGTGGTAGACCCTATATGTCTAAAACCGCATCACCTAAAAAGTTGGCTATTCAACTTACCGTAGTAATCGCCATCATTGTACTAGCCGTCATTGCCAAAAGAGCCGTTGCGAGTGAGACCGACGGTGAAATATCCGCTGATCGCGCAGCAGAGCTTACACATATGCTTAAACACGATTGTGGCTCATGCCACGGTATGACACTTAAGGGTGGACTGGGGCCTTCCTTGTTGCCTGAAGAGTTCAAGGGCAAAAACATCGAATATATTAAGTTGACGATCCTTCACGGAAGAAGCGGAACCGCCATGCCACCCTGGAAATCAATCATCAGTGAGCGTGATGCTGAGTGGATAGCAGAGTATCTATACTCAGGCCAAATCAACAAATAAACCCAACACTATACCGCTTTGGAACCAAGAAAATGCCAAGCCAAAATAAACTGAAGCTTAAAGCAGCCATACTAACGACCACTCTATCATTTGCAACACTATTGGGTGGATGTGCATCAACGACTGTCACGCAATACAAGGCAAGTGGTGATTTGGGCACTATTATTGAGAGAGCCGACGGAGCTGTTTCGATAGTCAATACGTCTGATAGAGCGGTGGAAGGACGAATCGAAGGGTTGGGAGACCTGTCTCATGCCTCAATCGTATATTCCAGAGATGAGCAATATGCATATGTTTTTGGTCGCGATGGAGGGCTGACCAAAGTAGATATTCTCAATCAGAATATTGCGAAGCGCGTATTGCAAGCAGGTAACAGCATTGGGGGTGCGATATCTCAAGATGGAAAACTTATTGCGGTATCAAACTATACACCAGGCGGCGTAAAAGTATTTGATGCTGAAACCCTTGAACTCGTTGCCGACATTCCAGCCATATATACCGACGAAAATGGCGAACAGAAGCAGTCAAAAACCGTTGGATTGGTCGACGCGCCAGGGCAAAGGTTTGTATTTAGTCTGTTTGAAGGGAACGAAACCTGGATCGCAGACTTCTCCGATGCAAGTTCAGCAGAAGGCACGGCACCCAAGATTACAAAATTAAAAAGTGTTGGAAAGCAACCTTACGATGCCTTGATATCTCCAGATGGTCGTTACTATATTGCCGGATTGTTTGGTCAGGATGGCTTAGCACTTATTGACCTATGGCATCCGGAAAAAGGATCCAAACTGATTCTACCCGATTACGGCAAAGGCCAGGAAAGACTGCCAGTCTACAAAATGCCTCACCTCGAAGGCTGGGCTGTTGCCGGCAATTATGCGTTTGTGCCAGCAGTAGGTCGTCACGAGGTACTGGTTGTTGATATGAATAGCTGGACTCAAGTGGGAGAAATTCCCGTGTATGGTCAGCCGGTATTCGTCATGTCGCGCCCTGATGCTCGCGAAATCTGGGTCAATTTTGCCTTTCCCAAAAATGACACACTGCAAATGATCGATGCCGAGTCTTTTGAGCTTAAAAAGACATTAAAACCAGGCAAAGCAGTGCTTCATATGGAGTTTACTCCACGCGGCGAAGAGGTTTGGGTCTCTGTTCGCGACGAAGATACAGTAAGAATCTATAACACCACGACTTACGAAGAAATAACCTCGCTTAAAGCGCTTAAGCCAAGCGGGATATTTTTTACTTCTCGAGCGCACAGGATAGGCCTTTAAACCGGAATCTGATGATGAGTATAGCTGTAGATGCATTAGGTCAAAAAATTATTGACCGCTACCAAAAAGGGTTTCCCCTATCCGCCACTCCTTTTAAAGACATAGCCGATGAGCTGGGGGTACTGGAACAAGACGTTATCGATTGCGTTTCGTCACTGCAGCAAACTGATGTCGTGTCACGAGTTGGCCCGGTTTTCAATCACAAAAAAGCAGGCGATAGTACATTGGCTGCCATATCTGTGCCTGAAGAGCTGCTGAGTGAAGTCGCTGAAATGGTCAACCAGTTCGACGAAGTGAATCACAACTACGCCCGTGAGCACAAATATAATCTCTGGTTTGTCGTTACCGCGACAGATCAACAGCACCTAAAGAAAACACTACAGGCAATAGAAAACAAAACTGGCTATCCCATACTAAACTTACCGATGGAACAGGCCTACCATATTGACCTAGGGTTCAAGTTGAATTGGAGTTAAATCAACATGACTGAGTTAAACGATATTCAACAACAAGCGCTGAAGTGCGCTATTCAAGAAGGGCTCCCAGTTGACCCGCGCCCTTATCAGGTATTGGCTGATATTATCGGAAGCAGCGAGCAAGAAGTTATTAGCTGTATTGAAAAATGGATCAATAGTGGCCTGATTAAACGGTTTGGACTGGTGATAAAGCACCATAAACTCGGCTATAACGCTAATGCCATGGTCGTCTGGAATGTTAGCGATGAGCTTGTTGATGACATAGGTGAACGCATCAAGCAGTCCGGTTTGGTTACTCTTTGCTATCGTCGGCCGCGCAGGCTGCCAAACTGGAACTATAACCTCTTTTGTATGATACACGGTAAAGACCGCAGCCAGGTGCTTGAGCAGCTTGAACAACTAAGGGAAGTTTGCCAACTCAACGAAATTGAGCATGACGTCCTATTTAGCTACAAGCAATTTAAGCAGTGCGGAGGCCGCTTTCATAAGCAGCACCCATCCTCCCCTAGCACGCCATCAACATACCAGTGGAATATTGAGAAAAAGGCTGTAAATCATGGATGAAATTGATCGCAAAATAATAAATCAACTGCAACGAGGCTTTCCTATTTGTCCCCGCCCTTACGAGGAAGCAGCCAAGCCACTCGGCATTACTGAGGCAGAGCTTATTCAGAGAATTGAGTCGTTGCTCGAAAACAAGACCCTGACTCGTTTTGGCCCGATGTATCAAATCGAAAAAGCTGGCGGGGCGTTTACTCTCGCCGCCATGAGCATTCCCGAAGATGAGTTTGACAAAGTAGCTGAACAGGTCAATCAATTTCCTGAGATTGCGCATAACTATGAGCGTGACCATAAGCTAAATATGTGGTTTGTTTTGGGTACAGAAAACCCGAACGAGATAACGTCCACTATTCAAAGAATTGAAGAAACAACCGGCTATAAAGTTTACAACATGCCAAAACTTGAAGAGTTCTATGTCGGCTTGTACTTTCCAGTTTAAAACTTTACCCCCTTTAAGTCAGAGTCTTCCGAAATGAATACCTCACCTACTGCCCAAACCCACAGTACATTTCAGCCCAGTGAACTCGACAGAAAGCTTATCGTCGCTACACAAGAAGGGCTTCCTCTAACACCTCGCCCCTATTTGGAAATTGCTGAACAACTCGGCGTAACCGAGGACGAGATTATTACCCGTATGCAGCGCATGCAAGACATGGGCGTCATACGTAGAATCGCCGTTGTGCCTGATCACTACAAATTGGGCTACACACTCAATGGTATGACCGTATGGGATGTGCCTGACGATATGATTAATACACTGGGTCGAAAGCTGGGTTCGCTGGATTTTGTTAGCCATTGCTATCACAGACCGCGACACCTGCCCGACTGGCCACATAACCTGTTTGCCATGGTTCACGGCCGTACACAGGCAGAAGTTGACGAACACATTCAGTCAATTGTCGAGCTTCTGGATGAAAACAACCGAGGCCATGACGTGTTGTTTAGCAAGCGCATACTCAAAAAAACGGGCTTGAGAATCAAGAAATAGTTACGGAACAAATCTGGGGAGAGCTTGCTCAAAGTCAAGGTTCCTGAGGGGATAGTTCGTAAACTATGTAGAAACGAAAAAGAGACCTATACCATGTTCCGTATTACACAATATATGCAGACTTTGCTTAACCCAACACCTGTTGGTCCTGCACGAAAACCGCCTGGCCCTGTCGTGATATGGAACCTGATCAGGCGATGTAATTTAACCTGCAAACACTGCTACTCTATCTCCGCTGATACTGATTTCAAAGGTGAGCTATCCACTGATGAAGTCTACGAAGTAATGGACGACCTGAAAGCGTTTAAAGTTCCGGTATTGATTTTATCTGGTGGTGAGCCACTGCTTCGTCCCGATATATATGATGTTTCCAAGCGTGCCAAAGCGATGGGCTTTTATGTTGGCCTATCAACGAACGGTACGCTGATTACCGAAGAGAATATTGAGAAGATTGCCGAGGTTGGCTACGACTACGTTGGTATCAGCCTGGATGGTATTAAGGAAACACACGACGAGTTTCGGCAGCTTAAGGGGGCATTCGACGCTTCGCTTCACGCCGTAAAACTGTGTAAGCAACACAACATTAAAGTGGGCATTCGATTCACGCTGACTCAAAACAACAGCCATGAATTACCACAACTGCTTGCACTGATGGATGAACACGATATCGACAAGTTCTACCTCTCACACCTCAATTATGCCGGTCGTGGCAACCGAAACAGAAAAAGCGATGCGTTTCACCAAACTACACGCAAAGCGCTTGATATGCTCTTTGAGCGAAGCTGGTCAGAACTACAAAAGGGCATCGTGAGAGAGTACGTCACGGGTAACAATGATGCCGATGGCCCTTACTTGCTGCAATGGGCAGAAAAGCATGTACCTGATCAAGTTGATGCCCTTAGACAACGCCTGGAAAATTGGGGTGGCAACTCCTCAGGCGTCAATATTTCGAATATTGATAACCTGGGTAATGTCCACCCAGATACGTTCTGGTGGAATTACACCTTAGGGAATGTAAGAGAACGTGCCTTTTCAGATATTTGGAGCAATCCAAACGACGAATTAATGGAAGGGTTTCGCCAGCACCCCCGCCCTGTAAAAGGTCGCTGTGCTGAATGTCAGTATCTTAAAATTTGCGGCGGAAATACGCGCGTGCGTGCCTATCAACTAACCGACGATGCCTGGGCTGAAGACCCTGCCTGTTACCTGAGTAATGAAGAAATTGGCATCGACGAAGACGAAGATGATCGTCTCGATATGCCATACAACGACGCAACAGAAGCTAGATTGATCCCGGTCACCCGACAACAATAAGTTGGGAACCAGGGCCATCAATATAAATAAAAATTAGAATTAAAAAATATAATTTAAACAAAATAGAATAGAGTCGCCTGGAGTCCCGGGTTATGGAGAGAGCAATGGTAGATCAAACCAGCGAAGTAAAAGCGCTCATGGGGAACTGTGCCAGCAACACCCCTTTGCAACCTGGCGAAGTAGCTCTTGTCGGTTCAGGCCCAGGTGATCCTGAATTGCTCACTCTTCGAGCACTTCGGTTGATAAGGGAAGCCGATATCGTCGTTTACGATAAGCTTGTCAGCGAAGCGATTATGGGAATGGTTCCCACAGATACAGATCGTATTTTTGTTGGAAAAACAGCTAATGACCACACCCTGCCTCAGGAAGAAATAAATACACTACTGGTAAAACTCTCGAAAGAGAATAAGCGCGTCGTTCGACTGAAAGGAGGCGACCCTTACATCTTTGGCCGAGGCGGAGAGGAGATTCAAGTGTTATTGGCTGCTGACGTGCCTTGCCGAGTTGTACCTGGCATCACCGCTGCATCAGGCTGTGCAACTTACGCTGGTATACCTTTAACCCACAGAGATCATGCCCAGAGCTGTACCTTTGTAACCGGTCATCTCAAGTCCGGAAATCTGGTACTTCCCTGGGAAAACCTTGCTCGTCCAAATCAAACCGTTGTTTTCTACATGGGTTTGCAGAGCATTGAAGTAATCAACAGAGAGCTGCAAGCTCACGGAATGCCTGGCGACATGCCGGCAGCCTTGGTGGAACAGGGTACAACGCCCAACCAACGTGTATATATTGCAACGCTGGACACCTTACAACAGCAAGTCGAAGATGAGAACGTTCAAACCCCTACTCTCATTATCATCGGAACAGTGGTTTCGGCGTTTAGTGAACAACAGAAAGAGAACGTTACTGCCAGCAATGTGGTGCAATTTGCAACAGGAATGTAATTGATGATCACCTCTTTTCTACCTAACCTGTTGGCTCACAGGCAGGCTGCGCCTACTAGCTCACTTAGCATCATCCCGAAGCTAAACCATCTAGCGTTGCTCGGCTTATTCTTGCTCGCCCCCACTAACGTGGCTGCAGCTTCTGCCAAAAGTACCCATTCGATATCAGAAACAGAAATTCCCGCACAGACAAAACAGCTTTATAAAGACAATTGTGCAGAGTGTCATGGGGCCAACCGCACGGGGTCTATGGGGCCAGCTCTGCTACCTGACAATCTCTCTCGGCTGAGAAAGAACAAGGCGGTCGACGTGATCAAAAATGGCCGCCCCGCAACCCAGATGCCAGCCTTCGCCGCCAAATTGAATGATCAGCAAATCTCATCTCTGGCCGACTATGTATTCAGTAAACCAGTGGTTCAGCCGGAATGGTCGCTTAAAGATATTGAGCGCTCTCATGTTGTCTATCACCCAAACGGTAGCCTTCCAGATAAACCGAAATTTGAAGCTGACCTGAAAAACCTGTTTATTGTTGTCGAACTTGGAGACCACTCTGCCACGCTTTTAAATGGTGATACATTTGAACCTATTCACCGTTTCAAAACACGCTTTGCACTGCACGGAGGCCCAAAATACTCACCTGATGGGCGCTATGTCTATTTTGCTTCAAGGGATGGCTGGGTTAGTAAATATGACATATACAACATGGAGTTTGTCGCAGAAATCCGGGCTGCCATTAATACTCGAAACCTGGCTATCTCAAAAGATGGTAAATATGCCATGGTAGCCAACTACCTGCCTCAGTCTTTGGTGCTAATCGATACGACCGATTTAAAACCCGTCAAAGTATTTGATGTCGAAAGCTCCGAAGGCAAACCCTCTCGGGTTAGTGCCGTCTATACTGCCCCCCCTAGAAACAGCTTTATAGCGGCCCTTAAGGATCTTAAAGAGGTTTGGGAAATCCCCTATGACCAGGGTGAGCTAACTGTCAGAAAAATACCCGTCGATGACTATCTGGACGACTTCTTTTTTGACCAGTCATACAAACACTTGATTGGAGCCTCAAGAGACTCCAAAGACGGCCAGGTGATTGACCTCGACCAGGGTAAAAAAATTAAGACGATTGACCTGGCAGGTATGCCCCATCTAGGTTCTGGCATCACCTGGCAATATCAAGGAAAAACAGTGATGGCAACACCTAACCTGAAAGATGGCCAGGTGTCTGTCATTGATATGACAACATGGGATGTGATTAAACGAATCAAAACTAAAGGGCCAGGCTTCTTTATGCGGAGTCACCAAAACTCCAAATATGCATGGGTGGATGTGTTCTTTGGCCCCAACAAAGACCTTATGCATGTAATAAACAAAGAAACATTAGAAATAGAAAAAACGCTGCAACCTATCCCGGGAAAAACAGCGGCTCATATTGAGTTTACAAAAAACGGTAGCCATGCACTTATGAGTATTTGGGATAAAGATGGCGCGTTGATCGTATACGATGCCAATACGCTTAAGGAAGTTAAGAGACTGCCAATGAAAAAGCCTTCTGGTAAGTATAACGTTCACAACAAAACAACGTATGCGACCGGTACCAGCCACTAGCATGTACTCTCGCGCTTAAAACACCCTCACAGCTATTCTCGTGACGATTTCCTTGGCCACGAAAGTAGCTGTGTCTTCCTGCTTCAATGCCTCAATGCCTCTGCGCTATCAAATCCTGCTCTAGTCAAAAGTACAAATGCTATGACAAAAACGGTAACTGATATAACAGTAAAGGCAACCTGCAACACTGCAATATTCGAAAATGAAACTCTCTTTCGGGTTTTTAGTGCTTATACTCTAATGAGAATTCTTGTTGTTAACCACATCTCATTATCAGAATAACAAATGAGATACACCTCTCACTTCGATCTACTTGCAATGTTTAATTCGCACTAAATATGTAACTTTGCGCTGTTATGGTTGGTCGTGAAACCAGAGGGCTTTGTTTAGGTTAACAGAGCATTCACGCAACACCATCAAGGATATTTCAACTCAATGGAAAACAGCAGGAACGCTATGAAAACTACAAAAAACTCAGTGGTGAAAAACACACTTAACGGAAAAAACATTCTTATCACTGGCTGTACAGGTTTTTTGGGCAAGGTACTATTAGAAAAGCTAATCTCATCAACTCCCGATATTGCGTCCATTACCGTGCTTGTTAGAGGAAACTCAACATATAATACTGGCAGGGAGCGCTTTGAAAAGGAAATTCTATCATCTTCAATTTTTGACTCACTGCGAGAGCAAGACCCTCTCTCTTTTGAATCTTTTTGTATGTCAAAGATTCACGTCGTTACAGGCGAGTTAACCGAAGCCAGTTTTGGCCTGGAAGCGAGCGAGTTTACCTCACTAGCCAACAAGATCGACGTCATTGTAAATTCAGCCGCCAGTGTTAACTTCCGCGAAGCCTTGGATAAAGCACTTAAAATAAACACCCTATGTCTTAACAATATAATTGAGTTATCCAAACGCGGCGGTGATATTCCCGTTGTTCAGGTATCAACCTGTTATGTACACGGTCTGAACGAGGGAGACATCTATGAAGAAACCAAGGCACCTTTCGGGAAACAGATCCCCCGTAACGAAAAAGGCCACTACCTTGTAGCCGACGTAATCGACCTTTTAAAAGATAAGATCAATAATATACGCTTCCCGGCCAAAGACCTTGACGAACTGAGCCAAGCACTGGTCGACCTTGGAATTAGTGAAGCGAATCACTATGGCTGGAACGATACCTATACCTTCACCAAGTGGATGGGAGAACAGCTTCTTATTGAAAAACTGGATGGCAAGTCCCTTGCAATTGTCCGCCCTTCAATAATAGAAAGTACGCTAAAGAGCCCTGCCCCGGGGTGGATTGAAGGTGTCAAAGTAGCTGATGCCATTATCTTCGCTTATGCTCGGGGAAAAATTGCCTACTTCCCCGCCGACCCTAAAGGGGTCATGGATATTATCCCGGCTGACCTGGTCGCCAACAGTATTATCTTATCAATGGCGAAGGTATTCAGATCACCCAACGAAACTAACATTTATCAATGTTGCAGCAGTGGGTCTAACCCAGTAAAAATTGGCGAATTGAAAGATGCTATGATCAAAGAAGCGCGCTCCAACTATCTTGCTTACCCCAAGTTATTTAAAAACAAAAAACCTGCAAGCAGCTTCAGTTTTGTTTCAAAGTCAGTGTTTGAAACGTCAATGAAGGCACTGCAAATGCCACTTAGCATTCTGCATGATGTTAAGTCCTTTTTGGGCAAAGCAGACAAAAAGAGCATAATGTTAAAAAATATTGATACAGCACTGACACTATCGACCACTTTTTCATTTTATGGTTTTCCTAAATATCGCTTTCACAATGGCAAACTCTTGTCTCTGGCCAAAGAGTTGGGAGAAGAGACAAACAGTGAGTTTTCAGTCGACGCCAGCACGATCAACTGGACAGAGTATTTCGGTAAAAACCATATTGCAGGGCTCGAAAAATATGCCATTAAAGAGGCAAAGAGCAGCGGTGTAGAGGAGCATAGTGGCGAGCAGGAAAGCGACATAGAATCAGTGAAGCAGTCCAAGAAGGCGGCTTAACTGCATGTAGCTATCTTAAAGGCTACATGCCCCAAAAGCAGCTGTAACAAAAAAGCCTGATTGATTACTCAATCAGGCTTTTTTGTTACTTGGCCAACGATGGAAGCGGCTAAAACTTTGGAAACAGTATTGGCTTTTTAGCTAAAGCCCAGGCTAAACCTAAAATTCCCCACATAACAAAGCTTGTATGCACCAGAGTGAAATACATAATAATCCACATCCAGCCATTCGGAGTATTGCCCAACAAAAGATATAGGCCAATACATCCAGAAAATACTAAGCCTCCGCCGAGCAGTGACATAAAAAATGTCTGTCTGATATGGTTCGTGCCCAGAGAACTACGGTCACCACTGCCATGTTTTAAAAAAAGTCGTAACAGAAAGGCAAAAGATATACCCGGAAGAACCAATAAGTTACACAAGTACCACCCCTCTGCCTGCTTGGCAAGTGAGAGGTCTTCGTTCTTGCTTTGTTTATAGCTTCCGTAGGCCAACTTATTCTCCTTCGCCACCAAAAATGGCATATATGACCTCTGTTAAGGCTTCAACGGTTGCCTCATCATCGGACAAAGGCTCTGCCATGGTTATACGACACGCTTCCATCGGTGATATTCCACTCTTAATTAGCTTTGCGGCGTAGATAACCAACCGCGTAGAAGCAGCCTCTTCAAGATCATGATCTTTTAAGTTTCTTAGGCTGTTTGCCAACTTGACCAAAACCCTCGCCTGGGCTTCATCAATGCCACTTTCCTTAACAACAATTGCGGTCTCTGCCGCTTCATCAGGGTAATCAAAGCGAAGCGCTACAAACCGCTGGCGGGTGCTCGGTTTCATTCCTTTGAGTAAATTTTGATACCCAGGATTATAGGAAACAACCAGCATAAATCCAGGCGCGGCTTCAAGATACTCTCCTGTTCTCTCGATAGGCAAGACCCTGCGATCATCGGCCAAAGGGTGTAGCACAACGGTAGTATCCTTTCTTGCTTCAATAACTTCATCAAGGTAGCAGATTGCCCCCTCTCTAACCGCCCGTGTTAGAGGGCCGTCCTGCCAAAATGTGCCTTCTTTTCCAATTAAGTGCCGCCCAACAAGATCAGCCGCAGTGAGATCATCATGACAGGATACAGTATAAATTGGGCGGCCCAGCTTCTCAGCCATATGAGCAATAAAGCGCGTTTTTCCACACCCTGTAGGGCCTTTAATTAATACAGGCAGTTGGTGATTATATGCATGCTCAAATAACGTCTCTTCATTGCCTTGAGGCTGATAAAATAGTTCATCAGTTTCGTTCTGTGGTTTTTCAAACGCATTCATAAAGCGGATCCGTGGATATATTGTCTAAAAGAGACCCAACCCTCCTGCAACCAGATAGGTGTTTGAATCTTCAAGTTGGCCTACCATACCTTGAAACAGTAAAAATGCCCTTGACCGAGGTCAGACTAAGCGATCAGCTCGTTACTTACGCCCTTGCCACAACCGAATTACTTACTCCCTTGCAGCAAGCGAATCAACCTTGCCATCGCTTCACTCAGCTCTTTAACTGCATCTTTGTCTCGGTCAATCAGTATCCAGCGATCAAACTGGTTTACAGGGTGATAGAGCCAGCAGACGTAACGGTCATAGTCACAACCAGATTTGATAAACGGATCAACGCCAAATACGTCCATTTTATTAACCAGCAGTGTGGGAGCGCCCTCCCTGTCATACTTTTTCTCTTGAATCTGCAGTTCATGTCCCGTCACACTAATACTGTATTTAACACCTTTATTAGCATTTTTTTGCTTAACTCTAGCGCCCTGATACGGCACTGTGGTGAGAATGCTATTTATGCGCAGCACCAGTGCTTCAGTCGATGAGTCGGTCAGATATAGCTTTTTAAGCGACTCGAGATAATTATCTTTGCCTTTATCCAGTTTCAAATCAGGGGTTCTAGCGGGTTTCTTCGATACAACGTCTTTCTTCTCTTCGGCTTCCGTGATCATCTGCAGCGCTTGAGTATAAAACTCGCCATCGTCACCAGCTTGAAGGACATAAATCTCCAACGACTTTTGGGCCAGATCATACTCCCCCTGTTGATACATAACCTGTCCATGCATGTAATGAAACTTTTCCGCAAGCGGTACTTCAAGTTCTGATATCTGTTTCAGTTGCCGTTCGGCTTTATCCCACTGTGCACTATCAATTGAACTCTGAACCGCCAGCAGAAGTCTGTTAGCCTCATGTTCTGGGGGTAGCCCAGATGCATAAGTGAGTGTTGGGAACAAAACAAAAAGAGCGAACAACCACTTTCTATAAACGATTAAATACTTCATAGGTCACTATCTGTTTAGCCTTCATTAATATTGCCATGGTTTAAAAATACCTATATGAAGAATAGATGAGAGAAGTTAGAAAGGAAACAAAGCACTGGTTGCTTTTGTAACACAACGTTTCAGGGCATTAGCCTTACATGATGACTGAGTGAAATTACTAACAAAAAATCCAGGCCTTATGAAGCACACACCATATCAGCTTCCGCCATCATCGCATCGATAACCTTGCTTGAAATTGATCGGTCACAATCAACCGCTTTAGCATTCGCCGAGTGCTCAGTAGAGCCCGTACCTTGTTGTGAAGCGGTTCTAAGGATGCTCAACGAGTCATCAGGCTCTGACGGGAAAAAGTCTCCAATATAGGCTTCCACAAGAGACTTGCCATCAGCTACTTTCACGGGGTTAGCGGTATCATGAAGAAGCTGTTTAGAGTCACTACTTAGCTCTTCAATAGTAACGGCCTTAGTTTCGGCGTTATAGGTTTTGAGAACTCGACACCATAACAAAATCACTAATAAGAAAAGAGTGATCTCTAATAAATGTATTAAATAAATCATGAAAGGCCCAAGCAACTCATACCGCTGTTATTATATTGATACAGCCGTTACGTTTTCATGCCTACCTAACCTGATGGAATAAGTAATGTAACAAACTGTTTCAAATATTATATAAGCCCTTGATCATTATATGTGTGACACACTGGTCATTTTGTAGCTAGCAGGAAAAATTCAGGCGGGTTTTACCTGTACATATTTACCGAATTAGCAACAGAGCTTATTTCGGCGCACAGCACAATAGATACTGACCTAAGAAAGCCTGTGAACTGGCTTACCTCTTATTACGCCTGAATATTTTGAAATGCTTCATCCAGTGGTAATGGCCGTCTAATGCCATACCCCTGCGCATTATCAACGCCAATTATTTCAAGCATGGACAGTATCTCTTTATTTTCAACAAACTCAGCAATGGTTTCCATGCCCATGAAGTGGGCTAGTTCATTGATAGACTTGACCAGAGCTTGATCCTTCTGATTATTGACGATATTTTTGATAAAGATGCCATCAATCTTAATATAATCAACCGGAAGTTTTTGAATATATGCATAGGATGAGAGGCCTGTTCCAAAGTCATCAAGGGAAAATTTGCACCCTGTTTTCTTTAAAACCTTGATGAAATCTGTGGCATCTGACAAGTTTGTGATAGTGGCAGTTTCCGTTATTTCAAAGCAAATTTTGTGTCTTGGCACAGAGGTGGCTGACAGCTCTCCTAACACAAAATCCAAAAAGTGCTCTTCATTAATAGATGTTCCTGACAAGTTAATAGAAAAGCCATCGACTTTATCAACAATGCTGGCGTTTTTTTCCATCCATCTTAGAGTGTTATGAATAACCCACTTATCAATTCTGGACATACGGCCGAAATGCTCAGCAGCCTCAATCAATGCAACGGGAGGTAGCAGGTTCTTATCTTCATCATATACACCTAATAATATTTCATAATGAGAAGGCTTGTTGCTCGCCACATTAATATGACGAATTTCCTGGCAACGCAGCATCAAAAGGTCTTCGAGCGAGTGATCAATTCGCTGAATCCAGTTCATCATTTCATTATGATATAGCTGATCCCGGTCTTGGGGGGTATATACGGTTATCCGGTTGCGGCCATGCTCCTTCGAAAGGTTGCAGGCAACACTCGCCTTCTTCATGACCGTATCAATGTTATCACTACTAGAGTCAATTTCGGTTAGGCCGGCACTAACTGTCACAGCAATTGAGTGCTCTTGCCATGAAAAAGCACTTTCCTCCACCGCATCCCTTATATTTTCGGAGAGGATTTTTCCTTCTTTAAGTGCGCAATTATTAAAGATCAGGCCAAACTCATTTCCGCCTACTCTGCCACATGTAGCCATTCCGCCTGCGGCACTCTTTACCACCGATGCAACATGCCTAAGCAGTTGATCTCCCGCAATATGGCCATACGTGTTATTGATAACTTTAAACTGATCTATATCCAAAAAGCAGACAATATAAGATGTTTTGTTGGACATCACATCAGCAACAGCCCGCTCAAGACTCCTTTCAAATGACTGCCGGTTAAGCAAAGCTGTTAGCGGATCACAGCTTGCCTGGTTAGATAAATCTTCATAAACGGACTGCACCATTTGGTGTAATCCCTGGTCTATTACGGGTACTTCTTCTTTATCCAATAATGTCGCCTTACCCTGATTCATGCGGTCTGCCAACTCATCGAGAGATATATCAATATCTTTCATGCCCTGGCTATCAACGAACACAAACCTAAAAGACTTGCTCCCTGACCAGGCTAACCTCATGCGTTGTGCCTGGCCAAGCTCATCAATCAATTCAACCCAATCACCAACGACCATCATTCTGGCCCGCTTATGCCAACGGCTTGTGCCTGGGCTGTTATCTTTCTGTTCTTTGGATGCAGCCGTCTGCGTACCATATTCTTCATTGGGGTCTACTAACCAGCTATACTCTTCAGCAGTGAACAGCTTCGCTTTCTTCCCTAGCAACAAGTACTCTTTTAGCTTATCCATAATCTGGCTATGGGAGGTTTGCCCTGTTGCCCGCAGCTCACGATCAATCATGGTGAGGAAAGTCGGTGCTTCAAGATCTTTTTCCAGACTGTCGCCTACTGAGGCTGACGTATCTGAAGCTAATGCACCAGAAACCGAAGCATCTGCCGGTTCACCTAACCATGAGACAAGCTGATCCACCACTGATAACGAATCCTTAAATCTCGGGCTATCAGCGCCTTCCCTCAACAAGGTCACCAGCATTAACTGCCTCCAGCCACCTTCATCCAGCAAAGAAAGCAAAACCTTGGGAATTTTCTTCCCTTTAATACGTTGGTTAATCTCAGAGACAATCGTTTCCCGCGCCTCAACAAGTCTTTGCTGACCTTCGTATGCCCTGGCTACACGCTCTGAATTACGCTTAAAAGCCTCTTCCTGTCGAGAAACCAAATGATTTATTTCAATCAGTAGCTCTTCAAATAGGTGCAAGTCTCCAGTGTATTCATTGATAATGCGATTGGTGAAGTACTCCAAAGACCGCTCTATACTTCTATTTGGCGCGCGCTTTGTACCTGCTAACTTAGCCAGCTGATTGACAACTTGTCTCGCAGGGTGGTGATGGTTGGAAAAAAAAGTATCATCCAGCAAAACAACCTTAAGCACAGATAGCTTTAGTTTTTTTAGCCACTTTTTAAGCACACCACTGATTCCGATATGCTCTAAAATAGTGTCAAATAACCGATCGGTGATATCAATCAGCTCATTCTCTTTTTCACCTAGCTGGGCTTCTTGCTGGTTATTCTCTTTCAGCCGTTTTTTTACTATATCCTTAAGCGGCAACTCGATAACATTGCCAGGCTGCTCAATACGCTCACGGCTCTCATCATTTTTTACGGATAGTCTATCAGTTCCATTGCTATCACGTTGGCTCTGCTGGAGCTGGCTAACGGCTTCCAAAATATCACCCGTCTGATAGTAGGTGGTGCCCGCCCCGGACTGTGTAGACTGAGTGACAGGGCCGGGAGCCGATACTGAACCACCACCAGCGACAGAAGCCTTGAGGTTTATAAGGGTCTGCAGGGTCGAGTAAGTCCCCTGCATTGTTTCTTTGTGGCCTGCAGCATATTGTTGACCAATATCTCCTTCCTTTTGTTCTCCAGGCCTTTCAGGTTTATCTGGGGCCAGTTGCATGCCAAACAGAGCCTCGTCAGTCATTAACGGCTGAGCGTCCAGTAGATTCTGTTCAGTTTTAGGTGCCTGATTTAATGAGCTCTGAATTGTATCAACAGGCCTATAATTTGTTTCAGAGCGCTTAACATAGGTTTGGTTAGCGACTCCTGGCCTCCCGTTATGCTGAACTTCATCTTTCGTCGACGAGCCCTGTATGCCATACCGTTCAGCAGCAGAAAGAAGAACACCATATATATCCTTAAGCTCAGCTTTAAGCACGCTTCCCAGAACTTTGTAAATAATGGGGTACGAAGACGAGGGTATGGCCAAGGTACCGCAACCAGCCTGAAAGGCCTTTATAATTCTGGCGGGACCAACGGGGCACTCTTCCACACTCACTGCTTTGTCGCTAATTGCCTCAAATACATAACAAAGGCGGTTCAGTTCATAGCCAAGATTTTCTTGAACCACCTTAATCGCAGAGTTCATTGCCAACCAATCTTCAAAGTCATTTTTTTCAACAACTGATAATTTGCTGCTGTCTTTCCTGGGTTCAGTATCAAGCTCTCTACCACAGGCCAGATTACCGAGTGCTGTTGATATACTCTTCGAAACGGAGTCCGACAACCAGTGGCTACGTGACTCTAATGTATGGAGACTTACAGAAAAATCAGAGCGTAAAACACCATCCATAGACTCATTAAACGAAAGCATCAGCTTTACTTCCGCATCTTTAATCGCTCTTTCAAGAGCGAGCGGCAAGCTTTCAAGCATCAGCTTTCGATAACTAAGCAATAGCTTGTCTTTAATCTCTTGCTTACGTTGGTTTTCAGGTGTGGAAGGGGTATTTTGCATAATGCCTTATTTTTGTTACTGCTTATACGACCTGAGAGAACGCATCTCCGTGCAGGTCATTGCTATAATCATTCCGCGGTAATAATTATTTGTCTGACTCATACTGAGGATAGACCAAAGTTGCCAGTGCTGCCTGACGCTGATGCTCTAATGATCGGTTTCAGTTTCAGCCGTCACCTTAACTTTACCGGGCAATTCAGCCTCCTCTGCTTCAACATTTTCAACTAATGATTGAGGAAGCTCTTTCTTTACACGTACGCCAAGGTCAAGGAATTTTTGTGCCTGGCTCAGCAAGTTACCGCGCCCTTCTCGCAATGAGTCCCATGCTTCATGGTAGGTGCTGCTAACCGTGTTGAGTTGCCCTCCCAGCTTATCCATCTTTTCAACAAAAATTCTCAGCTTGTCATAGACCTTGCCTGCCTGATCCGCTAAAACTCTGGCACTCTGATTTTGCTTCTCAATTGACCAGAGGTTTGACACTGTGCGCAACGTTGCAAGCAGCGTCGTGGGGGTTACGACCACAATACGATTTTCAAACGCGTCATTAAAAAGAGTCTGATCATATTCAAATGCTGCTATAAACGCAGGCTCCACCGGCAGGAACATAAACACAAAGTCCGGCGAGTTCATTCCATTTAATTTAGGATAACCTTTTTCGCTCAAACCCTTTATGTGCGCTTTGATGCACTGTACGTAAGACTTTATGTGGACATCTTTTTCCTGCTCACTGCTTGCTTCAACATACCGAGTGTAATCAATCAGAGAGACCTTGCTGTCAATAATAATATGTTTATTATCAGGTAAATGGATAATAAAGTCGGGCCGCATATTTTTTGCGTCATCGTTTTTAAAGTTCGGTTCCCGCTCAAACTCCCGCCCTTTTTTGAGCCCAGACTGCTCAAGTATCATCTCTACCTGGATCTCCCCCCAATTCCCCTGTAGCTTCTTATCACCTTTAAGCGCTTTGGTAAGGTTTGAAGCTTCGTTTGTAATCTGCTGGTTGAGCTTATGGAGTACTTCGATCTGAGTTTTTAACGAAGCTCTCTCTTTGGCTTCATTAACATATACATCATCTATTTTTTGCTTGAACCCCGTCAACTGTTCTTTGAAAGGGGTGAGAAGTGCGTCAAGCCCTTGTCTACTTTGTTCCGTAAAGTGCTTTTGTTTCTCTTGGAAAATCTGATTGGCCAGGTTTTCAAACTCTTGCTTAAGCTGCGTTTTGTTGTCTTCTAATAACTTAAGTTTCTCCTGCCAGTATTGCCGCTCTTTTTCATTTAACTCCTCGTACATGACCTCCGCCTGAATCAACTGCTGCTCTTTCAGCTCCAACAACCCATTAAGCTCAGCAACTTGCACACGCATCCCTGCACGCGCAATAAGCCACCCAATAATGCCCCCAGTAATAAGAAAAACAGTGCTTGCTACCACGCCGACGGTGAGTAAGTATCCATCAATATTTATATCCAACTTATAAGATTCCTTATTGTAGTGACAATATACTAGAGACCTTTGCTCGACGTTATGAGCGAAGTAAAGACAAGGCAAAAAATGACGAAAAAGCGCAGTATATATGTAATATATGAGCATTTTGAGTCATTTTTTAACGCTGTATTTGTAAGCGCAGTAGTCGTGCAAAGATCTCTACTAATAACGCTGAAATTCGGCTCCAAGGCAACCAGCCTCACATTATCAGTTATGCAATCAGCAGTGCTGACCCGACATAAAAAAAGCACACTGCTTTGGGCAAGATCACACCTGCACGCTGTATATTATTTTTAAATAGTTGCAGTGCCCACTTTTTTTACTTTAATTATACATAGCGAGTGCCAGCCGCTTTCAGCTACTACTGCAAAATAATAACCTCCAAAATAAAGCGTATACAATATGAGTGAAAGAAGTAAAAAAACATCTATTCCAACCCTTCCACAACATACCAACCCAGAAGAAAAGGCGCAGCGAGAATATCAACTTTCTTTAGCAAGAACTGCATACAATTACATGTTTTCATACTTGGAGCCAGTGCCTTTATCGGCAGACCTCCCCAAAGGAGAAGGGTTTAGCTTGGACTATGAGGCACAGGTCTTAAGAACCTTTACACCAATGGCAGAAAATTTTAAAAATGTTATTGGCAAGCTGCTTGAAAAAAGAACTGGCAGATGATATGCCAGAAAAAACATTTATGGACATTGAGAAGTCCTTCGAAAAGTTAAAACAGGAAATGAGCATATTGCATCCTGAAAGGGATCTCGAGAACCTTAAGTCTTTTATGCATAGCTTATCCAAACTCCCCGGTGCAATTAAAAAACTAAATGACGTACCCAAAGATGTTGAAAATATCGTCATCGGCTTGGGTGAAGTTTTTGCGGAGTTTGAAAAAGAAGGGCCAACGGCTTTTTTGAAGTCGGCGATGTTTGACATGCTGAGTACAGAAAAAGGCAGAGATTACTTGCAGGCAAGTAGCCCCGAAGATTACAAAACACTGTTCGACACACTTGAAATGCCGCAAACACTCACTATAGACTGAAAACCCTGGATGGAGGAAAACTCCGAACCTTATGAGCAGGACTGGTTTTTCGGTTATTTGCAAATTGGCGGATTTAACACCACAAATCTACGCGGGGTTGTGCTGGAAAAACAGGTTGAGCAAAAAGCCCATACGCTTGCTGACTTACTAGAGAAGCTCCCTATTACAGATACAATGTTCCAAAAAGAGGTCGGAAATAGCGAGTTAACGCTCCATGAGGCTGCCCGGCAAAATAGACTGTTTGTCGTTGACTATGCAATGATGGAAGGCGCTGTTTCAGATAAACTCAATGGCCAGCAACGTTACCTGGCATCGCCCATCGCACTATTTTACTGGAACCCCACCCCACCAAAAGGTTACCCCACAGAAACCGGAGCACTCCAGCCCATTGCCATTCAGTTGGGTCAAAAGCACGACCCAGAAGACACCCCTATATTTACACCAACAGATGCAGCAAATGCCAACGATGCGAATGGATTGAAATGGAAGATCGCCAAATACATTGTTAACGTAATGTGTGCCATTCAGCATGAATCTGTTGCACATTTAGGCGACTGCCACCTCATTGTTGAGCCTGTTGTGGTTGCAGCCCGCAGGCAACTGTCTGATTCGCACCCCATCCTTGAATTACTCATCCCCCACTTTAGGTTTACCATTAACATTAACGATGATGCGATTCATAGTCTAATTGTTCCTGGGGGCACAGTTGCCACCAATGTAGGTCCATCTATAGAGTCTACTCTGGGTTTGGTTGCCAAGGCTCATGAAGCTTGGCGGTGGGATGAAAACAACCCCGATATTGCAGGGCCGCAGCATGCTTCGGTGAACTATGCACAATACCCGCTGATGTCGTTTGCCCCCAGCGTCTCTGGCACCATATATAAAGAGCCGCCATCACGCAGCACTGAACTAAATACGCCGGATGATTGTGTTGCCTGGTATCCTCCACTGGATGTTGCACTGTATACTTCGTCTTTTAAATACCTCCTTAGCAGTGTTCAGTATGACCGCTTGGGCCAATACACGACTAATGTAAGGTATCCTTATTTTAAAGATAAGCGAGTGCACCCTTGTGTTGAAAAATTCCAGGAGCGCTTGTCGTTAGCCGAGATTGAGATAAGAAAACGGAACGAAAAGCGGCCAATGCCCTACCCGTTTCAGCTCCCGTCTCAGGTGCCCAATAGCATAAGCATTTAATAGCGCTAGAAATGTTAAATCAAAAGGTGCTGCCTTTTGATTTAACCTGACGTTGGTATAGGAAATATGTTTTTAATAGGTAAGTATAAAGTCATCGAGCAACTGTATCGAAGCGCGTATACGGTCGTCTATCGAGCCAAACCAGAAGACAGCAATTCAGCTTCAGACACGGTTATTTTGAAGTTGCTCAATGAAGAGTTCCCTTCGCCAGAATCAATGGCCCGATTTAGAAGGGAATATGAGCTTACCAAGATGGCCAACAGCGCCAGCATCATAAAAACCTACGATTTATTTCGTTATCAAAATACATTGGTGATTGCGCAAGAAGACTTTGATGGTGTTTCTCTTGCAGAGTTATTTGAATCGTTCGCCCTGCCTGTTGAACAGTTTTTGCCATTAGCAATTCGAATTGCCGAAGCGTTGGACGACTTGCATCGCTTTGATGTCATTCATAAAGGGATCAACCCATCCAATTTACTATTTAATCAATCAACCAATGAAATAAGAATTATAGACTTCGGGCTCGCCTCAGAAATACCGCTTGAGCTAAACCAGTTTTTGGATCTTGCTAAAGTAGAGGGCAGTCTGGCGTTTATATCTCCAGAACAAACGGGCAGAATCAATAGGCCAATTGACCATCGCTCTGACTATTACTCGTTGGGGATGACCTTTTACCAGCTGTTAACAGGCACAACACCGTTCCAATCAGCAGACCCAATGCAGTGGATTCACTGGCATATTGCCCAGGAAGCTGAGCCCCCCGAAAAACTGAACCCAACCGTTCCGGGCACTCTGTCAAAGATTGTGATGAAACTCCTGTCAAAAACGGCAGAAGAACGTTATGCAAGCTTATCGGGATTGATTCACGACCTAAAAAGATGCTGGAAACAATTTCAGGCAAGTGGAGATGTTGGCCAGTTTGAGGTCAGCTCAAAAGATATCTCCAGCAAGCTTCAAATACCCAAAACCCTTTACGGAAGAACAGCTGACCTGAACCAGCTTATCGCCATATTTGATAAAACTGTTCAGGGAGAAAAAGCACTGCTTTCCGTCGTTGGGCCTTCTGGTATTGGTAAGTCCTGCTTTGTTAGGGAGCTTTCTAAACCACTACTGGTTAAGCGAGGTTTTTTTATTGAAGGGAAGTTTGATCAGCTTGACCGGAGTACGCCATATAGTTGTTTTATTAGTGCTATCAAAGACTTGATCGCACAAATTCTTGGCCTGGATGATTTAAGAATAGTCAAATGGAAAGAAACAATACTCCATGCCTTGGGCAAAAACGGCAAACTCATCACTGATGTAATCCCCGAGCTTGAGCCTATTATTGGCCCGCAGCCAGAAATACAGACCTCTTCGTCTGCCGAAACAAAGAACCGTTTTAATGTCACATTTCAGAGCTTCGTGCGAGCTTTTTGCAGTACAGATCACCCGCTTATCATATCGTTAGACGACCTGCAGTGGGCAGATCTTGCGTCTCTTCAGCTAGTAGAGCAACTCATGCAAGACGCCGCAATCGGCCATATACTGATTATTGTCTCGTACAGAGATAACGAAGTTAATTCATTACATCCGGTTAGCATGTTGTTAAAAAGTCTGTCGCAACAGAGTGCAACCGTTTCTAAAATCGAACTGCAGCCACTCTCACTGGACGACATTAAGCACTTTTTGTCCGATACCTTTCAGTGTGAAGAAGGGCATACAACACAATTAGCAGAGCGTTGCCTGACAAAAACGCTTGGTAATCCATTTTTTTTAACACAGTTTATAAAACACCTAAACAAACAATGGCTTATTCAGTTTGATCACTTATCTAACACTTGGTGCTGGGACATCGACAAGATAGATCAACAGCAC
This sequence comes from Alkalimarinus coralli, assembly GCF_023650515.1. Classification (NCBI taxonomy): domain Bacteria; kingdom Pseudomonadati; phylum Pseudomonadota; class Gammaproteobacteria; order Alteromonadales; family Alteromonadaceae; genus Alkalimarinus; species Alkalimarinus coralli. The sequence goes on from NZ_CP096016.1 coordinate 2,338,997, forward strand.
ACCACAGATAATGTCATCGACCTAATGGTTGAAAAATAAGGGACCTTTCACCACAAGCCTATCAGCTCGCTTGCTCGGCTGCCTGCATCGGAAATCAGTTTGACCTGAATACGTTGGCCGCAATCAATTTTCAAACACCAGAGAATACGGCAAAAAACTTATGGGAGTTACTAAAAGCTGGCATGCTTACTCCGATCGATGACCGGTTTGACTGGGCACAACACCTTCCCCGAGTCGGCATTGAAGCAAATGTTAATCGCCATGCTAAAGTTGTCGCTCAAGGCCCGTTATACCGGTTTTCACATGACCGTATCCAACAAGCGGCTTACTCATTACTCCCCGACTCCGATAAGCATCGCATTCACTTAAGTGTCGGTCAGTCGCTTCTTGAGAGTCATAATGAAAGCAGTATTGATGACATCATATTCAATGTGGCGAACCACTTAAATCTAGCCGCCAGTTTTTCTAACGGTAGCACCAACCCAACTCAACTAGCTGAACTTAATCTTCGTGCAGGAAAAAAAGCAAAAGCGTCTGCCGCCTTTGCGTCGGCATTTCAATACCTCAATAGCGGGCTTGAAAGTGTTAACAGATCCCACTGGTCTAGCCACTATAAGCTGATGTTACAGCTTCATACTGAAACAATGGAGCTGGCATGTATCAATGCAGACTTTGACACGATGGAGGCATTGGCATCCACGCTCATTGAAAATGCCAACACCCTGATCGATAAAATCCCGGTATATGAGACTCGCATTCGAGCATTTATCTCTAAGGATGACTCTGCAGGTGCGGTCAGAGAAGCGCATCAGGCACTGCAACATTTAGGCATCGATATAATATTAAATCCCCAGTTCTCAGACGTTGGCGAGGCCTTAATCGCTACCGGGCAAGGTATTTCATCACGAGGCCCGATGTCACTATTAGACTTGCCCGAAATGAGTGACCCTCATTTGTTAGCTGCCATGCGGATACTGAACCAGATTTTATCAGCCGCCTATCAGTCATCCCCACTTTTATTCCCCATTATCGTGTCGCATATGATCCAGCTATCCATTAGACATGGAAACTGTCCAGGCTCGACATTTGCGTACTCATCCTATGGGTTGGTTCTTTGCGGGGTCGCAGGTGACATCGAAACGGGCTACCAGTTTGGACAGCTGTCAATAAAGCTGCTTGAGCACTTGAACACCGATGAATTTAAGGCAAAAACCCTATATGGGGTATATGTGTTTGTTTATCACTGGAAACAGCACCTTGATAAAACAATCCCCCCACTGAAAAATATATTTCAGATTGCCCTAACAAATGGTGATTTCGAGTATGCTGGGTGGGCGGGCATGATGATCAATGTGCACTCCTTCTTTGCGGGTAAACCCGTCGATAAACTGGAAAAAGATACGCAAAAGTATCTAAGTAAGATCAAACAAATGAACCAAAATACGGCGTATTCGCATACCTGTATTTTCATTCAAATGCTCAGCTCACTAAGAAAGCCGTTTAATGCCCAAATGCTTTCAGCCCCGCGAACGTTCTTTGGCAATTACTATAGTGAACAAGACTCTGCAAAACTGCACGCTTCAGGCAATGACCAAACAGCACAATGTATCGAGCACTTTAATAGAATGATACTGTTATACCTGCTAGGTAACTATGACAGTGCATTAGAGCAGTCAGAAGAAACCAAACACTACCTAAACGGCCTGGTTTCGTCGGCTTATATCCCCGTGTTTTATTTCTTTGACTCCTTGATCAGGTTAGCCATTTGTAGTGCCTCTACCCATGCAGAAAATAAGATCATGGATGATTCAACGAAGGCGACTCATCTCCAGGATATCGAAACCAACCAGCAAAAACTTGGTCACTGGGCCGAGCATTGCCCCGAAAACTTTGCCAACAAGTATCATCTAATCGAGGCCGAAAAAGCCTCTGTTTTGGAAGCCCCTTCTTTAAAAACGATTGAAGCATATCAGGCTTCAATCAGTTTGGCTGTAGAGTCTGGTTTTCTTCATGAGGAGGCAATATCCAATGAGCGTTTGGCGGAATATTTATTGGCAAATAATCAGCCAGACATCGCAAAAGTTTACCTAACCAGAGCCTATCACCTGTATCAGCAATGGGGCGCTGAAAGCAAGCTAGGCCAACTTCGATATAGGCACCCACTGCTTTTAGGTGAGTTCTATCAAAACCACATTACCAAAAGTACCTTCTCTGCGGCTCAGTTGCATGGTGGGCAAACCAGCTTATTAGATTTTTACTCAATGATGAAGGCGACCCAAGCTATATCCGGTGAGATAGTACTGCAAAACCTTCTCGAAACCATGATGAATCTGGTACTTGAAAATGCCGGCGGACAAAAAGGCTATTTGCTCTTAGCACATGAGCCCGCAGATGGAGAGATTAGCTGGTCTTTAGAAGTTATTGCCCATGCAGGCGGCCGCATTGAAACAACCTCATCCCCGATAGATTTTGAGACCGAAGCCAGGTTTCCTGTTAACCTCGTCCAAACAGTCATCCGCACCAACGCCCCACTTGTACTCGCTGACGCGAGTGCTGAGTCGCAGTTTAGTAACAATGAATATATAGAAAAACACCAACCTAAATCCGTCCTCTGCTCCCCCGTAGTAAACAGAGGGAAATTAAGTGGTATCGTTTACCTCGAAAATGAGTCAACCATTGGTGCATTTGCTGAGGATCACCTCAATACGGTTCAATTGTTATCAACTCAAACAGCAATTTCGCTCGAAAATGCGAAGCTCTACGCCAGCCTGGAAGAGCGAGTAGCCTCTCGCACCCAAGACCTAAGAGAGGCCAACGAAAAGCTAACACTTTTGGCAACCACCGACTCATTAACCAACGCGCTCAATCGACGCCATTTTCTAGAAAGATCCAGGCAGGAAGTAGAACGAGCCCTGCGCTTTAACAGGCTGGCTATCGTCATAATGATGGATATTGATAACTTTAAAGAAGTGAATGACACCTATGGGCACGCAGCTGGCGACGAAGCGCTTAGGCAAGTCGCAAGCATTAGCAAAAGGAATTTGCGAGAGCAGGATCTATTTGGACGCATGGGTGGCGAAGAGTTCGCAATACTTGCACCTGAAAATAGCCTTAATGACGGTATACAGCTTGCCGAACGAATTGGACGCTCGATAGAACAGACCCCCATACAAATCCCACCGGACTCTTTTCAGATTACCGTCAGCATTGGCATTACAGTCGTAACACAGGCTTCTAACTCCATCGAACAGCTCTTACAACTAGCGGACAAAGGTTTATATCTGTCAAAAGAAAATGGGAAAAACAGAGTAACTGCATACAGTGAAGATATCTAAAATACTCTACATTCGCTCGACTGAAGAGATTAGCTATAGACAAAGATAATTCAATTATTGCAGGCGCTGTGATTCTATTCTTAGCGGCAATGATTTCCGCGTTGCTATTTGTCAACAAGACTCGGATAACGGAATGAAACTGCTTATCTTGTTCATTGGCTTCGTTACAGGTTTTATGGGCCGCACCGGTCGGCAAAAAGTGCAACATAAGCAACAATATGTACCTGTAAGCGCTCATTAATCACCATTAACTTGCATTGTGTTTAATATATATTAAAAATAACGTTATGGTTAGGTGATAACGTGAGGTATTCAATGAGCGCATTGCAACTAATTGAAGAGAAAATTCAAGAACTGCCTTTTGATGAGGTAGCTATTCTTCAAGCTTGGCTGGATGATTACAGAGCCTCTCTTTCGGACAAACTAAAAGATGACGAGATTGAGCTGTTGGGATCGCCAGTACTCACACACACAAGCAGAGTTGGCTTTATGGAAGGACAAATTAGTACTCCCGATGACTTTGACCAAATGGGCAGTGAAGGTATCGAAAAGCTATTCAATGGTGACTGATGAAGCTACTTCTAGATACCCATATTTTGCTATGGGCCGCTGGTGAACCAAGGCGCCTAAGTGAAAAGGCACTCGCCTTAATCAACTCACAGGAGAATGAACTATTTTTCAGTGTGGCTAGCTTGTGGGAAGTTGTAATAAAAAATGCACTAGGCCGAAAGGACTTCAAGGCAGATGCAAGCGTACTTCGTCGCGGGTTACTGGATAACGGTTACATCGAATTACCCATTGCTAGTGAGCATGCTGTTACCGTAGGCAGTTTACCATTAATACACAAAGACCCATTTGACCGTATTCTTATTGCTCAAGCAATAACAGAAGGCTTTACATTAGTTACTGCGGACTCAACTATTATTAAGTATCCGGGGCCCGTACTTGAGGTATGACGGTCAAAAAGGATAGTGGCCAGTGGTTAGTTAATACTCGCCCAGATGGGGCGAATGGTAAGCGCGTTCGCAAGCATAACTATAACCATGCGGTACGTGCACTTGGCGCCAGAACATTTGGAAGAAACGGTAAGGTTAAACCCGTTACAGAGTGGGGACTTTGTGGACACAGAGAAAGAAGATAAAGAGTAAAGTACTCTGAAAGCCTTTATTTATACGGCTGTTAATCGACCGCGACGTTTGGAGTAATTCCGAAACTGTCATGGTAGTTTTATGGCGTTACAAAAGCAGTTTGATCCATAACAATATAGCGTTCCGCCTTTAATTTCAAAGGCTCAGAGGGGAATATCCTTGAGCTATCCATGTAATTCGAAAGATAGTGATTTTTTGGATCTCGCACAGATTGACTGAGCGGACGTGATCACAAGCTTAGTTTTTTCAGTAGCTTGATTCGGTAGCACAAAAAACAGAGATCTTTTCACTATTAATATCAAATAGTTAAAGCCCGCCCCCAACACGCTACACGATTTGGAACACCAATATTTTTATTAGTGTACCGTATCGCGTTTTTTATTCACGGTACGGTACCGCAATAAATTTAATAGGGTACCAAATCTCGCATCGCAACTTCAGTAGGCTCGAGCTCGATTAAGTGATATTTAAAGTGATACGAAATGCCTAAGAGCAACTAGTCAATGGCAGATAAAACCATAAAATATCAGAAACTTACCTAGCATTAACAGGCAAAAATAAAGTGATATTTTTCGGCCTGTTTTGCAACCAACATTACTCTCAGTTCCAAGTTTTATCATTTTTATGTATAGCAGATTGAGTAGCTTGAGCTATACATGATTTTGACATTAGTCGTTTTTATGTATAGCAGACTGAGTGGCGTAAGCTATACATGATTTTGACTTTCCATTAAATAAATGGCGGAAGACACTACCTTTAAGACTTAACTAGTTCAAATAAATTGTAGTAGTTCAGACTTGATCTGACAGTTACCGATTTTTAGATGGTGTCTGTCAGGTCAGGTTCAGTTCACGAACTTTTCCTTCCAGATACTTTTGCCATCAAGCAATGTTTCCATTGGCGTTCTGCCACTACACTTTTTGCCCTGATGGGTTCGATCATTATTATAGTAATCTAGCCATTCGTCCAGGTCCTGCTGCAATTCATCGATCGAACCATAGATCTTTCTTCTCAGAGCGGGCTGATAAAACTCTTGCAGGATTGTTTTATGGAACCTCTCGCAGATCCCATTGGTTTGCGGGTGACGCACTTTCGTTTTGGTGTGTTCAATATCATTTATTGCTATGTAGAGCTGATAATCATGGCTGTCAGCTTTGCCACAAAAGCGTCTTCCGTGTAAGTCATGATCTTATCTTTTAAATACGATCACACAATTTCGCCTCAACACTTCTTGCCCACTAGCTCTTAACTCAATTCTGGGTGCGAAGTTTCCAGCCAGTTAGAGACTGTGTCATACAAACTCTCAGCCTGGGCAAGGCATTCATCCATTGTGCTATCGGTCACTAAATCACCAGAGTAGTCAGCCACATTGCGCTGCTTTCTCAGGCTATCCAATACAATCATCTGGTCGATATCGATACCAACCGTTTTAGGTAAAGACTGAATCATCGTTTGATGGTGGCCGGGCTTGCTCGTTAGTGTGCGAAAGCCACTAGCTTGCAGTGACAAATTGGCCAACTGCATAATCGCTTTATAAGCCATATCAAACTTATTCTCGTTACTCAGCCCATCAATTCTCGCATCCGCAATATTTCGTTGAGCCGCTTCAAGTAAACGATTTATCGCGCCAGCATCTGGTGCAATTTCTTCCAGGCTTTTACCTATTAAATTATCCAATGTCATCCTTGGTTCCTATTACAAATAGTTTGGGTTTCTCCATCACATCCTTGATGAAGTTGTTTTGCTCTTTTCTCGCCTGTTGCCATTCGGCGTGGCTATAAACCTTCGGGTTTATCTCTCTCCCCAAAGTTTCTTGCGCTGGGTAAAGTGCCTTCACCACATCGGCAAATGCCACTTCTCCAATTACCAATACATCGACATCACTTTCAGCTGTTGCTTTACCACTTGCGACCGAACCGAATACAAAAACTGCATCGATTCCTTCCGCCAATGACCGTAACTGCTCAGCTAATACATCAGCAACACCTGATGTTTTGCGCAGTATGCTCGCGAGCTCCTCATAAATGGGGCAATCTTTATTAGCCCGGTAATAAACCTGCTTACCTTGCGGGTCTTTAACTAACAAACCTGCTTCTGCCAGCTTGCTAAGCTCTTTATGCAAGGTGCCCGCAAGCGTACCGGTCAAACGCGCAATTTCGCGCACGTGGTAGCTGCTATCGGGTTGCAGTAGCAATAATCCCAGCACGCGACGGCGATATTCTTTAAACAGTATTTCAGCAAGTGGTGACGACATAATATTATCATTGAAGCTTTTCACGCTTCATTTGTAGTCTTTTTTGCTACACAAATCAAGTTTTGCTGAAATGCCAGTCAGTTAACTAATGATCAACATTTCCTAAACTGGTCGAGTTCTATTATTCCTATTTTGGTTTATCAAGCCGCTTTGTTTGTTCAACAAACTTATCAAAGTCACTTGTTTCAGTCTCTTTTGAAACTCGTCTCTGCACTACATACTTATCGTACTCAGCTTCAGCGAGTTGTTTAGCGATCTTCTGAGAGATCTTTCCTGCATTTGAAAGAACTGAGTGATCGTTAAACTCCAAAAAGGCATCTAACTTATCAGCCCATTGCTGCATAGTCATAACTTGCTTTCGTCTAGCCTGATTTTCCGCATAGTCCAAATACATGGTAACCACGCGATTCAAATCATTTAATTCATCTTGAGTGAGATAGTTCTTGGCAACACTGACGTCTTTTTTGGAAATCGCACCGCCGCTCCAATTAGTTAACCCCATATTCGGTGCGCTACTATCGGCTCGCTCCTTAACCAATTCCGCAGCAGTATGACCATGAATAGCCCAATGTAGTTTATTCTGCACAGTAGCAAAGAAGACTTGACTGGTTTGCGCATTGGCATTGTAGTCACTAGCGGTACTGTAAATATCAGTGATCTTTTGATAGAAGCGTCTTTCAGATGCACGTATGTCACGAATGCGCTCCAAGAGCTCATCAAAATAATCAGCGTCCAGGTCTCGATCAGGATTTTTCAGACGCCCATCATCCATGGCAAAACCTTTGATCAGATATTCTTTCAGAACATCTGTCGCCCATTTTCTAAATTGCATACCTCGATTTGAACGAACACGATAACCCACCGCTAATACTGCATCTAGATTGTAGTGATCACGCAAGCGTTCCACGTCTCGCGCGCCCTCCCGGGCAACTGTCCGGAATTTCCGGATAGTTGAATCAGGTTCCAACTCACCTTCATCGTAGATATTTACCAAGTGCTCACTAATCGTTTTTGGTGACTTCTCAAACAACTCGGCTATCTGCTTTTGGCTAAGCCATAATGTATCGTCCTGCAAACGAATTTGCAGGCGTGTTTTACCATCCTGACTGGTAAACAGCGCAATAGGTAAAGCGGTTTTAATATCGTTCATACTCATTTCTCAAATGCCTTCCTTGGTTCCTATTACAAATAGTTTGGGTTTATCCACCATATCCTTGATAAATTTTTTTGATATCTGGGTTTATCCCCCAGTTGTAAACTTAAAATTTACGACTGATTTACCATGCTGGTTAGTTTGATTGATTTCTATATTGGCTCAATTCAATAATCTCAGCACTACTCTCAACCGTTTGCTTGTGCTTAATACCCTGCATAGGCGCTATCGAACTACCTAATAATTCACCCATTGCCTGAATGGGCCAGACACACTCTTTCTGGCCTTTAATCGTGCAAGGTCGATCTGCCAACCAAGCCGCTGTTCGATAGGGAGAAATATCCTCAACCTTCACATTATCGAACCACAGCATATGCTCGATATCACCTTTCATTTGATTCATCGTGCCTTGCACAGAACGATTGCAATCCGTATCAAAGCACAAAACCTGCAACAAAGGTTCGGCGCACTCCATCATTGTTTGGTCAGCACCGATCTTGAGTAAAGTATTCATAAAGGCATCTTGAAAATGCCAGTCCAACCTGACTAAGTCAGGCTTGGTTAAACAGGGAATAAACAAAGGGAAGCGGGTTACGTCGTGTACGAGCAAAATACAGTTTCGCCGCTGTAGCGTAATCAGGTTAGCGTGCCAGCCACTCAATGCGCTTTCTTTAATATCACCTTCTTTGCCCGATAGTGGTGGTGCATTTTTATCTGGCGGCAGGAAGCCTTGCTCATCGACTGGCAATTTGGCTGCTAGTTTTTTGGTGGCGTGGATTTTGATCATTTAGCTATCTCTTCGTTAAGATATACCACTAACCTGCTCCTTGAGACTCGTTTGCCTCACCCGCACTATCTTTCGACACGCTTTCATAATGAAAATGCGTAAGCTCCGATGTCAGATAATCATCCATCAACAACTTTATAAACAAATCCTTCGACACCTTCGTATCTAAACCGATTTTTGTTTCATCCTCATTTAACCGAATACGGTTTGCCAATTTAGGGAAAGTCTTACAAAAAGAGATGATCTGGTTATTTTCTATATTTGCTTGTAATACGGGAGAAGCTTTGCCACTTTAATAGAACGCCTTGCATATTTGATATCATCTAGAAGCTCATGGAGCACCTCAGCATTTTCAACTAGCTCAATCTCTTCAATCGCATTAATACCCGCTGTGCTTCGCTCTTTATAATCGAATCAAAGCCAAAAGCCTTCTCAATCGCGCTTAGATCAAATACAAATGATTCACCCGCAATTCTCGCTAATTGAAAACCAGGGCTTACCCTCAAGAACTCATCCTCAATCTTCTTCAGCCTAGTATCAGGGATGCTTTTGAGCGAAATAAGACGGGTAAATTGATAGGCTATACACGTCACGTTCCTTCGCTCGTTGCCATGGGTTGGCTACAACTTTGTTTTTCTAGGAAAATTTAAGTCTAAACTTTGTTGCTGATTACTACCCCTGAACCATTCTTTATCGTGAGTCTGAGTGTTAGGGAAATGAGCCTGAATGTCAACGATGGACATTGAGATGTAGCGAGTCAGGAAGTCGGGTATTCAGAAGCTTAAGTTGGATTTATAGGTGAGATATAAACAAGAAATTGGTCGGGGCGAGAGGATTTGAACCTCCGACCACATGCACCCCATGCATGTACGCTACCAGGCTGCGCTACGCCCCGACACTCATTTGCTCAAGGTATAAGGGGTGTTCCTCAAGCGGGTGCGAATAATAACCTAACTCTCTAAATAAATAAAGAAATCTGTTATTAAACATCAAGAATAAAAAAACGCCCACGTCAGCGAGCGTTTTAGCATTGTGCTCAGATGTTTTAGCTGTTGAGTACCACTAAAACTTCTTCAAGCTCAGCGATCATCTGATGAATTATTTGATGATACTGCGTAGAGTCTTCTACGCTATCTTCGCTAGTGAGCTTTTGCTTAGCTCCCCCGATCGTATAACCTTGATCATACAACAAGCTGCGAATCTGACGAATCGTCAATACATCTTGCCTCTGATAATAACGGCGATTACCGCGTCGCTTCACAGGCGACAACTGAGGAAACTCTTGCTCCCAGTAGCGCAAAACATGAGCCTTTACACTACAAAGGTCGCTCACCTCACCTATAGTGAAGTAGCGTTTGCCCGGTATCGGGGGCAGTTCATCGTTATGACTGGGTTCCAGCATATGCTTCTACTTTCGCTTTTAACTTCTGTCCAGGACGAAACGTAACCACTCTACGAGCAGTTATCGGAATCTCTTCACCCGTTTTAGGATTGCGTCCAGGTCTCTGTTTTTTATCTCGAAGATCAAAATTCCCGAACCCGGAAAGCTTCACTTGTTCATTATGACCAAGGGAGGATCTGACTTCGTCAAAAAATGACTCCACCATCTCCTTTGCTTCCCTTTTATTCAAGCCTACTTCTTCATAGAGGCGCTCAGCCATATCAGCCTTTGTTAAAGCCCCCATAGATTCAACTCCTTAGTATTGCACCAAATCGGTCTTTTAATACGTCAATTATATCGTTGAAGGTTTGGGTAATCTCATCGTCATTCAATGTTCTTTCAACATGTTGCCAAGTCGCACCGATGGCTAAACTCTTTTTGCCTGGCTCAACACCCTGCCCTTGGTACACATCGAACACTTTCAGATCGATAAGGTAATCACCTGCCTTTTCGATGATTGAAGACCTCACATCTCCAAACTCTACTTCTTTATTAACAATGATAGCTAAATCTCTGCGAACTTCCGGAAATTTCGAAAATTCTTTACATTGCGGCACGTTACCTTTAACGATTTGATCTAAGCATAGCTCAAATAAATAAACTGGGCCATTTAAATTCTGCGATTTATGAATTTCTGGGTGTAAAGCGCCCAAATATCCAATTATTTCACCATTTTTAACAATTTCAGCGGTTTGGCCAGGGTGAAGAGCAGGTAAATTGCCCTTTCTAAACAGAAATTCTCCCCCTAAACGAGAAAAAAGCGATTCCAAATCTGCTTTTACATCGAAAAAGTCGATTGCAGCGTTTTCATTGGCCCAGTTTTCAGGCTGGCGATTGCCACTTACAACAGCCGCTAACATTGGAACCTGTTCTAAATCATCACCCTTTTTAACAAACCTCAACCCTGTTTCGAAAAACCGTACTCTATCCTGTTGGCGGTTTTGATTGTACATCAGCGCTTTCAACAAACCAGTCCATAGCGTGGTTCTCATCACAGACAAGTCTGCAGATATTGGGTTGGCCAGCGCAATGCCTTCATGCTCTGGGTCTAGCTTCTGTTGTAGCTCTGGGTCTACAAAGCTATAGGTGATCGCTTCTTGATAGCCTAAGGTAACCAAGTGATTTTGGATTTCTGCTATCGGCGTGATTGACTCATCGTTGGGTTTCAACGCCAAACTGCCAACAGGGCTGGTAACAGGCAAGTTGTTGTAACCGTAGATTCGTCCGATCTCTTCAATCAAGTCAGCTTCGATTGATATGTCAAATCGATAAGAAGGAACTCTTATTAACCAGCCATCTTTAGTCAGCTTCTCAATAAACAAACCAAGCCGGGTGAGTATTTCTTCAACTTCTGTTTTGCCCACTTTTAACCCAAGCAACGATTCAACGCGAGCATATCGTAGTTCTACTAATTCTCTCGATGGCAAGTCTGCTTTCGAAACTTTTTCTGAAACAGGCCCCGCATCACCACCGACTATTTCCAGTAACAACTCAGTAGCTCGCTCTATCATGTTCCGCTGAAGCTTATAATCAACACCTCTTTCAAAGCGATGAGATGAGTCAGTATGCAAGCCATAAGAACGAGCCTTACCAGCGATGCTTATTGGATCAAAGTAGGCACATTCGAGAAAGATATTTACCGTGCTGTCACTAACTGCTGAAGACTCTCCCCCCATTACACCGGCTATTGCCAGTGCTTTTTCTTCATCTGCAATAACGAGGGTGTCAGAGCGCAACTCTACATCCTGCCCATCCAGCAACGTAATTTTTTCTTGCTCGCTTGCCATTCGTACATTAATAGACCCAGATAGCTTATCCAAGTCAAAAGCGTGCATTGGCTGACCAAACTCAAGCAAAATGTAATTAGTCACATCAACAACCGGGTCAATGCTTCTCAACCCGCTCCGCCTCAACTTCTCTTTCATCCAAAGCGGAGTTTCGGCATTTACATTAATGCCATTGATAATACGTCCTATATACCTCGGGCAGAAAGCAGGCACATCGATGTTGATCGCAAACGAATCGTTAATGCTCGGCTCTAATGTGTTGATCTTGGGCTGCTCTACCAGAGTCTTGTTTAATACACCCACTTCTCTGGCCAACCCAGCAATAGATAAACAGTCACTCCGGTTGGGGGTTAAATCCACCTCAATCATCCGGTCATTTAACTTCATGTATTCCCTAAAGTCTTGACCAACAGGCGCATTAGCCGGTAGCTCCATTAAACCGTCAGAAGATTCTGCCATCCCAAGTTCAGACTCGGCACAAAGCATTCCCTGAGACTCTACCCCTCTCAGCTTCGCTTTTTTGATTTTGAAATTACCAGGCAGTACTGCACCAACCATTGCAAAAGGTACTTTTAGTCCGGCTCTAACATTTGGTGCGCCGCATACAACCTGGAAGGTCTCATCGCCGGCGTTAACCTGGCAGACACTTAACTTATCAGCGTCCGGGTGTTTATCAGCAGACAATACCTCACCAACAACAATACCAACAAATTCACCGGCAACCAGCTCTACACCATCAACCTCTAAACCAGCCATGGTAATCTGTGAAACCAACTCCTCTGTATTGATATTGGGATTAACCCACTCCCTAAGCCACTGTTCGCTGAATTTCATTATCTTCTCACTAATATGCTGTTGTATCGAAAAGTCTATTTGCCTTAATTCTGGGCGAGCATTACCCGCTCCCTTTTCGATATATAAATACAAACGACAAAAATATTACTAATGACGAACGGAGATAAACCATCCGCCTTTAACAACCCAACCTAATTTTTGGCAAGTATTGATCTATTTAAACTGGTTTAAAAAGCGTAAGTCGTTCTCAAAGAACATTCTCAAGTCATTTACGCCGTAACGGAGCATAGCCAAACGTTCTACACCCAAGCCAAATGCAAAACCTGAATATTTTTCCGCATCCACACCGCTCGCTTCAAATACTTTAGGGTGAACCATGCCGCATCCCATTACTTCCAGCCACTTGGTATTCCCTTCTGCGTCCTGTCCCCACTCAATATCGACTTCTGCTGATGGCTCTGTAAACGGGAAATAAGAGGGTCTGAACCTGACTTTCAAGTCTTTTTCGAAGAATACTCTCAAGAACTCTTCTATAGTGCTTTTAAGATCTGCAAAACTAACATTTTCTTCAACAAGCAGGCCTTCTACCTGGTGAAACATCGGTGTATGCGTTTGATCAGAGTCACAGCGATAGACTCTGCCGGGGCAGATCATTCGAAAAGGAGGCTTGCCTAACTCCATCGTCCGAATCTGGACTGGTGAAGTGTGTGTTCTCAATAATGAGTTTGCATTAAAGTAAAAGGTGTCATGCATCGCTCTTGCAGGGTGGTGCCCTGGAATATTAAGCGCTTCGAAGTTATGGTAGTCATCTTCAATTTCAGGCCCCACTTCAACAGAGTAACCTGACTGAGAAAAGAACTGCTCAATACGTTGCATTGTTTTTGTAACAGGATGCAAACCACCAAGTTCCTGACTACGCCCAGGTAACGTCACATCAACCGCTTCTGATTCAAGCTTTGCGTTAAGCTGTTGTTGCTCTAAACCTTGTTTTTTCTCTACGATAACAGCCTGGACTTTCTCTTTCGCCTTGTTGATAAGGGCGCCAGCTTTAGGTCGATCTTCTGGAGAGAGTTTTCCCAGAGTTTTTAATTGCTGAGTGATTTGACCTTTCTTTCCAAGAAAGTCTACGCGAACCTGGTCTAACTCTTGTACCGTTTGGGCTTTTTCTGCGGCTTCTAGGCCCTGTGTAACTAATTGATCAAGATTATCCATCTAACCTGCTCCAAAACAAAAATAGGGGAAGAGCTGACTCTTCCCCTATTGTTCGACCACATTAATTTAAAAGTGCTTGCTTTGGATAGCGTCTACTATTAAAACAGTATTAGCAATAAAACTTTGCACTGATAAATTTATGCTTATTGCATACTTCTACAATCGAGAAGATCGACTTAAGCAAGCGCTGCTTTAGCGGTTTCTACAACTGCTGCAAATGCATTCTTCTCATTCATCGCCAAGTCAGCTAGCACTTTACGATCAATCTCAACATTTGCTTTTTTCAGTCCTGCAATCAAACGGCTATATGACAAACCGTTGATACGAGCTCCAGCATTAATACGAGCGATCCATAGAGCACGGAACTGACGCTTACGCTGACGACGGTCACGGTAAGCATACTGACCTGCTTTAATAACCGCCTGTTTAGCTACTCTAAATACTCGACTACGAGCTCCATAGTAACCTTTTGCTTGCTTTAGAACTTTTTTGTGACGACGACGTGCGTTCACACCACGTTTTACGCGAGGCATATTACAATCCTTCTATCTAATCTTTAATAAGGCGATTATTAAGCTAACATACGCTTGATCAATGGCTGATCACTCGCTGCTACTTGCTTACAACCACGTAACTGACGCTTACGCTTGGTGCTTTTCTTAGTCAGAATATGGCTGGTGAAGGATTGCTTGTGCTTGAATCCGCTAGCTGTCTTTTTAAAGCGCTTTGCTGCCCCGCGCTTGGTTTTCATTTTTGGCATAATACATAACTCCGCATTCGTTAATAAAAGGAGCAACTCAGAAAATAGAAAATCCCTCCAAGTGCATATCTGTAATTCAGATACTCTTCAGAGAGATCTATTAACGTCAACGTTACTTTTTCTTTTTCGGGGCGATTACCATCATCATCTGCCGACCTTCCATCTTCGGCCTTTGTTCAACAGCACCATACTCTTCCAAATCACTTTCGATTCGGTTAAGCAGCTGCATGCCAATCTCCTGATGAGCCATCTCGCGACCTCGGTAACGAATAGTTACCTTAGCCTTATCCCCGGCTTCAAGGAAACGTATCAGGTTGCGCAGTTTTACCTGATAATCCCCTTCTTCCGTCCCTGGTCTTAATTTAATTTCTTTAACCTGGGTCTGTTTTTGCTTCTTGCGCTGTGCCGCTTTCTGCTTCTTCTCTTCAAAAACCTTTTTTCCGTAGTCCATAATTTTACAGACTATCGGATCAGAGTCGGCTATTTGAACCAAGTCGAGACTGGCTTTCTGAGCCATATCCAAGGCTTCTTCCATCGCTACAACCCCAACCTGGTCACCGTCCGCATTTATTAGGCGGCACTCTGTAGCTGTAATATTTTGGTTAATTGGAGCTTTTTTTGCTCGGCTACCCTGACTATTACGCTTAATTGTTATTACTCCGTTGTTATCCGACCTTTTTTCGCCATTTCTTTTTGGAATACCACTTCAAGCTCTTCCAACGTCATAACACCCAAGTCTTCACCTGTGCGGGTGCGAATAGCGACCGTTTTATTCTCTACTTCCTTATCACCGATAACCAATAGATAAGGAATCTTGTTTAATGTGTGCTCACGGATTTTAAATCCAATCTTCTCGTTTCTCAAGTCTATATGTACTCGATATCCAAGATCTTGCAATTTTTCTGACAATTTTAGGCAATAATCGTCTTGACGGTCGGTAATATTGAGAATCGCAACTTGCTCAGGCGCCAACCAAAATGGAAATGCGCCCTCATAGTGCTCAATCAAGATACCAATAAATCGCTCAAACGAACCTAAAATAGCCCTATGCAACATAACAGGCGTTTGTCGACTTTGATCGTCAGATACATACTGTGCACTCAGTCGGCCCGGCATTGAAAAATCAACCTGTATGGTTCCACACTGCCAAACACGCCCAATACAGTCCTTCAATGAAAACTCAATTTTAGGACCATAGAAAGCACCTTCACCAGGAAGTAATTCCCAATCAAGCCCTTTGCTATTCAGCGCTTCTTCAAGTGCTGCTTCGGAACGATCCCAAACCTCATCAGAACCCACTCGTTTCTCTGGTCGAGTGGACAACTTCAGCAGCACATCCTCAAAACCAAAATCGCGATAAACCTCAAACAACAGATCGATGAAGCGGCTCACCTCTTCCTGCATCTGCTCTTCAGTACAAAATATGTGAGCATCATCCTGAGTAAAGTTCCTAACGCGCATCAAACCGTGCAGCGTTCCTGAAGGTTCATTCCTGTGACAGGACCCAAACTCCGCAAGGCGCAAAGGGAGGTCTTTATGACTTTTTAAGCCTTGGTTAAATATCTGTACATGACATGGGCAGTTCATGGGTTTAACTGCAAAATCACGACTTTCTGAATGCGTGGTAAACATCATGTCGCTGAATTTATCCCAGTGACCCGACTTCTCCCAAAGTGTTCTATCAACCAGCTGCGGGGTTTTAACCTCTTCATAGCCTTGGCGATTTAAAAGGTTGCGCATGTAGCTTTCGAGAACATTGTAAATAGTCCAACCTTTGGAATGCCAAAACACCATTCCCGGCGCTTCTTCCTGGGTATGAAACAGGTTCAACTTCTTCGCTATCTTTCGGTGATCCCTCTTTTCTGCCTCTTCAAGCCTGTGAACATAAGCTTTTAGGTCTTTCTTGTTTGACCAGGCAGTGCCGTAGATACGCTGAAGCATTTCATTATCGGAATCTCCACGCCAGTATGCTCCTGCCACCTTCATTAATTTGAAGGCTTTTATATTCGCAGTCGAAGGAACATGCGGGCCACGGCAGAGGTCAATAAAGTCTCCCTGACTATAAAATGACAGATCTTCATCACCCGGAATATCACGAATAATCTCGACCTTGTACTTCTCTCCTTTTTCCTCAAATAAGGCAATAGCCTCGTCGCGAGACATGACCGAACGACTTACGGGCAAAGCCGCTTTCGCCAGCTCACTCATTCTCTTTTCAATTTGAGTTAAATCTTCAGGAGTAAAGGGGCGCTCAAAGGCAAAATCGTAGAAAAAGCCATCTTCGATAACCGGGCCTATTGTGACCTGCGCAGAAGGAAATAGCTGTTGAGTTGCCATAGCCAGAAGGTGAGCGGTGGAATGCCTGATTATTTCTAACCCTTCTTCATCACGATCCGTTATGATCGCTAAATCCACATCATTTTCGATGACATATGATGTGTCAACCAGCTCCCCATTAACCTTGCCAGCTAAAGCTGCTTTAGCGAGCCCGGGACCAATATCAGCTGCAACACCTGCAACCGTTGTGGCGCTATCAAAAGCGCGCTGACTTCCATCCGGAAGAGTGATGACTGGCATACTATAAAACCCCTTTCAGTGGTGATCCCCACTAAAGATCACATGATTAAAAATTCGAACGGGCGATTCTAGCAAGATGAAATAGCGATTGCCATCAGAAAGAACTCGTTAATATACAAATAGATGATGCGCGTATAAGAAATGCAGCTATTGAGAGGGCGTTTTAGTTACGGTCAAACAAAAAAGCAGGCTTGTAGCGCCTGCTTTTTTATATCCCTATATAATCGGTCAATCAACGTCCCTTCGCCGCCACTGATTCCAACCTAACGCCATAAGCAGTAACAGTGCCGGGATAAACACCCACTCTTTGGTTGGACGATCTGTTTTAGCTTCTATCGCCATAATTTCCCAATCGAAGTCAATGCCAGCCTGCTCTGCCTGTGAGCCAAAGCCCATGCTGTCAACAAAGACTCTACCCTCTTCAGTTCTCAGCTCCAAACCTGACTCTTTCAATCTGTCTTGTGCGGTCTCCCCCTCTCCCATTGTGAGCATGACACGCTTATTAACGTGATCACCATCGAGTGTTTCACCCTCCACGATGATTCTCAACTGCCCCTCAATTGGCGTCTGATCAATCTGCTCGTATATTGTTTGCGCCCCCAGCTGCTCCAAGGGTGGGTAGACCATGTCCCACCAAAAACCTGGTCGAAACATCGTAAACGCAATCAGCACTAACACTAGAGACTCCCATATACGGGACTTAACCAACCAGTACCCTTGAGTTGCAGCGGAAAAGACAAGCATTGCAATGACCGCTGAAAATATCGTGAGTACCAGTTGATACCAGTGATCAATGCCTATGAGCAGCAATTGAGTATTAAAGATGAACATAAATGGCAGAATCGCGGTTCGTATATCATATGTGAACCCCTGCACCCCGGTGCGGATTGGATCTGCCCCCGATATTGCCGCCGCTGCATACGCCGCCAAACCAACAGGCGGCGTGTCATCAGCAAGAATACCGAAATAAAACACAAACAAATGAACAGCTATAAGAGGCACTATCAGCCCATGCTCAGCACCCAGAGAGACGATAACGGGTGCCATGAGTGTCGAAACAACAATGTAGTTTGCGGTGGTTGGCAACCCCATGCCAAGTATAAGACTGATAACGGCTGTAAAAACCAGCATCATAATCATAGAGCCACCCGAAATAAACTCGACAAACTCAGTCATCACCAAGCCTATGCCAGTTAACGTGACAGTTCCTACGACTATTCCGGCGGCTGCCGTTGCCACGCCAATACCTACCATATTTCGAGCACCAGTCACCAACGCATGAAAGCAGTCATCAATACCCTCAAGCACTGCACTCGTGTATTCTTTCTGCTTTCTAAAGAAGCTAAATAGTGGCTTTTGGGTTAATACAATAAACACCATGACCAATGTTGCCCAGAACGCGGATAAAGCTGGCGAGCGCTGTTCTACCGCCAGCATCCAAACCAGTACAACAACGGGCAACAGAAAGTGAAGCCCTGCGTTTACGGTTGGCCCCACTTCAGGTAGCCGAGTCATGTCAGAGGTTTCATCATCTATTTCCAACTCTGGATATTTTGAAGCATATTTAACCAGCGCAATATACGCGATCAGGAGTAATGGCGTCACGATATAGCCCGTAGAGTCCCCGGCCAACACCTTTATCCAGCCCATACCGTAATAGACCAGGAGCGTGAGAACCATCAGCCCGACAAATACAGTCATAAACGAAAGTAGCTTTTGACTCACCGTTGTTTTTACCGATCTCTGGATGCCCTGCATATTTAGCTTGAGTGCCTCCAAGTGAACAATATAAACCAAGGCTACATACGAAATTAATGCTGGCAAGATTGCATGCTTGATAACTTCCAGATAGGAAATCCCGACGTACTCAACCATAAGGAATGCTGCGGCTCCCATGATTGGAGGCGTTAACTGGCCATTAGTCGATGCCGCCACTTCCACTGCCCCTGCTTTGGTAGCAGGAAAGCCAACTCGTTTCATTAGTGGAATGGTAAATGTACCGGTCGTCACAACGTTCGCTATTGAAGAACCTGATATCAAACCACTTAAACCACTCGATACAACTGCCGCTTTTGCTGGGCCGCCTCTCATATGCCCGAGCAATGAGTAGGCAACTTTAATAAAATAGTTACCCGCACCAGCCCTTTCTAATAGCGCACCGAAAAGTACAAATAGAAACACAAAGCTTGCAGATACGCCGAGAGCAACACCAAAAACCCCCTCCGTCGTTAACCACTGGTGAGATATCGTTTTACTTAAACTGGCTCCCTTATGGGCGATAACGTCTGGCATATAAGGGCCGCCAAAGGTGTAGACCAGAAAAACCATCGCCACCACCATTAACGGTAACCCCAAGCTTCTTCTTGTTGCCTCAAGAAGCAATACCATACCAATAACGCCGATAACCAGGTCAAAGGCAATAGGCGCACCAGACCGCCCTGCCAGCTGGTCTTTAAATACCAGCAAATAGAGCGCACTCGCCACACCCAGCAATGCAAATACCCAGTCAATAACAGGAATGCGACCAGTGTTATTTTTAAACATCGGAAACGCAGTAAATGCTAAAAACAGAGCGAACGCTAAATGAATATACTTCGTCTGATCTTCGTTAAAAACACCAAAGTTGAATTCAAACGGCAGAGGAGAAGCAACCCAAAGCTGAAACAGTGACCAACAAAATGGCACTATAAGCAGGACTTTTGCGGGAATACCCGTAGAAGCTCTCCCCCCTGTCTCAGCTTGAAGAATATTATCTATCACTTCTCTATTTTCGGAATCAGTCACACTATCTGCGTCTGGTCTTTCGTCATTCATAACTGAGAAATACTCTGCTGGATAAACAAGAATTTGCTAAAACGTTTTTAGAAGCCTCTCGTTAAAAGAAACTACAAAAAACACTTCGCATAACTGTAAACAAATAATTGGAAACAAAAGGAGGAAACCTCCTTTTGTTTTATTCAAGCCTGGTTACTTAACTAAACCGGCTTCTTTGTAATACTTCACTGCACCGGGGTGGAGCGGCGCTGAAAGGGCGTCTTTAACCATTGCTTCTTTTTCAAGGTTTTCAAAAGCAGGATGGAGGCGCTTGAAGCTATCGAAGTTCTCAAATACGGCTTTAGTCACTTGATAGATTACATCCTCAGGCACGTTTGATGAGGTCACAAACGTGGCGCCTACACCAAATGTAGTCACGTCACTATCCGTTCCACGGTACATGCCACCAGGAATAGTTGCCTTACGGAAGTATGGGTTCTCAGAAATAAGCTTGTCTACTGCACCACCGCTAACCGGCACAATTACACTGTCACACGAAGTGGTAGCCTCTTTAATCGCCCCGGATGGGATGCCGACCACGTAAACCATCGCGTCAATCTTGTTATCACAAAGCGCTTTTGACTGCTCAGAAGGCTTAAGCTCAGAAGCAAGCTTAAAGCTATCCATTGTCCAGCCATTCTCGGACATCAGCAATTCCATCGTCGCACGTTGACCAGACCCGGCATTACCTACATTAACTCGCTTACCTTTTAGGTCTTCGAAGGTTTTAATACCAGAATCTTTACGAGCGACTACTGTAAACGGCTCTGGGTGAACAGAGAAAACTGCGCGCAAGTCTTTGTTTGCCCCTGAATCTGAGAACTTGCTTGTTCCATTATATGCGTGGAACTGCCAGTCACTCTGAACAATCCCCATATCAAGCTCGCCTTCACGAATAGTATTCAGGTTATAAATTGAACCACCGGTACTTTCAACTGAACAGCGGATGCCATGCTCTTTACGAGATTTATTAACCAAGCGACATATTGCACCACCTGTCGGATAGTAAACCCCTGTCACCCCTCCTGTTCCGATAGTAATGAAGCGTTGTTCTTTAGGTGTTGCATTCACACCCGCTGAAGCTGCGATACCAACGGTAGCCGCCATAATAACTGAAGCTATTTTCGTTTTTAGAGCCATACTGATTTCCCTTTATCTATATTCCCCTCACCTTACATCCAGTGAGAACAAAATTGGTCTTAATACATAAGTTCACAACATTAAACAATTTAAAAACTAGCTTATAAATACAATAAAATAAAGTAGTTACTGATAATTAAGCCCAAAAACAGGCACTCTTTTAGCCTTATATCATGGGTTATAAAACAGAAAAAGCCCGCAAAGCGGGCTTTTCAGGATATTTTCTTTTTAGCTGGCATTGGCCTCAGACAGCTTCGCCTTTGCCACCATTTTGTCTGGTCTTAGCAAGAACCTGGCTAATGCAGGCAGCAACCAGAGAGAACCAATCATATTCCAGATGAACATAAAGAACAGCAGTATGCCCATATCGGCCTGAAATTTAATCGGCGAGAATATCCAGGTGAATACGCCCACACCCAAAGTCACGCCAGTGAATGCTACCGCTTTACCCGTAGTACGTAGCGTTTCAAAATAAGCTTCCTGAAGAGGCTTCCCTTCGATCAGCAATTTTTCTAAGCGGGTGTAAATATAGATGCCGTAATCAACACCAATCCCCACACCCAGCGCTATCACGGGTAGTGTGGCAACCTTGATACCAATCCCCATTTGAGCCATCAACGCTTCACACAATACAGACGTTAAGCCGAGAGGCGTAACAATACAAATAACAGCACGGATCGAACGGAAAGTTATGAAGCAAAGGGTGCTCACAACAGCATAGACAAAAAACAGCATCATATCTTTAGCTTTTGATATAACCTGATTTGTCGCTGCCTCTACACCCGCATTTCCTGCACCAAGCAAGAAGGTGTAGTCCTCACTTGGGTTTTCTTCAACAAACTTTTCTACCGTTGCAACAACACTGTCCAGCGTTTCAGCTTTATGATCTTTCAAAAATGCCAAAACAGGTGTCATGTCACAGTTTGTGTTAATTAGACCTGACGGTGCGCGCTGTATAGACGAGTTGATGATGGTCTGGTTTCGGGATAAGTCAAACCACTTGAAGTTACCTTCGTTAAGCGCTTTGGTAACCAGCTTTGAAACAGTTACAAGAGATGCAGTTGATTCGACACCTGGAGAGTTTTCCAACGTCCACTGAAGCCTGTCCATTGCGTCCATAACGCGATAGTCAGTACACTTCTCTTTCTCCGTTTCGACCATAATAACCAGTACATCAGCACTGGTACTGTAGTTACTGATAATATACTCATTATCGACATTGTACCGTGAGTCGGGGCGAAGCTCAGGTGCACCTTTATCCAAGTCACCAATCTTAAGGTCCTTCTGATAATAGATTCCGAGGCCAAACCCTAGAATCGCTATTAGAATGGAAATTGGTGCAACACTGGGATGCGAGAAGAACGACATCAAGCGCCATTTTCGATCTTGTTTCTCCCCATGGTTTTGAACATGCCTAATGCCACCTTTACTAATACCTACATACGACATAATAAGCGGATGCAAAACAAGGTTTGTGATAATAATCACAGCAACCCCAACACCTGCTGCGACAGCGAGGTCTCTTATTACATCGATCTGAATAAATAGAAGCGTTAAGAAGCCAATTGCATCACTCACCAGCGCTAACATTCCGGGAATATAGAGCTGCCTGAATGCGAGCCTTGAAGAGGTCATGGCGTCAAAACCTTTAGCCGCTTCTACAGCCATTTGGTTAACGATCTGAACCCCGTGACTTATACCGATAGCAAAGACCAGGAACGGCACTAATACTGAGTATGGATCCATTCCATACCCCAGTAATCTCAAGATACCCAGTTGCCACAATACCGCCACAATTGAGGTTATAACCGGGACTATCGTTCCTGCAAAACAGCGCGAATACCAAAACAAAAAGATTGTCGTTAGTGTAATGGTCACCAAAGCAAACATTGCAATAGAGCCAATACCTTCGATCAAGTCACCTACTTTTTTAGCAAAACCGATAATGTGTATATTAATATTTGGATTAGGTTTGCCGTACTTCTCACGGATTTTCTCTTCCACCTCCAACGAGAACGCTTTGTAGTCTAGCGGTTCATTAGTTTCCGGATTGATTTCGAAAAGAGGTGCATAAATAATGGTCGATTTAAAGTCATCCGCAACGAGGCTCCCCACCTGACCAGACTTAAGAATGTTCTGTCGAAGGCTTTCTAAGCTATCCCTTGAACCGTTATAGCCATCAGGGATAACCGGCCCACCCTGAAACCCTTCTTCTGTCACTTCAACCCAACGCACATTGGGGGTCCATAACGATTTAAGCCCAGCTCGATTTACCCCAGATAGATAAAACATCTCATCTGTGATCTTTTGAAGCGTGCTCATATATTCTTCGGTGAATATATCGCCTTCTTCTACTGCAACCGCTATTTTGATGGAGTTTCCAAGGTTTTCCAGATCCTCTCGGTTCTCCATCATATTAACAATGAAGGGGTGCTCTAGAGGGATCAATCGTTCAAACGATGCATCTGGTTTTATATTGACGGCGTTGTAACCCAAAAACGCGGTCAAAAATAGAAACATAACCAGAATAAAAAAACGGTTATTAAAAATAACTCGTTCCAGGAAAGGCTCTGCCTTCGGTGTTAGTAGATAGTGTTCACCCTTATCATGCTTGGGGTTTGACATTCACTATTCCTCTTGCTCAAAAAGCGACAAATTCATTTTTAACACACCCCACCGTCAATCAAAAAACGAATGATTCATTCAGGTTATCTGTGTTAAAAACGTCTAATATGACAACAATAATTATTTAAAAAGTACTAGCGAACTATAATTTTCGCCCTGTAGGCCCGCTAATATCGACACCATGCTCACCCACCAACAGAAGATTTCCGTTTTTAAGCACATGAACAGAGGCCAACGCCTGTCTATTCTCTCGAATAACCGGCTGGAAAGACTCACCAGAATTTCCGCTAACCATGACAATACCGGAATTGCCTACAACAACAATAATGCCATCATCGCTATGCTGGGCAGCAATTAAAGTTGCTTCATTATTACTGTTTATACGTGTCCACCTGGCACCAAGATCAGTTGATCTATAGAGGTTTCCTCTCAGCCCAAACACTAACACTTCGTTGACATTACCCGTGCCGCTCACACCAAAAAACGACCCTTCATAAGGGCTATCAAGACTATCCCAGGTTTCACCGGCATCATTACTTCTAAAAATATTACCCGCCTCGCCAACAATGAAGAGAGAACCACCCACAACTTCTGTGATTGCATTCAAATGAAACCGGTCTTGATTCTCAATCCGGTCTGATACGTTAAACCAGCTCTTTCCACCATCTTCAGTTTCAAAGAAAAAGCCATATGCGCCAACAGCAAACCCTTTATTTTCGTTAGCAAACCAAACATCAAGCAGAGGCTTACTTGGCCCGGTTTCAGCATCAAACTGCGCATCTTCTAATCCAAACTGGGCCTCTTCTAATTGAAACTCTATATCTCCCTGCTGGTCTTCCGGGGCGGATTCAAGCTTTTCCTCAAGAGCAGACACCCTCTTTTCGGCGTGATCTATAACTTGCTGATTAGCCAGATTTCCGTCAAATTGTTTTTTCCATGTCACACCCGCATCACTCGAGTGCAAAATAATCGCTCCATGCCCTACAGCCCAACCATGTGTTTCAGTAGGAAAATGAACCGCAGTTAAGGTTACAGATACAGGAACACTTGCCTGAGTCCAGCTACTACCCTGGTCATCAGAATAAATAATATGCCCGCGCTCACCAACCGCAACGAGTCGCTTTCCAGCCTCTGCGACATCAAGCAACAGGGACTCATGAGCTATCTCAGTCTGCATTGCAGGCGCATCTAATACATCTTCTAATGCATGACTGGTAGACGAGATAAATACAGAAAGTAGGAAAAAAACCAATAACTGCGTTAGTAATTTATGAAAGCAGTGTCTCATTAGAGAAGCCTTTGTTATAACGATAGTATCATTCAGGATAGTAAAAACCGTTTCGTTCGCAACTAATCCCTTGCTCTAAATAAAAAAATTGAGGAAGAATTCTTAAACCCTCCCTCAGCTACCTCTTGGTAATTAACGCCCTCTTCTTCGGAGGGATGATGGCTTAAAGTATCGCTTATTAGGAATTTTATTTTCAAAGATTCGTGTTTCACGCTCTTCTGAATCCAACCCTTGGACATGATAACGACGAGCCTGCAAGTCATAAAAAACATCTAATGCAGTCCAGACACCAGGAAGCTCATAGAAGTTTTTCAAAAATGCCACACTTACACGCCATAATTCGCCTCGGTTGTCGTACTGGTCAACCATTGCAGCATTCCAGCTATCTTCATCGAGGTAAAATACTCGTTTCTTGTAGATATGACGTGAACCCTTCTTCAGATTTGCCTCAACCACATGCACTCGGTGCAATTCCCAGCGAGTAAGGTCTGGATTGATGTGCGAGACCCCTAGCAGATCTTTGTACTCGACATCACCCTGGCTCAATTTATAGCTGTTGTAAGGAATATAAACTTCCTTAAGCCCTTTATAAGCCCAGTCGTACCGATCAGGCGAACCATTATATAAGTCGGTATCATCAGCCGTACGCAGATTATCAGATGCCGCAATAGGAGAATCGTATGCCAGGTTTGGCGCTCGTCTTACACGTCGCTGCCCTGAGTTGTACCCCCAGGCTTGGCGCGGTTCTTTAATCTGATCCATTGTTTCATGAATCAGTACCGCCCCACCCGCCAGACGAGCTGGAGACTTCGTAAAAGACAGATAATAAAACAGAACGTTCTTTAACTTCTTTTCATTCCCTTCAGGGTTGTAGTAGTTAAAAAACACCTCTTGCTGAGATGTCACTGGTGTAAAGTCACCATTTCGCTGCACATTCACTTCAGATGAACGACGAGTAACAAACACGCCACGCCAGCGAGTAACATGATTCCATATGGCTTGAAGCCCCTTCTGACTCTCATCACCACTTAAGATTGGGAAAGGTACCCCGCCGTAGGCATTTTTAATACCGCTACCACCTCTTACCAACTCTCCTGTGGTTGCATTTTTAAATACGTTCTCTTCAACCCACTTTGGTGCAGCGTGCGTACGCCTCGATTGATACACCGGCATTTTATAAGTCGTTGGGTAGGTTTTGAAAAGCGCTAACTGTCCAGGTGTTAGCTTATCTTTATACTTTTCAACGTTTTGCGCAGTAATAGTAAATAATATTTTGTCGTTGGGAAACGGGTCAATATGGTGCTGGCCAGACTTCTTATACCCATCCGGCGCTTCCGTCAGCCCTCCAGTCCATTCAGGAATTGTTTTATCTTCATTTCCGGCTTTGATAGCACCGAAGGGTGTAAGCTCACCTTTCAGTTTCTGAGCCTCCTGAGAAGAGACTTTCGCATTAGCGCCTGCCGAGAAAAGCGAGAATATAATCAAACCGCTTAGCAGTATATTTCTTTTCTGCATATTATTACCTAGTACAAATCAAAGTTGATGATCGGCATAAAAACCTAACACCTGTGGATGTAAGTCCACGGTTATATTTTTTCCGTAAGCAAATTTATTATTATTCTGTCACACTTATTTTTATAACTACGGCCAAATTGAAATCAAGCTGGAAGCCAGCACTCCCTTCTTGAAATACACATTTGATACGTCCCTGCCCTCGATGCGCAAAACCATACTTCTGCTATAAATTATTCGTTCTGCCATTAAGAGTTAATGGCATCAACTTATAGAAAAATCGAGAAAGCACTGCTTACCCTATATATTTTTAGCATATTCCCAGTATCTGTCTATCAGTCCAAAGTGCTATTTTTGTTACTTAATGCTTTTTGAAACGACTTCGTAAACATCTTTAGACAGGCTTTCCTCACCCAATATTCGCTTTAACTGTCCTTGCATAAGCGCCTGACGGTCTTGATCAAACTTTTTCCAGCGAGTTAAGGGCGTAACTAATCTTGAGGCTATTTGCGGATTAAGCGTGTTGAGTTTAATTACATTATCTGCAAGAAACTCATACCCTGCCCCGCTCGCCATGTGGAAATTCACCAGACTCTGATTACAAAATGCACCAATTACAGAGCGGACTTTGTTTGGATTCTTAATATCGAACGCCTCGTGAGACATAAGGCTTTTTACGTTCTCCAACGTCCCATATTTGGGGCTTCCACACTGAATAGACAGCCACTGCTCAACAACTTGAGGGTCTTTGCTCCATCTTGCGTAGAAAGATTTTAAAGCGGCCTCACGCTGCTCTGAAAAGTCAGAGTTAACCAACGCGATCAATGAAGCACTTTGATCGGTCATATTTTCAGCGTTTGCGTACTGAGATTCAGCCAAGGCTAAAGCATCAGGGTCACCCGCTGACAGCAACAACGCCAACGCGGTGTTCTTCAACGACCTTCTGGCGATAGATGTAAAGTCCGCACTATACGGCACATCAAGATCAGAGTTATCGTGATAGCATTGCATAAGTTCAGGTTTTAGCTGATTGGCAAGCGTGTCCCGGACAAAGTTACGCGCATGATGGATCGCATCAACATTCGCAACCTCTGACAACTCAATCAGGTAAGACTCAGATGGCAGCAATAGCATTTTTGACAACAGCGCCTTGTCAATTGATTTACTTATTAGCAAACCTCTATACGCCTCTATTAACCGGGAGTCCACGGAGAGTGGTTCTCCTTTTATGTAGTCTTCTGACATTGAACGAATGATATCAACCGCGAGCTTTTGCCCTGCATCCCAACGATTGAAACCATCCGTTTCGTTGCTCATTAAAAACAGCAACTGGTCACGGCTATGAGTCTCTTTTAACCTAACCGGGGCAGAGAAGCCTCGAAGCAGAGAGGGCACAGGCGTCTTTTCTATATGCTGGAACACAAAGGTCTGTTCCTGCTCGACAAAATCCAGAACCAGCTCCGTTGGTGCGTTAGCAAACACAGCATCATCCTGTTGTATTAAAGGAATGTTGCACCCATTACTGTCAAGCAGCGCAAATGCAAAAGGTATATGAAACGGCTCGACTGCATCTCCAGCATTACTTGACGGACAAGACTGTTTAAGTGTTAGCGTAAAAGTCTGAGCTGACTTGTCATAACTATAATCAACATCAATTACCGGTGTTCCTGCAATATCGTACCAGCGTTTGAATTGCGTCAGGTCTTTACCACTCGCGTCCTGCATTGCCTGTATAAAATCATCCGTTGTTACCGCTTGACCATCATGGCGTTCAAAATAAAGATCACTCCCCTTGCGGAACAGCTCAGCACCCAACAAGCGATGGATCATACCGACAACTTCAGCGCCTTTTTCATAAATCGTTAGCGTATAAAAGTTTGATATCTCGATGAAAGATGCAGGTCTGACGGGGTGAGACATTGGGCCGGCATCTTCTGCAAACTGCGCCGTTCTTAGCAGATTTACATCTTCAATTCTTTTCACTGTGCGAGAGTTCATATCTGCTGAGAATTCAGCATCCCTGAAAACAGTAAAACCTTCTTTCAAGCTGAGCTGAAACCAGTCTCGACAAGTGACCCTGTTTCCAGACCAGTTGTGGAAGTACTCGTGAGCCACGATTGCTTCAATACGCTGATACGTTGCATCGGTGGCCGTGTCCGGTTTGGCCAGAACACAGGATGAGTTAAATATGTTTAGCCCTTTGTTCTCCATCGCCCCCATATTAAAGTCATCAACCGCAACAATCATAAAGATATCAAGATCATACTCGCGGCCATATACCTCCTCATCCCACTTCATAGAGGCTTTAAGAGAGTTTAACGCATGCTCACACTTATCTTTGTTTTGAGGCTCCACAAACATACGCAGATCGACTTTGCGACCGGTCATTGTGGTATATTGATCATCAATATTCAGCAGGTTACCAGCGACCAATGCAAACAGGTAACAGGGTTTTCTGAATGGGTCTTCCCAAGTAACGAAGTGCCGCCCATTATCCAGGTCGCCTTTATCTGTCTCATTTCCGTTTGATAACAACACAGGGTAAAGAGAATTATCCGCACAAATAGTTGTCTTAAAGCGAGACATAACATCAGGCCGATCAAGATAATAGGTAATTCTGCGAAACCCTTCCGCCTCACACTGCGTGCAAAACATCGATGAAGATTTATAGAGCCCCTCCAAGCAGGTATTTTCTTGAGGCCTTATCAAGGTTTCACATTCCAGGACAAACGTATCTGCAACATCTAAAACTTTCAGCCCCTCGGAGAGCTCTTCATACTGTCCCTTGTTCAGCAGCACACCATCAACAGCAACAGAGTTAAGTTCAAGTTCTACACCATCTAAATATAGATCTTTCGGTCTTGAGTCCGCATCAGGATTTCGCCTCACATCCAAACGAGATCTGACAATCGCATTTTTCTCGTTAAGATCGAAATGAAGTACGGTTTCATCAATCAAGAATGGTGGTTTTTTATAATCCTTAAGAAAAATGGTGCGTGGCTGAGCTTCTTTCATTCCCTGGCCTACTTTTAGAATTAATAGATATGTTTTAGTGTGAAAAACAGATTGCTAACATAGCCGCATATTATCGTTCCGGGCGGTAACAGCAATGCAATTTATATAGCTTGGGTTAAGCGGCGGAAATTTCAACATGGTATGAACCAAACTTTCGAATATTGATACACCCGGTGTCAAGTATCAAGTACTGCCCTTTTATCCCCATTAACGTCCCGGATACTTCTGGCTCCTTATCCAGGTTTAGTGACACTACTTTTTGGGGCCATACGTCAACAGGATATTGCATCTGCGTCTGCTTATCATCAACAAGCTCCACGAGCTCTTCAGGGAAGTCATCCCGTATACGGTTGATGTCATCCTCGACTAACGCCAGTAAACGATCACGCTCCTCGACAATATCAAGTTCAGGTACCTGCCCTTTTAACATTGCGCGCCAATTTGTTCTATCTGTCACATGTTTTTTGAATGCGACTTCAACCAAGCCGGACAAATGCCGGGTCGATACGCGAAAAACAGGGATGGCTTCAATCGCGCCCTGGTCTATCCACCGGGTCGGTACTTGCGTTTCTCGTGTTATCCCGACTTTTATGCCCGAAGAGTTTGCCAGGTAAACGATATGCGGCGTCATACAATGCTTCAAGCCCCATTCGGGTTCACGGCAGGTACCCGCAGCATAATGGCATTTCTCTGGACTCATAATACATGTGTCGCATGATGCCAGCTTTGAAAAGCAAGGGTAGCAATAACCCTGTGCAAAGCTCTTTCTCGTATTTCTACCGCAGTGACAGCAGGATATTTTCCCCTGATACTGAATCTTGATTTTATGACCCACAAGCTCATTCAGACTCAATGAGGAATCACCCAATGCCAATGTGTAGTTAACAGGCTGTTCTAATTTAACAGCCATCTTCGACAAAGGGCCTTCACCTAATAATGTCACTCCAACTCCTTGATATCAAAATTTATTTTTACCTGTCATGATAAAAAAACGCTAACCCACATTAATTACATCGACTGCTTTTGGCTCTGCAGAGGACGCACAAGGTGTTGCCTCAACCTTAGCCCTGTCAATAAAACCAATCCGGTCAGACTCATCGATGTTTGCCTGGTTCTCATAATAAATGACTGCCTGCATAGAAATCTCTTTTTGCTCTCGAGTCAGTGTTCTGCCGTCCGGCCACTTGCCCAGCTCAATAGCCGTGCGCAGATTTTGGTATATTTGGGGGTCTATTTTCTGAATAATCTCTTCAAATGTCATGATAGTAATCCATAAAAAGCGAGCCCGGACTATATCATATGAGACAAGGCCTGAGCCATTGTTTCACTGTTACCGTCAGTAATGCCCTGATGACCCGTGAGCAATAAAAGCAGGCAACCCAACGACCTATACAACCTGTCAAAACACAACTAATTTCGGCAAGCCGGAAAATTAATTAAATAAGCTATTTACAACACAAATGATAATCATTATCATTTGTGTTGAGTGTTAAAGCTCAACTGATCTCTCTCATCAGGAACTTCACGGATTGTGACCCCCTCTTTAATAGAGGGGCTTTTTATGTTCCAAAGCCTTTTCTTGAGTGAGAGGATAGCGCGATAAAGGCGTAAAGAAGCCCCATCAACAACCCAAACAGGTGCGCAGAGTTAGCCATTCGCCCTATTAGCAACGCCTCTGTCAGCGGCGTATAACCAATGATTAACCAAACAACACTAATCCCCATCAACGCGGGCGGAAACACCAATTCACCCGGCCTAACGCGACTCCACAACCAACAATAGCCAACGAGCCCATATACAACACCGGACATTCCGCCAAATAAAGGCCCAGCTTCTAAATACTGGGCAATATTCGGAATAATTGAGCAGACCAAAAAAAGAGCAACAAAGCGCAACCGCCCCTGTGAACGCTCTATTTGCCCCCCCAGAAACCAGAACATAAGCATATTAAAGATAAGATGTGCTGCACTAAAGTGAAGAAAGTCAGGGGAAATCACTCGCCAGAGTTCAAACTGGGCAAAGGTCATCACCAGCATGTCAAGCTTTGAGGATAACAGCGAAATCTCACTCGCCATTGGGTTAACAATCATCAGCGAACGCAGGATAGGGCCGCCCTCTCCAAAGCCAGTGAGGAACGCTACGATGACAGAAATGCATATCAGTGCCATTGTCATTGGTGCCTGCTGCGGTGTAGGTCTGGGGAACGCTGCGCCCTTTGGCTGAAACGAAAATGTCAGTTGAGCGCTGTAGTTGTCGAGTTGCTCTTTAAACTCCTTGTCGCTGAGATAGCGCGCCAGTGCCGACCTTACAGGCTCTTCCGCATTAATGTCTTCAACCCATACCACTTGAAAGCCGTTTTCTTCCGCGATTCGATGAAGAACTCGTTGACTATTAAGCCAGCGGCTAAAAAGAGAGAGATCAATATCGATATCAATTTCACTTACTTTTATCACGCTATCAACCTTTTCAAGTATGGCATAACAACCACTTAAATATCATTTCTGAACAGCCAGCCTGCCCGCTCTCACATTTCAGGCTTAACAACATCAACCCATACAAATTTGTCTTTCGAGAGAGTCTTCTCTCCATCCATACGATAGGCCACCAACTTCCCGTATTTAACTGCGCTATAATCCAGGCACGCAATGTTCGGTTGAATGGGGGTAGGGGTACCAGACATCCAGTAATGCCCGACGAACACCGGCGGTAAGTGAGATTCGTAGCTTAATAACTGTCGTTTTTCATCTTCGGTCAACCGGTGTTGGGCAATATGCTCGGGAAGCGGGTCGGGCTGAAATACAATATCCTGATATATTTCCGGATTATTATTCCAAAACTTGGTTCGAAAAAAGTGGCGGGTAAAACCATCCTTGCCAACAATACTCTCTCCATTTGGAAGTCGCATGTCGGTGCCCCGCAAAAGTCTATCCATTACCTGCCCTGCGAAGCTATCCTTAACCGCAGATGCATGCAAAAAATCTTCATCAATTAAATTTCCGCCATATCGTTCTTTAAACGTTGCTATTAACTGCTGATCCCAGCAAGCATGCACCACTCTAAAGTCTTCAAAGTCTAAAAAAAGTGGCATCTGGTAAAACCAGTCAAGAAAGTCATTCCATTCTGTAGAGTAGGACTCGAACTGATCCAGGGTCTCCCGAATCAGGCGTTCATGTCGCTCATTATGCTCTCTCAGGAAGGTATGGCCACTCCCCGGCCGAGCTCTCGTGCAATAGCCCAACGCATTATATTCATGGTTCCCCATTACAATATGCGCAAAACCATGTTCTACCATATCTCTAACAATGTGCAACGCCTCTCGAATTCGAGGCCCACGATCCACTATATCACCAATAAAAACGACCTTTCTGCTAGGGTGCTGATAAATGCCGTTTCTCTTGCTGTATCCAAGCTGCTCCAGCAACTTAACCAGTGTCATCATGCAACCATGCACATCACCTATCAGATCATAACCTTGCGATTTCGCCACTACCCCTCCAGCACTCTAATACGTCTATTTCTAACGCCACTTATTAACAGTGCAGTAATTATGTGTAAGTCCAAAAATTGCGCTAACATCGTTAGCTAGTACCCAGATTATGAGCCCAACCGAGCTTCTCCCGACATGTCTCATAAAAGTTATGGCTTGTCGGATGTATTAACCTGACCTTATAGGGCCGTTTATAAATATTGACTGTATCGCCTGGAGCAACGGGGATATCGTTTTGCCCATCACAACTTACTTGAGGGTAAATCTCGTTGGCTTCGCCGATAATAATTTTAATTTCACTATTCCCATCTACGACAATAGGTCGGCTGCTAAGTGTGTGTGGGAACATAGGTACCAGAGCGATCGCATCAAGCTTGGGGTGCAATAAAGGCCCCCCGGCAGATAATGCGTATGCGGTTGATCCTGTTGGCGTTGACACGATCAAGCCATCAGATCGCTGACTGTATACAAACTGGCCTTCAATGAACAAGTCAAAGCCAATCATTCGCGTCGATTTACCTGGGTGAAGCACGATGTCATTAAGGCCAGCTCCATAAGCAACAGGCTCTCCATTGCGCTTTACAGTCACTTCAAGCAGGAATCGGCGCTCTTCAATATATTCTCCACTTAAAACCTCACCCACTTTCTCTTCTAATTCTTTCGGTGAAATGTCAGTCAAAAACCCCAACCGCCCTCTATTTACCCCTAAAAGCGGCACATTCGACTTTGCAAGCTCCCTTGCAGCCCCCAACAAACTACCATCACCACCAACAACAATAACAAGATCACACACCTCCCCCATCATCTTTACGCTGCTGACCTGCAATCCATGCCCGGGCAACAGGGTGGACGTATTTTCCTCAACAATCATGTGGTAGCCTTCATTGAGGAGATATTTTTTGAGATTTCGAAGCGTTTCAACAACCTTTACGCTTCCCATTCGGCCGATCAGCCCAATATTACGAAAGTGGTCCATAGTTTCTTTGTATACCTCCAGCGGTGTATTGTCTCCATCTTAACGGAAACAACTATGCAACGGAAACAACTATGCAACGGAAATATCTATACATCTGAAGTACACATCTATAGAAAGAGCAGCAATGAATAGGCCTTCACAAAAGAGGGAGTACTCAAAACTAAATTCGGTTTACAAACAAATATGCAAAACAAATATATTAAAGACTTAGCGTGGGCAATCAGCAGCCCCTCACTGGTTAACGAGCAACCTGGCTGGCCCAACATAGTTGACACATCGAAGGATACCTGGGTGACTCAATGGCTATCATCACTCGATGCAGACCCATCCCCACTTCAACAGCACTTAGCTAAAGAAAAATCCCATTTTATTGGCACCTACTTTGAGTCTCTTTGGGCTTTTTATCTGGCTTCCAACCCGCAATACGAGCTGATCTCCAGGAACCTTCAAGTGAATTCTAAAGCAAGAACAGTGGGCGAGTTTGATTTTATTTTGAGGGATAAGGTTACCGGAGGCTTTATTCATCAAGAAGTCGCTATAAAGTTTTACCTTGGATTTAATAAACAGAATATTCACGAGTTTTCAGATGGGAAACATATCTGGCTGGGTCCACAATGCAGAGATAGACTAGATATAAAACTAGCCAAGATGATTAACCATCAAGCGAAACTGTCAGAAACAATACAAGGGAAGCAGGCGCTTGAGTCAATAAAAATTGATGTAGACACAGATAAGCTAACACCTCAGCTTGTTTTGAAGGGCTACCTTTTCTACCCCCAAACACAGCCAGTAACGCCTCCCAAATTTTGCAACCCCAACCAGCTAAAGGGAAGCTGGCTCACATTAAACGACTTCGTCGAGCACATTGAAAAAGACTCGTCTGACGCATGGGCCCTGCTGACGAAACCTGAGTGGATAAGCCCCTTCAGTTCAAGTATAGAGCACAATCAAAGCAACATTTTTTTTAAAAAACCAGACATTCTAAGAACCGCCAGAGAAAAGGTTTTGAATGAGCAACGCCCTTGGATGATTGCATACCTAACGGAGTCCAAGGGCTATTACACTGAAATTCACCGACAGTTTATAGTGCCCGATGATTGGCCACATCTATATGACGAGTGAGTATCTGTAGCAGATATTCATTGACGGGAACCGAGCGCCCTTTCTATGCCTCGCCGTCCCTGCAACCCTCCGGTGTGAACAGCAACCACTCGCTGACCGTTCTTAAAATACCCTGCTTTGATCTGATCAAAAATACCGTAGAACATTTTTGCCGTGTATATTTGCTCGAGCGGTATATCAAACTGGCCTTCAAACCACTCAATAAAGGTCAATAACTCTTCCTTAACCTTAGCAAAGCCACCAAAATGATAAGAGTGATCAATACTATAGTCTGGTAAAGACACCTCTCCAGACAACGATTGATACTGATTAATTAAAGCATCTATATCATGCTTAAGGTAATTCGCACCTTTTAGTGCACTGTAACCAATACACTTTGTGCTTGCGCTTGAGCCTGCAACCAAGCCCGCAAGCGTTCCACCTGAACCAACAGCGCAACACAAATAATCACATCTATCCAGCTTGCCATGCACATCCAAGGCAACTTCAGACATACCTTTTACAGCCAGAACATTACTCCCTCCTTCTGGAGCCAGATAGAACTGGCCAAACCGATCACGTAAGCGCTGTATAAATTCAGGCGATGTTTTTTCACGATATTGCGCGCGGGTTACAGGGTAGAAATTCATCCCCCATGCTTGGCATTCACTTAGCGTTGGGTTTAAGGGTAATACAATTTCCCCTCTCAGCACGCCAGTGGATTTCAGCTTTAAGCGATAGCAAGCCGCTGCCAGCGCGTGCAAGTGATTTGAGAACGCCCCGCCAAAGCTGACAATATGAGAAGCATCCTGTTCGCAAGCTTGAATAAGATTGTATTTTAATTTAAACCACTTATTGCCTGATATCAGAGGGTCAACAAGATCCAAGCGTGCAACCCAGAGTTCAACACCAGATGAGTCTAGCAAGTCGTGTTCTAATTTTTCCAGCGGGATAGCAGGGGGCTCTAGCAACCATGAAACACCCTCAGCATGTATGATGCGTTCAGACACTATATTTTCGTACTCAAATTACCAAATCCAACACCTTAATGAGACTATTACGACTAAGCAATAAACTGATACGGAAAGCAACGAGGTGCGTTACACGCCCTTATGCTTTCCACATCGATCACTACTGCCAACTTCAAAGTCTCCTGGATTGCCAACAACATCTAAAGATTCGCCACACAGCTCACCATCATCTTTCTGAAAACAGCAAACCGGGTTATCCTGATGCTCAAGCCACTTTCGGTAAACCTCTTCGGTGACATAACATTTTGCAGCAGCATACTTTATGGGGCTTTCCACATAACGATAAATATCCGTAAATGGGACAGTGACATGGCCAGCACCTGCATGATATGCGACAAAGACAACTTCAAGATCCTTGAGTTTAGTCATCATGCTTTCGTGCTCAGCATCAGCAAGGGCTGTTTTGAGCTCTTCGAGTTCTGCCCGTAGCAGCTCTTCTTTTTCCTCTCGGTAGACCGACTCAATATCGCGCCTGTCCAACTGCTCTTTAAGGATAACAAGCTCTGCCTCTAACTTCTGCCGCTCCAACCCTTCAACTTCCGCCACCTCTGCATGCTTGAGTTTTTCTTCAAGATCTGACAAATGGGAAGACTGGGAGGACACTTTATCCTGCAACCCAAGAAATTGCTCATTGCGATTAAAGAGCTTCTCTTGCAGCTGATCATTAATGACTCTCAGCTTTTCAACACTCTGCTCAAGGCTCTGAATTTTAGTCTTGTAGGCTTGTGACTTTAATGCCATTTGCCTCTGATATTCTTCTTTCTGGGTTTCACGATGAGATTCAAGTGTTTTTATTCTCAAACGCTGATTTTTAATCAACCGGGCAAGCTTCAACCGGTGCTCGTTTTCCTCTGTGGCCTTGGCAGTATCCACAGCCGCTGTAACAGTCGGGATGGCGTCATCATTGATTTCAACAGGCTGCAATGTAGGGACAATCTCTTCAGGTTCAACCTTTTTAAACCCTAACTTGTTTTTATCTACCGCTTTCTTGATGGCCGAAAAATGGCTTGATCCCGGAGTCATATCCGGATCCCACAGCTCTTTTTGATGCCAGTTAATCGAGCACTGACTACGACAGGACAAACGAATTGCGCCCCCCCCCATATCAGGCCCGCTACCCGATATACCTGCTAACCTTTCAACAGGTATATTCCATTCAGGGTCTGCCCTCCCCTCATCATCGAAATAGATAAGAAAGAAGACCAGCGCCTCAACCTGCAACTGGCTATTTAGCACAACGTAAACTGCTTTTGCTTCTTGATCTGCCATATCAGACAAACCTACATAGCCATCCAATAGCGCCTCAAATTCAGAAAACAACATCTGCCGACTGACGGAGTTACCCTCCATGAAGAAAACTGCAACAGATTTATCCGACTTAAGACTTCCCATAACTTCCTCAAAAAGCATCATTAATTTCAGCCGGAGCACCGATAAAGCAGTATTCCGCAAGCCTAGTGTTATTAAATAATAGTTTAGAACAGTTTTACTTATCTCACTGTGATGAGTAATGCACACTAACAATTATTAATAAAATAATAATTGCTATCAGTTCGTTCACCACAAACAGAAAGCAACAATTGGCACTATAAAGGATGTACAGATGGGTGATTTAAAATCACCTTATATTCTTTAGGGAGGCTAGAAAGCAGGGGGAGACAAATCAAAACAATAACGAAAGCGTTCACCAGTGTTAAATAACGTATTTACATCTCAACAGCGTCATCAACCTCATCATCATCCATTTCATCAAACATTAATTCTAAAATATCTTCTTCGTATTCACTCATACCATTTATCTCTATCTATAATATTTCTCAAATAACCAAACACCTGTTCAGACAGGCAATAATTAACATTACCAAGCCCTAAAACACTACTGAGGAGTAGACAATCGCCGCTTGATGATAGATAGACTAATAGAAGAGTATTTCAGAAAAATTAAACTTATATTAAAGAATTATTACATCGAAGATAAACAAAAGAATAAAACTGCAGATATGCTCGATTGGATTAAATTTGAATGGCGGACCGGACGGGACTCGAACCCGCGACCCCCGGCGTGACAGGCCGGTATTCTAACCAACTGAACTACCGGTCCGCATCAAATTTTATATTTAGCAATATGCTAAATTGGTGGGTGGTACAGGGATCGAACCTGTGACCCTCGCCTTGTAAGGGCGATGCTCTCCCAGCTGAGCTAACCACCCAGTGGATTATTTTAAATTGGCGGACCGGACGGGACTCGAACCCGCGACCCCCGGCGTGACAGGCCGGTATTCTAACCAACTGAACTACCGGTCCGCTACAATATAAAACACTCACTAGCTTCCAATATTGGTGGGTGGTACAGGGATCGAACCTGTGACCCTCGCCTTGTAAGGGCGATGCTCTCCCAGCTGAGCTAACCACCCCAACCCGTATTGGAGATGCGCATTCTACTGATTCTTGGCAAAGTGTCAAATGCATTCTTCGAACTTTTTTAAAAAAAAGAGCATTTTTTAGAATATGATTAAAAAACCGAATATTTGCTTATATTTTAAGCGTCTAAGAATGACATAAGCATAACTAATAAAATATGTGCGGCAGTTGGAAAATATCGACTTCACCAACTATATTTCTGTAAGCAGCTCTGCGCTATTAATATTTTCCGTGCTGAGTTAACTCTGTGTAATAGAGATATATTATTTCTATGAAGTAGTCAGGATCCCCCGTGACACGCTCAAGGAGAAAAGGATGGGTCGCGCGCAAGAAATCCATTTCCAAGGACAGCACTACCAAGTAGACATCGTAAAAAAAATGCTGGTTGAAGAAATCAACCTTTATGAGCGGCGGCTGACGATTATCAAAAGAGCCTCACTGAAAGGCCAGGACAATCTGATAAAAACATATCAGGATATGATCGATGCCAGAGCCAACATTTTGCGACAGCTTGAAAGAATGAAAAACACCTAAATTAAGTGCTCAATAAAGCGGCACGGTGAATAACTCCGTTCATGGACAAAAAGCCTCAACACTTAAGTATTAAGACTTCCCCACCCCAAAGAACTCATAGCTATTTTTTTGCCTGAGACGTTCTGCCTGATTTGCTAACCGAAGCAGGGCTCTTTGCGCTACCCTTCTTAACCGTTGATTGAGATGTAGTTTGTCCAGCCCGCCGCTTAACTTTCTCAGCTTTCTGACTGAATTGTTCTTTGGTTACGGCACCTTTTCTAAATGCAGGCACAGCCTTATCAGCCAAGGCTTGGTTGAAGTCGTCAAGAGCGGTTTGAGCGCTATGAATCCGGCTCTCAACCGCTGCACGAACCTTTGGCTGAATATCATTAATCAGGCCGTTCAGACTATCTTTCCGCATATCCATCGC
Source organism: Alkalimarinus coralli (assembly GCF_023650515.1). Classification (NCBI taxonomy): domain Bacteria; kingdom Pseudomonadati; phylum Pseudomonadota; class Gammaproteobacteria; order Alteromonadales; family Alteromonadaceae; genus Alkalimarinus; species Alkalimarinus coralli. Next base: position 2,378,599 of record NZ_CP096016.1, read on the forward strand.
CTTGCTGTAAGCGCTGTCATAAACAGACCTTACACTATCAGCAAACTCTTTCGCCTTTTCCAACTGCCCCGCAACCACGTTTTTCACACTCATCACTATCTCCATTACCCCAAAACATCCCTATAATCAGATCAACCATACGGTCACTTTATACTTCCCGCTCACTCTTATTATTGTAGTCAATTATATTGGAACAGACTGCACTGATTGCGGTATGCAGCCAACTATTCCTCAGATTGCCCCTCTCCAAATGGCCACCACCACGACCCTTTTCCTTTATTTTGTTCTTCAGCAAGCGCCAAGAGATAGTTCTCACGCTCCTTTTCCAACGCTTTTAGCTCTATATCCGCTTCCGTTCTTTTCGTTGGGCCACCACCAAAAGGCCAATACCATTTAGGGCTTCTCCAATAGCCATCCTCTTTTAGTTGAGCCAACTCCTCCTCTTTCTCAGCTTCGAGCCGTGCCCTCTCTTTCTCGTAAGCGTCCTCTTTATTTTGCTCAACAATCGACGTACCCGCTGAATTTTTTGCAAAAGGAGGTTGGTTTTCTATAAATCGAGTTTTCACAATTTCTTTTATTGCGACGTCACGAGTAACGAGCTGCATGTCACCTTGCGCTAACGCATCGTCTGAGTCCAACTCCGGATTAGGCAGTGAGGGCGCCTCTATTTCAGAGTATCTAAAATAGTAGACCTTTCCTGCCTCCACTTGAAACTCTGCATCTACGATTTTGCTCAGTGCGAAATCACCGACACCTTCAAAACCGAGCAACAGACCAATAGGCCTTCTCATCGTAATTTGTTTTGGCCCTGGTGCCATTTCCAGCCAGGTAAACCCATTGGCCCGCAAACTTACGTAGCGGTGATCATCAATAAATACGCTAGGCGCATCAATTTCTTCAGAAGCCCAGCGGCTATCCGGGCGATAAAAATATACCAGTGCATTATTGCTTGAGTCCCACTTATCATTCGGGATATGAACAAATTGCTCGCCCGATACAGGCACTAAAAACGCACCTCCGTGCTTCTCGAATGCCATATAGAGACACCCCGTCTGAGAAGAGGCCATCACGGCAATAAACACAATTTGTAATATTCTTTTTAACATGTCTGTAAGCTCCAAAATCAACGCACCAATACTTTTCGATTAAACATCAGTATCAGGGATAGAACAGTCATATTAACAAACTTAAACGCTTAAAATTGAGAAACACCTCAAGTCGTAGAATACATTTTGAAACAATTCTGTTAATAATTGTTCAACCCAATCGTTAATTGAATGCAAGACATCTATCAATTACCTTGTATGTAATTACTAGGCAATCAAAATCCTTCGTCTATACTTCGAGTTTAAACAATCAGTTATCGATAAACCGTATTACTTAAGTAGGGATATAAAGGGCTTTATGTCAGATAATCACGCCAAGCAAACAGTGGCGGCTGCTAGAATTGCTTCAGAACTGCATCAGGCTCAGCAAGTTGCGCGGCAGCTAGCAATATCCTCAAAAAATGCACGAGCTATTGTCTTAAGAGCTGGCAGCCAAGCGGCAGGTCTTGCTGTTATCGCCAACTTTTATGACGAACTCGCCAATGAAACAATAACGCTGGCCAAGTCTATTAATACAACGGCACTTGAAATTTCCACACATTCCGTTGTCGAGTGGAGGAACAGTGCTGCACTTAGCAACCTTAATGATGCCTACCAGCTAGCAGAAGGCGCGCCCTATAAAAATGGCATTTTATCTTTTATGTCAGAGCTTAATTCTACACAGAAATCCTTAGACTATAGTTTTGGCCAGTTAATGAACGGCTTGAGAAATCAGCTTGGCGAAATACAGCAACACATGCGAGCAATCGACGTTATCGCCGTCACCTCAAAGCTAGAGGCCGTTCAAACTGGAGAGTTTCAAGGTCACCTTGTTGAGATGGCTGATGGCATTCAGGTGATGGCCAACAAAATAAAAGAACACGTTTCTCACTCAATTTCATTATTGGGAACCCCGAAATAATAGTTCAGACAGAGAACTCAAGATTATGCAAGCAACAACACTCTACAGTGACAAACATCGATGGATTATGTTTGGCAGAGACCCTGGCAAGCCAGAAAAAATCATTGATACCAACCAGTTCTTAATTACTTCGGGAGACCAGTCAATATTACTTGATCCAGGTGGTATTGAGTTGTTTGCTCCCATGCTTGCAGCAACCCTAAAATATGTTCCGATCGAGAACATTACTCACTTATTTGCATCACACCAAGACCCGGATATTATATCTTCTCTTGGCCTATGGGATCAGGTTCTGCCCAATGCCAAGTTACACTGCCCTTGGCTTTGGGAGGGGTTTGTTCGCCATTTTGGCATGAACAATATTGAATACGCCCCGATCAGAGACCAGGGAGAAACGATCCAGGTTGGAAACATTGATCTTCAACTTATCCCTGCACACTACCTGCACTCCTCAGGAAACTTTAACGTTTACGACCCTGTTGCAAAAATACTATTCTCAGGCGATATCGGCGCATCTCTTGAAGCACCAGAGGCACCTTTTGAAATAGAGCGTTTCAGTGATCAGATAGGTAAAATGCAGCTCTTTCACCAACGCTGGATGCCCTCGAACAGAGCCAAGCAAGACTGGATACGCAGGGTGAGGAAGCTAGATATAGAGATGATGGTACCTCAGCATGGGCGAATTTTCAGAGGTGAGAATGTGGGCAAGTTCCTGGATTGGTTTGAATCACTGGAAGTGGGGATAGCACTTCAGTAGCGCTCAGAACCATAAACACCCGCATTGCCAAGTTATGGCAGCCAGCGCATTAAACCAGGCTGCCTTACCTGTATAGCCTACGCTTCCAGCCCCAATAGTGAGGCGGCCTTTTTATAGCGAACAGATCGAGGATGGCTAGCAATTTTTAATATCGCACTATCCCTCTTCCAGCCAGCTGCGATCTTTGAAGGAACCTTCTCCCAAGCTTGTTCGTGATGCGCCAACCAAGAAGCGAGCCGGCTTGCCTGGTCATACATGACAATGTGAGCGACCGGCTCGTCAGCCGCAGCCTCCTGCAAACTAACCAGTGACGCTAGTATAGAGACAAGCTCCACCTTCGCTTCTACAGGCCATTTATAGGTCAATGCTATTTTTAAGAGATACGCTGACAGCGATACAAATACGTTAATGTCTTCAAACCAGCGGAATGGCTTTACGAAGTCCTGGTAACCATCTCCCGAAAACACATCCTCCGGATTAATCACAACCGAATCAAATGCAACAACCCCATGGCCGATGTCGGGAATAAAAGGTAAGGCCGGTAGTTGCGTAATACCAACTCCAGACAAAGAGGCATCGACCTTAACCATTTTTATTTGATTCCGGCCAAGATCTGATATGCCGAACTTAGCGGCGACAAGCAGACATTGAGCACTCCCCGCCAGCGTCACAAAGTCTTTACGTCCTGACAGAACAAAGCCCCCCTCATTGCGTTCTGACAACACGGCCTGCATATCCTGAGGATGTGTACTTTTGTTTTCAGTAACACAAAAAGCAGCCAAATGCTGCGCTGTATCCAGCTTGGTAAGTTGCTGTATAGCTATTTCGTAACCATAAATAAAAGCCTGACCTACGCTATTTGCCAAAAAACCACCTTGCAGCGCATTTAAGTCAAAGGCCGTGCCATTGGCTATTTTTCTGGTGTGTTTATACCAATCAAGAATGGGCTCTACCCTGCAATCGCCAGCGTCATTAATTTTTTTCAGGTTTTCAAGTAACCGGTTGATCTTTAGGAACTTATTCATTTGCGTCCTTTAGCATTGGCGATTATGCCCTTAATGGCGATTAGCGATCGCCTATCACATCGACTCACGCCACTACTGCCCTACTGAACCGAAGCTGGAGATTGCTGAGCCGACTTAATGGATAGCTGGAGGTCATTTAAGCGACGATCTAACGCTACGATTCGCTCGTTTAACTGCAACCTTGACGCATCTATTGCCTCAATGGCTACTTCATTTTGCCTAACCCGGTTTTCAACACCCTCATCACTCTTTAACTTTGCAATGCTTTGTCTAATTTCTACTATGGCGCTACCTGACGCTTCTTCAACGGACTTCAACTGAGCAGATAGGGTGCTATTTAGTTCTTTTGATCTGTTTAACTCAGCCTGCAGTGACGTTATTTCGCCTTGCAATGCAGCAATAGACGTAACGCTCTTATTAGCTTTAGCAGACCACCCTGCCAAACTTTTTTCTTGTTGTTTGAGGGTTGACTTGATTGACTTCAGATCTCCACCATATTGCTGTATAAGCTTGTCATTAGCTGCAATCGCCTTCTTGTTGCGGTCATATGCAACACCCCAAAGTTTACGAACCTCCGACTCAAGAAAATTCATTTTTTTCTGAGCGTCAGTCCCCGTCTCAATCAATTCTGCTCCAGTTTCGCTCAACTGACCTTCAAATCTGGCCATCAACAGCTTGCTCTGCCTAAGAAAAGCCAGTGCATCGTCAAGCTCGGCCCCCATCGCATCAAGCTTCTGCTGCTGCTTATAACCTTCCCAGCCGAATATAGAAACAACGACAGCGAGCACCAGCATCATTAACCAAACACTAATGCTGGTATTCGTCTTGGAAGCCTTTGCCGTGGCAGCAGACTGTTTGTCTGCTTTAATTGCAGGACTAACAGGCGTTTTTCCGCCTCCCTTCGCAGTCTTATTACGGCTTCGTTGAAAGCTATCGACTTCATCTCTATCTGGTCGCAAACTTTCCATTTAGACTCCTTAACTTTAATTTTTAATGGGAAATAATTTGCTTACTGCTAACAATTATCTGATTCAATGGACTCAAAGTAAATTGAGTTTGCATGGTAATCGCTGAATCACTAATATATGCCCCTTTTTCTGGCTAATATTCATTCAATCGAAGCGCAAGACCAAGTTTTTCGTAACGGTAGTACCATTCTAAGCAATTCTGAATGATACTGAATAGTCGCCGTAATATGCATTGATTTATCTTGAGGACACAAAATGCAACCACTTGTTGGCCTAATCATGGGTTCCAAGTCAGACTGGCCCACTATGGAAAATGCTGCAACAATGCTTGAAAAACTAGGCATTGCCTACGAAACCAAAGTTGTTTCAGCTCACCGTACACCTGACTTGTTATTTGATTACGCCAAAAGCGCCGAGTCCAGAGGAATTCAAGTAATCATTGCAGGGGCAGGAGGAGCCGCTCATCTCCCGGGTATGGTGGCGTCTCAAACATCGTTGCCAGTATTAGGAGTGCCTGTTAAGTCCAAAACGCTCAACGGCATCGACTCTCTATTATCAATTGCCCAAATGCCTGGCGGGGTCGCAGTGGGAACGCTTGCAATAGGCAATGCAGGGGCGACAAACGCAGGGCTACTAGCGGGACAAATACTCGCGTTACAAGATTCAAATATCAAGAAAGCGGTCGATGATTTCCGCAACAACCAAACCCAAACCATACTCGATAACCCTGACCCTAAAGGCGACTCTGAGGAGACCGCAAAATGAAAATAGGCATATTGGGTGCAGGCCAATTGGGGCGGATGTTAGCAATAGCAGGCTACCCGCTCGAAATGTCATTTTGTTTTTACGACACCAGCGGAGCACCAAGCGTAGGATTTGGTGACATATTGGTTGATAAAGGCGGTGCAGGCGAAAAGTTGGAAGAGTTTCTCAAAGAAGTTGATATCGTCACCTATGAGTTTGAGCATCTGCCACTGAAATTGACTCAAACGATTGAAAACCAAAAACCGCTATACCCTTCGTCAAGGTCAATTGAGGTTTGCCAAAATAGAGCCAAAGAGAAGGCGCTATTCAAAGAGCTAGGTATTCCAACAGCCGAATACCGCATCGCTACCAACGCTGAAGAACTAAAAGCAGCGGCTCAGGAGCTAGGGTGCCCGGTGGTCGCTAAATCAGTTACCGAAGGCTATGACGGAAAAGGTCAGGCAGTACTGAAAGAGGCATCAGATGCAGAAAAAGCATGGGCAGCCATCAATCATGATGCCGTTATAGTCGAGTCCTTTATTAATTTCTCCCGAGAACTATCTATTATTGCCGCACGCTCGACAACCGGTGAAATTGCGTTTTACCCGTTAGCAGAAAATAACCACCACGACGGTATACTCAGATACTCCGTGGCGCCAGCCCCCCACATTTCCGCAGAACTACAGCAGCAAGCGGAAAGCCATATCAAAGCGTTGATTAGCGAACTTGGGCATGTAGGTATTCTCACGCTGGAACTTTTTGAGACGCCAGAAGGGCTCATGGCCAATGAGATGGCTCCCCGAGTCCACAATTCAGGGCATTGGTCAATCGAAGGAGCGGCCAGTAGCCAGTTTGAGAACCACCTGAGAGCAATTGCCGGACTGCCACTGGGTGACACCCAGGCAAACAAGCCTACCTGCATGATCAATATTATTGCAGAAAAAGGCGATAAAGAAGCCATTCTAAAGCTCCCGTACGCCCACCTGCACCTCTATGGAAAAGAGGAACGTAAAGGAAGGAAGCTAGGGCATGTAACCGTTCAGGCAGACAGCTATGAAGAGCTCGCTTGGAGAGTTAAAAATGTCGCATCATTTTTACCTGGTAGCCCCGACTTTATATCATCGATTAGCTAATGCCGCCTTCCGCGGTTAGATTTTTCTGATCGCGGGGCATCATCTGAAGGAGATATATAGATACGCAGGGATTTCAGTGCTATTATCTCGCCCACAAAGTAAATTTGATGTAAATCAAGAATGACATCAATACTTTAACATTGCCTGATACCTTGGTAATGACAAATCAAAACAAATGCAATTCCTGATGGAAAAAAACGGAGAAGACCAGCATGGCTTTTGAACTACCAGCACTACCATACGCACAAGATGCATTAGCACCACACATCTCTGCTGAAACTTTAGAATATCACCACGGAAAACACCATAAGACTTACGTTGATAAGCTGAACGGAATGGTTCCTGGAACTGAATTCGAAGGTAAGACCCTGGAAGAAATCATCCAATCTTCAAGCGGCCCAGTGTTTAACAATGCGGCACAAATCTGGAACCACACGTTTTACTGGAATTGCCTCAGCCCAAATGGCGGCGGAGCACCTGAAGGCGCTGTAGCCGAAGCCATTAATGCTGCATTTGGTTCTTTTGAAGAATTTAAAGCGCAACTTAACGACAAAGCAGTTAACAACTTTGGTTCAAGCTGGACTTGGTTAGTTAAGAACGCTGATGGTTCTTTAGAGATCGTAAACACCAGCAATGCAGCGACACCTATGACAGAAGGAAAGACTGCACTGCTAACGGTAGACTTGTGGGAGCATGCATACTACATTGACTACCGAAATGCTCGCCCGGCTTACCTGGACGCATTCTGGAATCTCGTAAACTGGGAGTTCGTAGCCCAGAACCTGGCAGCTTAAGCGTTACAAGCTTACGCCTCTACACTAAAAAAACGCCGCCTCAGTGCGGCGTTTTTTGTTATTCACCTCCCGTTAGACATCGATAAACATTTCTTTCTATCGACTACTTCCCCGATGCTGTTTTTTTGCTACACTGATTGGTAGCCAATTGATTTTACTCCAAGTTCTTCTTGCCAATAAGAATATTACTGCCAATGACAGAATTGCACCCACAAAACCAGCGCTTGTCTATCAAACTGCTTCGCTGGGTCATTCTAACGGCCCTTATCGCTGGGGGGCTATTGAGCATTGGGCAAATTGCACTGGATGCCTTCAGGGCGATGGAAGAGCTAAACACCCAAGCAACACAAATTCTTGATGTAGTGAAAGACCCAGCAACCCAGGCAGTTTACAGTATTGATCCGGAACTAGCCGAACAGGTGGTTGAAGGGCTCTTCCAGCAACGCGAGATAAGATATGCAGGTATAGGACACCCTGATGACACGCTACTGGCAGAGCGAACGCGATCACTGCGCGAAGCCCCATTTAGATGGCTAACAGACCCGATTTTCGACAAAGAAAAAGAATTCAGCGTTAAACTAATAAAAAATGAGCCACAACCCGTTTATTATGGTGACTTGGTCGTAACGGTAGATACCGTCTATAAAGCCGAGCTATTTCTTGATCGCTCGGTGGTCGTATTTGCTTCTGGCATTTTAAGGGCAGGCATACTTGCTGCCATTTTATTTCTGGTATACCACTACCTCCTTACACGGCCTCTTTCAGATATTATTCAATCCCTGCTAAAAGTGAACCCCTCAGAGCCTGGAAGACAAACCATCATAGCACCGAAAAATCATGAAAATGACGAATTCGGCGTATGGGTTAGTACCGCTAATGATCTGCTAGAAGAGATTTCCGATAATCAGGAGAAAAGGCGAGCAGCTGAAGCAAGAGTGCTGAAGTTATCCCAGTACGACCCTTTAACCGGTTTACCGAACAGGTTGATGTTTCGAAACCACTTGCAAAGCACACTGGATGATGCTGAAAGAGCTGGCCACAAGGTGGCCGTGTTATGCTGTGGAATCGATGATTTCAAGTCGATTAACAGTCAGTTCAACTACACTATTGGCGACCAGCTGCTTCAGGCTTTCGCCGAAAGACTCACTAGTAATCACGGCTCACTGCACACTGCTTCAAGGCTGGGGGGCGACCAGTTTTCGCTAATTCAATACAACATCCATAATGCCTACAATGTAGCCGAATTAGCTGAAGATTTGCTCAAGCGACTTAGCGAACCTTTTGAGATCGATAACTTTAGCATCAACCTGTACTCAACTATTGGCATTACGATTTTTCCTGATGACGGACAGACCGCAGATGAACTGCTGCAAAAGTCCGAACAAACGATGACTCTGGCCAAAACGGTCAGCCGCAACCAATTCCAGTTTTATGTCGCAAGCGTTGACAGCGAGATGCGTGAACGCAAACTAATGGAAAAGGACCTATCCAAAGCACTGACAAATAATGAGTTTCACATCGTATTTCAGCCTCAAATAGACTACAAAGATAACTCAATCATTGGCGCTGAAGTGTTAATTCGTTGGATTCACCCTACCCGAGGGTTTGTCCCTCCTGATATTTTCATTCCTATCGCAGAAGACAACGGATCAATTATTGACATTGGCAACTGGGTGCTTGATGAAGCGTGCAAACAAGCCTCTATTTGGCAGAAGCAAGGCCACTTTATTAAGCTGGCCATTAACCTGTCGGCCGTGCAGTTAAAAGACTCTACTATCGAGAAGTACATTCAGAGCACGCTGGAAAAACACGGAATAGCGCCCCAATATCTTGAAGTAGAGATAACCGAAACCGGCGTAATGGAAAACCTGGCCAAAGCAGTCAGCACACTGACTCAGATTAAAAAGTCGGGTATTACAACGGCAATCGATGACTTTGGAACAGGTTATTCATCGCTTAGCTATCTTAAAAGACTACCTATAGACAAAGTCAAAATTGATAAACAGTTTGTGCATGATTTACTAGTGGACGAAGATGATACCAGCATCGTTAACGCTATCATTCAGTTGAGTAAAAGCCTACACCTCAACGTTATTGCTGAAGGGGTCGAAACAGAGGAACAGGAGGCTTACCTGATAAGCCGTGGGTGTGATATGGGTCAGGGATATTATTACAGCAAACCGGCCCCTGCAGATGAGTTTTTGGACTATCTTTTGGCCTACTCAAAAACCCCCTCTCAAATTGATTAACTATTTTTACATCAACACTTTTTACGTCAACAACGTTTACATCAACAGAAAATTAAAGGTGAACCATGTCAACCAGTACAATGATTGGACTTGGAGTGTTAGTAATCGTGATTTTTTATCTAATCTCGATTTACAACAAGCTTGTCACATTAAAAAACCGCTTCAAGAATGGCTTTTCGCAAATCGACGTACAGCTGCAACGCAGACACGACCTGATCCCTAATTTGGTCAATGCGGCAAAAGCCTTCATGAGCCACGAAAAAGAGACACTGGAAAATGTTATTTCTGCCCGCAACCAAGCTACACAAGCAACCAAATCTGCTGCTAAACACCCTGAAGATGCGACGGCAGTGAAAAAACTGTCTGGCGCCGAAAACATTCTTAACAAAGCACTTGCTAATTTTTATGCCGTGGCTGAGGCATACCCGGATCTTAAAGCAAATGAGACAATTCAGCAGCTCATGGAAGAACTATCAAGCACCGAGAATAAAGTCTCGTTTGCCAGACAGGCTTACAACGACTTTGTAATGGCTTATCACACCTATCGAGAGCAGTTCCCCAACAACTTTATTGCCGGTTTTTTCGGCTTTAAAGAGACCGCTCTATTTGAGCTTGAAGATATAGAAGCCAAGAAAGCAGTCAAGGTCTCCTTTGATTAGAGCTTAGGCGTTTAAGCAATTTGAACAATTGTCACTTGGCCCTATGAATTTCTTCGATCACCAGGCGATAGCACGCAAGAAATCACTACTTTTAGGCATTTTATTCTTAATAGCCGTGACCCTTATTGTTGGTATCACCAATCTCGCCTGCTACTATGCCTTGACGTTTGCTGAGGCCCAGCCGTTATCACTCCAACAGTGGTTCGTTAGCCGACCCAGCATCTATATTTCTGCCACTCTCACCGCCATTATTGTCTCGGGTAGCCTTTATCAATTTTTTAACTTGTCTAAAGGCGGCCAGGCAGTGGCAGAAATGGCCAGAGGGAGAAAAGTTGACACCGATTCATCAGACCTTCTTGAGCAAAAATTTATAAATCTGGTTGAAGAGATGTCAATTGCTTCAGGCACTATGATGCCAGAGCTTTACATTATGGATCACGAGCATTCAATCAACGCATTTGTAGCAGGCTATGAGCCAACTGAATGTGTGCTGGTGGTGACAAAAGGAGCCCTTGAAAAGCTGTCACGAGATGAACTCCAGGGTGTTATCGGCCATGAGTTTAGCCATATATTGAATGGTGATATGCGGATTAATATTCGTCTAATCGCCGTACTAGCCGGTATTCTTTTAATTGGTCAAATTGGCCAATTCTTAGTGAGCTCGGCATTCAACCGTTCACACTCATACCGATCAGGAAGAAATCGGGGTGATGTGGCATTATTGGGTGTCGGCCTGGTTATGATCTGTATTGGATACACCGGCCTGTTTTTTGGCCGAATAATTAAAGCGGCCATCTCAAGGCAAAGAGAATTTTTGGCGGATGCCGCATCTGTCCAGTTCACCCGAAACCCCGAAGGTATTGCAGGTGCGCTGTATAAGATTTATGACGACCAGGACGGCTCAAGGCTCCGTTTTACGCACCATGCAGAAGATATTAATCACTTATGCTTTTCAGAGTCGGTCAAGATGCACCTGAGTGGACTTCTGGCCTCTCACCCTCCCCTTAAAGAACGTATAACGACCATTGGCGCATCGTATTTTGTACGGTTCAAAGCACGTGCTCATAAAGCGAGAAAGCGCTCAGCGTCGTCTCCCGAAGAGCCAGTAGGCATTTACACGAATAGCCCGCAAGAAATTACTAATACAACCAATATTGCGCCGCATGTTAATTCACTAGCGAGCCAAATGGCGGCATCAACTAACACTCAAGCAGCGGCTCCCCATCAACCGATAGAGTACAGCATAGGCTCTGTCAGCCCTGCTCATATTGATTACGCAGCATCGCTGCTGCAAAGCATACCCGCAAGAGTTAAGCAGCTGGCACACTCATCTAGTGGGGCACAAAGCTTAATCCTTTCACTGATGCTTAACGAAGCAAAGCTAGCGTTAGATAAAAACGCCTTTAGCCAGCTATCAACCAGCACTCAAGCGAATCTCAAGTCCAACACCTATAATGAGGTTGCCCTGTTACTTAAGGACATTACAGTTAATCAACGAACGCCCATTTTAGAGCTTGCCATTCCCTCGCTTAAAAAGCTCAGTACCGATCAAAGAAGCTGCTTTATTGATGACCTGTCGACTATCGCCAACCTCGACGCAAAAATAACATTCTATGAATTTGCACTGATCACTTTAACCAAGCAGCAACTTAACCCCTCTTTTGGCCGCAAAGTGATCAGCCAATATCACTCCTTCAAGAGTGTTACAAACGAAGTTGCAATAATGCTCAAGTTATTTGCCATGGCGTCAACGCCAAACAAAACAGAGCAACAGTTGCACTTTAGGCGCGCTGTTCGAACATATTCCGACGATATTCGATGGGAAGACGACTTGCCTTGTTCTGTAAAGGGCGTCAGCCACGCGTTAAACAAACTTAGGCTGTTGTCTCCTTTGTTAAAGCGCCCCTTAATCGACTCATTTGTAGAGTGTGTAATGGAAGACAACGAAATCAAACCGCGAGAGTACGAGCTGTTAAGACTTGTGGCCATTGTGCTAGATTGCCCCATCCCTCCATTGCTGGTTCCCACAAAGGCATAATCGCCTAATCAAACTTAACCGTACACGTCCTTATTTCAAGCAGGCCTAAACGCAAAAAGCCAGGTACTTTAGAAAAGTATCTGGCTTCCGGTAAGCTAATTCTGTTCTGCTCTATGTATTAGCCTAATGTTTAAGCGGTAATGGCAGCGAAGCAGTGTATTTCTACTCCTCGCTCTCAGGCTGCTCTTCATCAACCGTGTCATTCAGTCGATTACCATCAAATAACGACTCAACGGCAGGCCTTGGAATAATCTCGCCCTGCGGCCGCTCTCTAATCCGACCACGATCCTTTTTAATACCTAAATTGAGTTCCCAAAGCGCGTCAAACTTCTCTTCAGTAATCTCTTTAGTTCTTAACTTATCTCTTAAAATGCTGGGCCGTAGAAAGATCAATAAGTTCCTTTTTTCCCGTTTGTTTTCCGTACTTCTAAACAGTGCACCAAGCCACGGTATATCGCCTAGAAATGGAACCTTACTGACCTTAACCCTGTAGTCTTCGGTAATTAGCCCACCTAATACAATCGTCTCTCCATCGTCTGCCAGGACATTGGTTTTTATTTCTCTCTTTTGAGTCACAATATCAGAGGCAACTTCCACACTGTCTGCAATGGAAGAGATCTCCTGGGTAATTTCCAGCCTGACCAAGTCCCCTTCGCTAATACTCGGCGTCACGACCAATTTGACACCAATATCTTCGCGGGTAATGGTGGTAAATGGGTTAGACGTCCCGTCACCTGCGGTAGTGGACTCACCCGTTTTGATAGGAATATTCTGGCCCACGATAATCGAAGACTCTTGGTTATCCATAGTGATTATTTTAGGTGTCGATAGCAGGTTAGCATCGGTGTTTGAGTCAAGTGCCTGAATCAATGCCCCCCAACTGGTTCCGTTGTTTTCCTGGCCTATACCCAATGTCAGGCCGCCTTGGGCGACACCACTAATGGCTGTAGGGTCATCTGCAGCAATCGCGCTTAGCACACTTGAGGCGCTCAAGCCGACCTCACCAAAATTAGTTAATGCTCCTGGAACTGTCCCCCCCGCATCATAAAGCGCCCACTGTACGCCTAACCCTTTTGTATTTTCATCACCAATTTCAACAATCGCAGCCTCAATCAACACTTGGGCACGTCGAACATCCAGCTGACGAATAATCTCTTCTGTTTCCTGCAATACAGACGGTTCAGCACGTATCACCAGCGCATTGATACCTTCATCCGCATAAACAGTCGCTGAGGTACTGCTGCTCTTTTTCTTTCCCTGATCTTTGGTTTCTGAACTGATATCCCCCATCAAGCCTTTCAGCAATTCGGCCATCTCTTTTGCATCTGCATGCTTCAACCGAACAACTTTGGTTGTTCCAGAGGTAGCCGCTGGTTGATCGAGCTTTGTGATAAGCTTTTTAATTTTTTCACGAAAGTTTTCATCGCCTTTAATGATCAAGCGATTGCTTCTCTCATCTGCAACAACACTGAACTTCTTCGTCGATGCCTTAGCACCCGCCTTACCCAACTCGGATGGTGCCAACTCCTCCAGGAGCTTTACCATATCACCAACCCATGCCTCATCCAGCTGAACCACTTCTAGCTCATACTTCGATGGGCTGTCTAGCTCATCAATTATCTGGCTAATTCGTTTAATATTAGAAATATGATCACTAATAATCAGCGCATTTGCCGCCGCGACCCCTGCTAAGTGGCCATATTTGGCGACCATTGGGCGAAGAATTGGAACAAGTTCTAACGCATTTGCATTTTTAACCTGAATAACACGGGTGACTAGCTGCTCTGAAGGCACTCTTTTAAGCAACCTAAGATTAGTTGCTTTCTGCTTTGCCTCATTTTGTTGAACGATCTTGATAACGCCTGCGGATGGGATAGCTGAGAAGCCATGAACCTGAAGTACCGAGAGGAACATTTCGTAGACCGCATCGCGATCCATTGGTGCATTAGATATTACGGTTACTTTACCTTTAACCCTGGGGTCAATAACAAAACTGTACCCGGTAATGTCAGAAATCTGAGTTACAAATGCTCGAATGTCAGCATCTTTTAGATTCACTTTCCACGTCTGCTCTTCAGACCATGTCGGCTGAGAGAACATAAACAAAAAGCTCAGAATAATTGCACTACTAACTGAAATAAACCGCTTCATCGAAAACTGTATTCCCACGTTTCTAAATATTTTGGTTGTTTTATTATTGCTTGTAACTTGTTCTAGCGTAATGGGTAGTTTATGTAGAAACTGGTTCCATCTCGCTCAACCTCGACTTCCAGGCTACCTTCTTGATACAACTGTTTAAGCAATGCTTTATCTTTATTAATATCACCCAGTGGATTTCCATTTACTGAACGCACCACATCACCAGGTTTTAAGTTCATCCCGGCTAACATTGGGTTATTGCCATCATAAACATAACCTGAAGCAGAACCCTCTTTGACAGGCCGCAATCCCACCGAGGCTAAAGCCGTCGCGGGGCTTTCAGCTAACCTTTTTTCTGCTACATCAACAAACTGTTCAGGAGATGATATCTGTTTTCTATTAAAGCTAGGTTTAACCTTAGCAATTCCACCTTTCTTGGTATCTTCAAAGCTAAGGGTCTCAAGTCTTCCATTGCGTTTTAACAGTACTCGATCACTATAAACAGCCACAAGTTCAGCGTTTCCTGGCAGTTTATCTCCAATCTTAAAGTACTCTCCCTTTTTTCCTCTCTCAGCAACTATAGCACTAGATTCTTCCTCGCGCTCAGCTGTAAAGACACCTTTTAACTGAAGCTGCAACTTGGTTTTAGGTGCTTCAACGTTTTTCATCAACTGCTGAGTCGGCCGTGAAGAGTCCTCTTTCCCAAATAAACTCTGTGTTAACAGTATAGAGCTGTCTACCGTGCTGCGTGAAGAGGGTGCTCGATTATCACTCACCCAACTTGTCGCGCCTACCAGTGCCTGATCTTCCGTTAATACATTCCATGTGAGTTCTGCCAGCAGCTTGGAGCAATAAATCACAAAGCACAACAGCAAGATAACAAGCATCCATTGTGGAAGCTTGTCTTGTGACGTTAATTTGCTGTATTTCTCTGTTGCCACGTTCTAGCGCTCACTCTTTCTGTTCTTTAATGGCTTATCCGAATAGCGATGTTTTCAAATAGCTATGTTTTTAAATAACTCATTTAGCTAACTGCGGATTACTATTTCATCGCTGGCCCGTTCTTCAACCTGTAATCGCTCGTTTCACAGCGACGGAGGATCGTACTACATAATCCTTCTTTTGGCTTTGAATACAACATCATTTTCTGACGAGTTTTTTGGCCATGGTTCATTAGCTAAATCGAGCAGCCTCCGCTTAACCCTGAGTGTCGCCGTACCTGTTCGATCCAATTGTGCTTCAATTGCATTCACAGAAGATTCAGTGTCGCTAATGTGCATGAGTGCGATATCGCCTTTTTGGCTTATTTTGCCAATAAATGGCGGAAATTGACTACCATGCATCTCTCTTCCTGCCGGATACTCTACTCTTCCACCACTCCAATCAAACTGCCCAGTCGCTGATGTCACAGCGCGGTCAAAATACCCCAGTTCCAAACTACTAATAGTTAGATCGCCGTTAAGTGTGACTCGTTGTCTCTTAAACAGCGTATTTAGAGCCTGGAGATTAATTTTTCCTTTGGTGCCACTAAGTTCCACACCATTCGAAAATACACTGATGTCCGTATTGAGTGTGCCTGCAGAGCTTTTTACTGCAAGCTGAATCGGTAGCTGGCCGGCAAAAAGCCCAGTTAACGATATATCCCAATCCAATACTCCTTCTATCCCCTTTGAAGAAACATACGCTTCGCCATCCCAAACTGTGCCAGAGAGCCCTTTGACATTAATTTGTAGAGGTTTCAAAGGTAATTGAGGCGATAGATATTTCCATACAAAACTGGCAGGAAGAGTTGCAATCAAAAAGGAGATATAAGAGATCACCCCCACCAGTAAAAATAACAATATTTTCTTAAACACTTGATCAGTTTCTTCTTCAGTGCCCCAAAGCGAGCGTCTAACTTCAATAAATTACAGCCTAATTCTAACGTTAAATCCAGCTTTTATCAGATATTTATACCTAAAAGTAGAACTTTCTCATTTTTGCTACATTATGGGCGGGATGCCGTAACGAAAAAAGCCCCTTTACATTTAAAGGGGCTTTTAAAAAGAGCGACTGACAAACGCAGGCTAAGTGCGTTTATCAGATCAAGCGGTAAGGGGATGAATTACATCATGCCGCCCATGCCACCCATGCCTCCCATGCCGCCCATATCAGGCATCGCAGGCGCAGCCCCACCTTCTTCAAGGTGCTCGGTAACCATGCACTCGGTCGTGATCATTAGACCAGCAATAGAACCAGCTGATTGCAATGCGGTACGGGTTACTTTTGCAGGATCAAGAATACCCATCTCAAGCATATCACCGTACTCATCATTACCGGCATTGTAACCGAAGCTGCCTTCACCCTGTTTAACCTTATCGATTACAACAGAGCCTTCGCCTCCAGCATTTTCAACGATCTGGCGCATAGGTGCTTCCATTGCTCGGCGTAGCAAGTTGATACCAACGCTCTGATCTTCGTTATCACCTTTAAGATCAGCAATTGACTGGAGTGCACGAACCAACGCAACACCACCTCCAGGAACAACACCCTCTTCTACTGCTGCTCGCGTTGAGTGAAGTGCATCTTCAACACGTGCTTTTTTCTCTTTCATTTCTACTTCTGAACCAGCACCCACCTTGATAACCGCAACTCCGCCAGCCAACTTAGCTACGCGTTCCTGCAATTTCTCACGGTCATAGTCAGAAGAGCTTTCTTCGATCTGCTTGCGAATCTGAGCTACTCGCGCCTCAATGTCTGCAGCAGCACCTACACCATCAATCACAGTGGTGTTTTCTTTGCTGATGTTGACTCGCTTAGCTGTACCCAGGTCATCAAGCGTCGTATTCTCAAGCGATAGACCAACTTCTTCAGAGATAACGGTCGCACCAGTCAGGATTGCAATGTCCTGAAGCATTTCTTTACGACGATCACCAAATCCTGGCGCTTTAACCGCAGCAACTTTAACAATTCCGCGCATGTTATTAACAACCAAGGTTGCCAATGCTTCGCCTTCAACATCTTCAGAGATGATCAACAAAGGCTTGCTCGCTTTTGCAACATTCTCCAATACAGGCAATAATTCACGAATGTTTGAGATTTTCTTATCAACAAGAAGAATATATGGGTTATCCAACTCAGCAGACATATTATCTTGATTGTTGATGAAGTATGGAGACAAGTAGCCTCGGTCAAACTGCATACCTTCTACAACATCCAGTTCATCTTCCAAGCCGCTACCTTCTTCAACAGTGATAACGCCTTCTTTGCCCACCTTATCCATTGCTTCTGCGATGATAGTGCCGACAACAGTGTCACTGTTCGCAGAAATCGTACCTACTTGAGCAATCTCTTTGTTGTTCTCACAAGGGCGTGAAAAGCTCTTAATTTCTTCAACAGCAACCTGAACGCCTTTGTCGATGCCGCGCTTAAGATCCATAGGGTTCATACCCGCAGCTACCGCTTTAAGACCTTCGTTTACAATGGCCTGAGCCAATACGGTTGCAGTCGTCGTACCGTCACCCGCTGCATCGTTAGTTTGAGACGCAACCTCTTTAACCATCTGCGCGCCCATGTTCTCGAACTTGTCTTTCAGTTCAATCTCTTTAGCAACTGAAACACCATCTTTAGTAACGGTAGGTGCACCAAACGACTTATCCAGTACCACGTTACGGCCTTTTGGTCCGAGCGTTACTTTTACTGCGTCTGCAAGAATATTTACACCAGCAAGCATGCGCTTACGTGCTGAATCACCAAATTTAACGTCTTTAGCTGACATAATATTTTATCCTTCCTATTAACCTTTGATATATAACCTGTTAAAAGCTCAAAAACCCGGACTTATTAGTCTTCAAGTACGCCAAAGATTTCACTTTCACTCATGATTAACAGCTCTTCGCCATCAACCTTAACGGTGTTACCTGAATACTGACCAAATACAACGGTATCGCCTTCTTTAAGGGCTAATGGACGAACGTCGCCATTATCCATAATGCGTCCAGTGCCTACAGCAACAACTTCACCTTGAGATGGTTTTTCAGCTGCACTTCCAGGAAGTACGATGCCGCTTGCGGTCGTAGTTTCTTCATCTTTGCGACGTACAACTACACGATCATGTAACGGGCGGATCTTCATTTCACAGATTCTCCAAAATTAGGTTATTAATCCGAAAAAAATCAATATTAACTAATCAACGATTAACGTTAACAAGTCACCAAAAGCACTGACTGATCAGGCCACGGTTAGCAAGTTAACGTCAGTTGAACAGTGGTGGCTCTATAAATGGGGTTGCTTAAATTCATTTCAATAGAGAAAGGTAAAAAATAATTATTTTTTTTCTATCTGCTCTGAGTGCGAGCCATGCTGCGAAGGCTCGTCCTGGCCTTCCCCTTTAACAAACTCCCCTTCAATAATAACGCCATCCTGATCTTGATAGGTTCTATATGTGCTTCGTGTTTGAGTAAAAGGGCCACCTGCTGAGGTATAAGTCTGTGAAAACTGCTGGCTTCCCGCTACCACCATTTTTTTCATCAACTGATTAATCATTATGCCTCTGATACCCGGCATCAAAAGCGAGAACCCAATCGCATCGGTAACAAACCCTGGCGTGAGTAATAGAGCACCACCAACAGCCAACATAAAGCCTTCTGCCACTTCTTTAGCGGGAATTTCACCGGCATTCATTTTCTGATTAGCACGCATCAAGGTGCTAAGCCCTTGGCGTTTCAACATTGATGCGCCAATAACCGCTGTTAAGACAACAAACGATATGGTTGGCCAAACCCCGATCAAGGACCCCACCTTTATCAGTACAGTCATTTCGACAATGGGCATGACGATAAAGAGAATAAATAAAATTTTCATAGTAATCCTAGCGTTAGATAAAGTGGAAGCCCACAAACAAGAGGCAAGGCAAACCCCTCAGTATGCTCTATAGTTTAAAGCAGCCTGATTGTATGGCCAGATGTGGAGATTACTGACATAATACCGCGCCGTGCGTGACGTTCACAAACATCATTTTGAGGCCTTTGTACGGTGTTATGAGCGAAACAAAGACAAGGCAAAAAGTGACGAAAAAGCGCAGTTTATATTAAATAAATGAGCATTTTGAGTCATTTTTTAACGAAGAATTTGTAAGCGCAGTAGCCGTGCATAGGTCTCATTATATTTTCAATCCATATATCTCTATATATTAAGGCCAAATATGAAACTTCAAGATTCTGTTGTAGCAATTACCGGTGGCGGGCAAGGGTTAGGTCGCGCAATGGCTGTCTATTTAGCCAGCAAAGGCGTTAAGCTTGCACTTATCGATCTAAATCAGGACAGACTTGATGAGGCCGTTGCACTCTGTGAAAAGGCAGGCAGCGAGGCCAAATCCTATTTATGCAATGTCGCCAAAGAAGATGACGTTATCTCAACCTTCGACGCTATCTCTCGTGATTTTGGCCAGCTCAATGGACTGGTTAATAATGCTGGAATCCTGCGGGATGGTTTGCTAATCAAAGCCAAAGATGGCGAAATTGTAAAGCGCATGTCGATTGAACAGTGGCAATCCGTTATCGATGTCAACCTTACTGGCGTATTTCTATGTGGTAGAGAAGCCGCGACCCAAATGATTCAGAATAACAACCAAGGCTGCATCATCAATATTTCCAGCATTTCACAGGCAGGAAATATGGGACAAACCAACTACTCTGCTGCTAAAGCCGGTGTTTCGGCGATGAGCGTAACATGGGCAAAAGAACTTGCCCGTTATGGCATTCGTTCAATGGCCGTTGCTCCTGGTTTCATCGCTACCGAAATGACCGCGTCAATGAAACCAGAAGCGTTGGAAATGATGGCAAGCCAGATTCCATTGCGTCGCATGGGTGAGCCAGATGAAATAGCGCAAACCATCGCGTATATTCTCGAAAATGATTACCTCTCCGGCCGGGTTATCGAAGTCGATGGTGGGTTGAGAGTTTAGTCTATAAAGCAAAAGAGGCCGCTTCATTCTTGAAGCGGCTTCATTGGTAACCTCATGAAGCCTATGAGTGATTTCATGGCAAATAGCGACGCGACACAATCTATTTTGACTGTCATCAGTCAAATCCCTTACGGTTCAGTCACCAGTTATGGTGACGTAGCAAAAAGAGCGGGCCTTCCCGGTTACGCCCGCCATGTAGGTTATGTCCTGCGCAACCTTTCAGAAAACACAACTATCCCCTGGCACCGGGTTCTTAATGCCAAAGGCCTGATTTCGTTTCCGGCAAACTCAGATAAATATAATGAACAAAGATCAAGGTTAGAGTCTGAAGGCGTTTCATTTTCCGCAACAGGCAAGGTCAGTCTATCTGCCCACCCGTGGTGAAGACAATCGCAAAGCCTGGTAAAAGTGGTTATGATAGCGGCACTTTTTCGTGTGCGAACAAAACTTTATGCATCAGCATCATAACTGGCTTCAATCAGTAAAATCATTTCAGCACCCTCGCGTCATAACGATGTTGTTCCTGGGGTTCTCTGCTGGTATTCCACTACTTTTGATTTTTTCCTCACTTTCTTTATGGCTCCGCGAAGCCGGTGTAGAACGCTCAACGGTGACTTATTTCAGCTGGGCAGCACTCGCCTACTCATTCAAGTTTTTGTGGGCACCTCTGATCGACAGAATGCCACTGCCTTTTCTGACTCGCATACTTGGGCGTCGCCGGGGCTGGCTCGCGGTTTCCCAGCTCGCCATAATGTCATCTATCGCCTTGATCGGAATGGTGAATCCTGTGCAGGAGAACGCCTTAGAACTGATGGCGGTAGCTGTTGTTGCATTGGGGTTTTCCGCAGCCACACAAGATATCGTTATTGATGCTTATCGAATTGAGTCAGCAGAACAAGACCTGCAAGCACTCATGTCATCCACATACATTGCTGGCTACCGGATAGGCATGCTAACGTCAGGAGCAGGTGCTCTGGTACTGGCAAGCTATCTGGGGTCAACTTCGGGCGCCTACAGCTATGATGCCTGGAAAGTGACCTACCTCTGTATGAGCTTATCTATGTTGGTTGGCCTTATCACGACATTTGTCATTAAAGAGCCATGCAGCCAGCCGACTGCAACCCACCAGTATAGCACTCAGCAGTACCTGAAATTCCTGTCAATATTCGCCATGAGCGTCACTATTTTCGTGCTGACTTATCTTCATACCGCGAGTGAAGCAGTGCTTCTAAAAATACAGTTTAAAGAGATCACTCACAATAGCGTACTCGCCAACTTGCTGGTTGAGGCTGGGCGCTTAATCTCTGGTTTTTTACTCGTAATTGGCTTTATCAAAGCCATGTCACACACCCCACTATATGAGCGCGAGCTGGTTCAAGAGACTTACATAGACCCCATTGCTGACTTTTTTAGCCGTTACGGCATTAAACTCGCCATTCTGCTGCTCACCTTCATCGGCTTTTATCGCATATCAGACATAGTGCTTGGCGTTATCTCAAATGTTTTCTTTCAAGATATGGGGTTTACAAAGTCAGAAATTGCCACCGTTGTTAAAACATTTGGCCTGTTCATGACCATTGCCGGAGGTTTCTTAGGCGGGCTGCTGGCTATGCGCTATGGCATCATTCGAATTTTATACTTAGGCGCGGCATTAACCGTCGCGACCAATCTTTTGTTTATGCTGCTGGCTGGGGCCGGTCACAATCTACCATTATTATACTTGGTCATTTCCGCTGACAATCTTACCGCAGGCTTGGCAAGCGCGGCATTTGTAGCGTTTCTCTCGAGCCTGACGAATATTTCATTCACTGCGGTGCAATACGCCGTATTCAGCTCTTTAATGACACTGCTGCCTAAAATGATTGGCGGTTATTCAGGCAGCATGGTTGATAATCTGGGTTACCCTACGTTCTTTTTAATCGCCAGCTTAATGGGGGTTCCAGTCTTACTGCTAATCTATTTTATTCAGCGTCATGCTGCGTTCAAAGATCAGTAAAGGTTGTTTTAGTCCCTAAAGTTGTCAAACTGTAAGGGGGTATCCAGATCCGCTTCGCGTAAAAAAGCCATAACTTCCTGTAAATCATCACGCTTTTTGCCCGTCATACGCACCTTGTCACCCTGGATGGCGGCTTGCACTTTTATTTTTGCATCCTTAACCATTTTGACAATTTTTTTAGCGGTTGGCTGATCTATACCCTGCTTGAGCTTATAGCTTCGCTTAACCTGTTTACCGGATTTACTATCTTCGCCTTCTGCCAGAGAGCGGCCATCCAGCTTGCGCTTAACAAATGCCATTAACAGTATGTCGTATAGCTGATCGAGCTGAAACTCTTCTTCTGCACTTAAGATTACAGTCTCATCTTTAAACTCGATATTTGAATCGACTTTCTTAAAGTCCCAACGGTTGCCCATCTCTCGCTTTGCCTGATCAATTGCGTTGGTGACTTCGTGCATGTTTACTTCTGAAACAGTATCAAATGATGGCATTCCATGACTCCGATAGATATTAGTAAATACGATTTAACTAGCATAAAGCATTATAACGAATCGTTTGTTTTTTTTAATATGAGAGATACAGTTCACTTCAATTAAAGTTGAGCGTAGACAGAAAACAATAATCCCACTATGCTGTGTTGGACTTGTTTATATTCCAAGCGGGTATTAGAGGTAATAGATTAATACCTGTATTGAATTAGTTTTCCTGGATATACCAAAAAGAGACCCTTGCACGACGTCATGAGCGAAGCAATGCCGTTTTTAAACGCTGTATTTGCGAGCGCAGTAGTCGAGAAAACGTCTCAAAAGAAATCTGCCCATTGAAAACTTATCTATAGATCACTTTTTAGACGCTTTAAATATGCCTAATTTAGACTTACCCATTCTTGTTGTTGATGATGCAAAATTCAGTAGTACTATTATTGGAAAAACACTTAAATTAGCTGGCTATAGAGACATTCGCTTTGCCAATAGTGCTGCTGCCGCGCTGAAAATGATGGAAGAAAGAGCGGTCAGCGTTTTAGTCGCAGACTGGCTCATGCCAGAAATGGATGGCCTGCAAATGGCTGGTCGAGTGAGACAGTTTGATGAGCAGATCAACCATTACACCTACATCATTCTCCTCACAGCAAAAGAAGGCGTCGAGGCACTTTCAGAAGCCTTTGACAGAGGCGTCGATGATTTTATCTATAAGTCTGACATGAACAAACAGCTACTGCCGCGTATATATGCTGCGGACCGTATTGTTGACCTGCAAAACTCACTGTTAATCGCAAATCAGTTACTGGTTGACAATAACCGGGAGCTGGAGGCGAAAAACGTGATAGATCTGCAAACCGGGCTCGGTAACCAGAAGTTCGCAGAGCAGAAGCTATCCGGCAACCTTGTGCATGCAGAGTCCAGAGGCGGCGCGACCAGTTACTTGCTGCTCGGTGTGAAAAACTGGGCTCAGATCAGGACTAATTATAGCCACACCGTGCAAGAAGAAATTCTGTTAGGCATTGCTCGACGCTTGCGTCACTTGATCAGACCGCTTGATACCGTATGCAGGGTCAGTGAAAGTCAGTTTGCCGTCATCGCAAACTTTAATAATATCGACCACTGCACAACAAGCTGCTACCGACGAATACACGATGGCATCAACCTGAAAGCATTTAAAACAACCGCCGGCTTTGTATCAGTACAAGCGGGTACGAGCGTTTGTGCGGTTAGTAGCGAGCAATCCCCTCCAAAAGCTCAGGAGGTTGAACGCACTGCACTCAATAAGCTGCAATACTCTTACGATACGGGCACCATTTCTATCAACCGGTGGAAAAGCGCTCCCGAAGAAATAGCTTAGAGTTATTGCCAACACGGAGGCATGCGCCCCCCTTAAGGTACATCATGCATGGCTCCACGTTCTAATAGCTCCACCTCCTACTGGGTGTGCTTGCGCACCTAACGAAGCCATTCTACTTACCCACACTGGTGCGCGGAGCACCCTATATAAGTAAAGTCGATAGGCCAGCTCAACTTACACAGCGTTACACTACATTAACGTTTAAAAACAGTTGATTACCAATCTATCGTAGAAAGTTCGGCTCTCAGCGCTTATTCTTTAATTGTGGATTTGAGTAGTATCCCCCATAAGCGGAGGGTTAAGTAGTACCTCCGCTGTTTTTATGGGCTTATGCAGTGATGCGCATAATGAGGACTACAATCCGACAGTTTTTGTTTTCATGCCTTTTATTTCTTTAAGCGGATGACCCAGGTCACCCGCTTTTTTTATGCCTGCAATACGAGCTTTAGACGCACTCTACATCGTTACAGACAAATAAAAACGGCCGCAGTAGCGGCCGTTTATATTGCTTAATGGCAAATGCCGTTCGCTATGCTAAACGAACCATCACGCCATTCTCGACTCTGAACCCCTCTTCGTAAAATGTCCGGCCTGCATAGATTATTTAAAAACTATTAACTCGGGTAACCGGTGATGTCCCTAATAGATCGATATAGTGGCTGCAGTTGTTTATACATTTGCAGATACACCTCTTTATACAAACGATCATACTTCTCAGCGGTTTCCGGGTCAGGCTCAAATACTCGACCGACACGGGTCATTTTATTAATAGCCGTATCAAAATCAGGATAGATACCAAGCCCCACTGCAACATCAATCGCGGCACCTAAACCAGATGTTTCATAGGTATGAGGCCTTTCCGCCGGAATACCAAAGATGTCCGCAGTTAGCTGCATCGCGGCATCGCTCTGGGAGCCGCCACCCGCCACTCTTAACTTGGTGATTTTACGGCCACTTCTTTTTTCGATTCTCTCTTTGCCTTCTCTAAGTGCATAGGCAAGCCCTTCGAGAATAGCCCGGTAGATATGTGCGCGGGTATGCACATCACCAAACCCAATTATGCCGCCCTTCGCTTCTGGCCCCGGATCTCTTACTCCCGGCGACCAATAAGGTTGCAGCATCAGGCCCATCGAACCAGCTGGCACCTGATTGACCAGTTCATCAAACAGCTGCTCTGGCTCAATGCCTCTCTCATCTGCAATTTTTTGCTCACGATGCCCAAACTCCTTTTTGAACCAGCTCACCATCCAAAAGCCACGATAGATCATGATTTCCGTACAAAAGAATTTGGGAATCGCTGAAGGATATGGGGGCATATAGGGAATAGGCTCTACATAACGATCACTGGTGGTATTGATCGTGGCCGTTGTGCCATAACTCATACAACCAATATGCGGAGCGCTACCTCCAGAGCCTATAATTTCACATGCTTTATCAGACGCAGAGGCCAATACAGGTGTTCCTTCTGGAATACCTGTGTGTAAGGCAGCCTGAGCCGTTACGTTGCCCATTTTTTCGCCTGGCTGAACAAGTTTGGGCAGCATATCACGTGTTAACGACAGCAAGTTCCAACGCCAGTCAGACTTGCCCGCCCAGTCGAGTTTTTTGTAATCAAACGGAATATAGCCGACCTGACAACCCACAGAGTCCACATACTGACCTGTCAGCTGATAGGTTAGGTAGCCCGATAGCAACAAGTACTTGTGAGTTTTATCCCATATTTCAGGCTGGTTTTGTTTAATCCAAATTGCTTGAGATTTCTCACGGAAACGCTTTATCACATCGCCTACCCGAGCAATTTTAAACAGCAGTCCCCAAGCGCCTTTTACCGGCCCTTCTATTTCCGCATGTCGCTGGTCGAGCCATATAATGGCAGGCCTTAGCGGCTTGCCTTCCTTATCAAGGTTAATCACCGTTCCGCGCTGGGTTGTGACTGACATTCCCTTAATTTTGGTACGGTCGATATCTACCGTTGACCAAAGTCTATCGCAGGCTTTTTTAAGAGATGTCCAGTAGTAGTCAGGATGTTGCTCAGCCCAGCCGGGCTTTTCAGAAAAATAGGCTTCTAACTCATATTTCCCTTTACCAATAAGGTTCCCTTCTGTATCAAATAACAGCGCGCGAATACTCTGGGTGCCATTATCGATAGACAGTATATAACGCTCGCTCATAATGCCCCCCTTGCCGCTTTACGCGCGGGCAATGAGTAACACTCTTCAATGAGTTTCTGATAGCTCGCCAACTCAGTATTCCAACGCTCGTCATCCCAGCCAAGTATCGACTGACAAAGCGGCTTGAGTCGGTCAAAAATGGCCTCTCCACCATTACCAATCAACAAACCAAGCCGAGTTCGGCGCAATAAAAGATCTTCAAGGTGAACGATAGTTTCATTCTCAAGTGACCAGCGAAGCTCCGCATACAAGGTTTCTGTTGACTCAACCAGCGCAAGTTCTGCCTCGGAGACTCCTGTAGTTACAGCCCCATAATGACGCCCGTATCGTCCTTTTAACCGCCTGATCTGATGAGGAGTTAATTTGGATTTGGTGAGCACATCGCCTACATAGGGGGTAATTTCTTTGAAAATTGCCGCGTCGCTGCTATTTGCAGTATGGGCAGGCAAATACTCTTTTGCCGCATCAAGCACGTCTAACGCGATTAACCTGAATGTGGTCAGTTTTCCACCGGCCACGCTGATAAGCCCTTGGTCATCCCAAATGGAGTGTTCTCGCTTTTCGCTGGAGGGGTTAAGCGAACCTGTGCCAACCACAGGTCTAACACCGGAATAAGACGCTACAACATCATTTTCGTTAATATGCGCACCGGGAAACTGCTCATTCACTGCATCAATCAAGTAGGTGACTTCTTCCTGGGTGATGCTGGCATCTTTTTTCATGTCCTGCTTATGGTCAAGGTCAGTGGTGCCAATAACAGTAACCCCTTCCCATGGAAAGGCAAAAACAGGACGCTTGTCTTTGGGGTGGAAAAAGCTCACCGAATAGGCAGTCGGTAAACGCCAGGATGGCACCACCAAATGACTGCCTCTCAGTGGGCGAATAACCGACTCAGCCCCCATTTGAGCACGCAATTCATCAGTCCAGGCTCCTGACGCATTAACGACCGCGCTGGCATAAATATCAAAACTGGCACCACTCAACTCATCTTTAACACGCACACCTTTAACGCGGCCGCCTTCTCGGACGGTATCTTGAGCGGATACGTAATTAAGCGCCACGCCACCTTCACTGTTAGCCTCATGCAGAACTCTCAGCACCAGCCTCGCATCATCAGTTACGGCATCAGCAAACTGCGTTGCACCTTTAAGGTTGCTGCTTTTCATGCCCGGTGCAAAAAAATCCTTCACTGCCCGTTTAATAAAGCGATGGTTTCTCTTGCCGGCCATCCAGTCGTAAATTGTCAGCAGCACATTAAAAATAAAGGGGCCAGGAAACCCGCCTTTGTAGTGTCCCATTAAAAAATTAAGGGGATCAACCAACCCAGGCGCTTCCTCGAGCAATCGCTGTCGCTCCTTGACCGAGTCCAGTGTCAGCCCAAATTGGCCTGACCCAAGATACCGCAAACCACCATGAACCATTTTCGATGATCGACTTGATGTTCCCCATGCAAAATCTTTTTGCTCGATCAGCAGGGTCTTCAAACCACGCCGGGTTGCCTCACGCATCACCCCTGCGCCGGTTATCCCGCCACCAATCACAATTAGATCCCACTGTTTTTCTTCAGGCTGTAGTCGCAGCTTGCTTATTTGCTGTTCCCGCCACCCTGGTGACCAAACCGACTCACTCATGTTTATCTCCGGTGCCTTGAGCTGGATAAGTGAAGCACACCCTCAATTTGAGGCTTCTATTCAATAACGGATTAAATAACGAACGTTAAATGGCGAGAACGCCTCGCCATTTAGGTCAATTCGTGTTGTTATTCGTCCATCAATAGCGTGCCGGGATTCATTCTTTTCTCCGGATCAAACGCATCACACAAGGTACGAATAGCAAACATACCCAACTCACCTTTTTCGACAGGAAGGAAAGGTGCATGATCTTTACCCACGCCATGTTGATGGCTGATTGTGCCTCGGTTGTTAACAATCACGTCAGACGTTGAATGCTTCAGTTTTGCCCACCAATCCAGCGTCTTCTCATAACTGTCCGCCGTGCGATAAACATAGGTTGTATAGATGCTACAACCCTGACCATAAAAGTGTGAAAGGTGAGTAAATACATGAACCTTTTCATTTTGATCTTGCAATGCGGTTCTCAGGTTTTCTTCCATTTTATTCAACAGGTTATCTACATTCTCCCAGTTGGTTGCCGTTTCGAGCGTATCAACCGCATAACCTTTTTCCCACAGCGCTTCACGTAGATAAGGCATGGTGAAACGCTTTTCTGCCCATCTTTTGCCCAGCATGGTTCCGGTATAAATACCATCGAATGATTTAATAATCTTTTTAAGCTGAGACAGTGACGCCTTACACTGCGCTTTAGAGCCAGTTAGCCCCAGCGTCATCATGCATTTCCCAGTCGATGCGCCTTTAAACGAAAGCGCTTTTTCCATTAACGCAATTTGCGTTTCGTGGCCCGCTAGTGCCAACTGGGTTTCTGTTTCAATGGCATTACTTAAACGCAGCATTGAAAGCTGGATACGAGACTGCACCAGAGCTTTTGCTGCATTTTTTGCTTTAGTCCACTCAGGGAAGAAAATCACATAGAAATTTTCCTGGTCAGCCAGCTTGGAGACGCGCACCTTCACTTCACTGATAATGCCCATGCGCCCTTCAGAACCCAACACCATTTCTCTCACATCAGGCCCCGCAGCCGAGGCTGGGAACGTGGGTATATCCATTCGGCCTTTAGGGGTTTCCATCCGTCCCCCTGCAAATAGCTGTTCAATTCGGCCATAACGTAATGACTGCTGGCCGCTTGAACGACTTGCTACCCAGCCGCCCAACGTTGCCAATTCAAATGACTGTGGAAAGTGGCCGAGGGTATAGCCCCTTGCATGCAGTTGAGCTTCAACTTGAGGGCCTGGAGTCCCGGCACCGAATGTCGCAATCAGGCTCTCTTCATCAAGATCCATCAAGCGGTTCATACGCCCCATA